>NZ_JBVJYZ010000015.1:0-176333 GCF_055600045.1 Streptomyces sp. NPDC038280
ATGGTGAAGGTGAGCGTGTCGATGAGGATGTCCGACTCGCGGATGCCCCAGTTCCCGGTCAGGTCGTCGATGATCCGCTCGGCGATGGCGACCTTGTTCTCGACGGTACGGGCCTGGCCCTCCTCGTCGATGGTCAGCGCGATCAGCGCCGCGCCGTGCTCCTTGGCGAGCGCGGTGACCTTGGCGAAACGCGACTCGGGCCCGTCGCCGTCCTCGTAGTTGACCGAGTTGATGACCGCGCGGCCGCCGAGCTTCTCCAGGCCTGCCTGGATGACGGGCAGCTCGGTGGAGTCGAGCACGATGGGGAGGGTGGAGGCGGTCGCGAACCGGCCCGCCAGCTCCGCCATGTCCGCCACGCCGTCCCGGCCGACATAGTCCACGCACAGGTCGAGCATGTGCGCGCCTTCGCGGATCTGGTCGCGCGCCATCTCCACACAGTCGTCCCAGCGCCCCTCCAGCATCGCCTCCCGGAACTTCTTCGACCCGTTGGCGTTCGTCCGCTCCCCGATCGCCATGTAGGCGGTGTCCTGACGGAAGGGGACCGTCTGGTAGAGCGAGGCGGCGCCGGGCTCGGGGCGCGGGTCGCGGACGGTCGGCGTGAGGTCACGGACCCGCTCGACGACCTGGCGCAGGTGCTCGGGGGTCGTACCGCAGCAGCCGCCGACCAGGGAGAGGCCGTATTCGCGGACGAAGGTCTCCTGGGCGTCGGCCAGCTCGGGCGCGGTCAGGGGGTAGTGCGCGCCGTTCTTGCCGAGCACGGGCAGGCCGGCGTTGGGCATGCAGGACAGCGGGATCCGGGAGTGCCGGGCGAGGTAGCGCAGGTGCTCGCTCATCTCGGCGGGGCCGGTGGCGCAGTTCAGCCCGATCATGTCGATGCCGAGCGGTTCCAGCGCGGTGAGCGCGGCGCCGATCTCCGAGCCGAGCAGCATCGTGCCGGTCGTCTCGACGGTGACGGAGCAGATCAGCGGCAGATCGAGGCCGGCGGCGTCCAGGGCGCGGCGGGCACCGAGGATGGCGGCCTTCGTCTGGAGCAGGTCCTGGGTGGTCTCCACCAGGAGGGCGTCGGCGCCACCGGCGATCATGCCCTCGGCGTTGATCTGGTAGGCGTCGCGCAGGGTGGTGTACGCGGCGTGGCCGAGGGTGGGGAGCTTGGTGCCGGGGCCCATGGAGCCGAGGACCCAGCGCTGCTGTCCGGTGGAGGCGGTGAACTCGTCGGCGACCTCGCGGGCGATCCGGGCGCCGGCCTCGGACAGCTCGAAGTTGCGCTCGGGGATGTCGTACTCGTTGAGCGCGGCGAAGTTCGCGCCGAAGGTGTTGGTCTCGACACAGTCGACGCCGACGGCGAAGTACTCCTGGTGGACCGAGCGGACGATGTCCGGGCGGGTCACGTTCAGGATCTCGTTGCACCCTTCGAGGTTCTGGAAGTCCTCGAGAGTGGGGTCCTGCGCCTGGAGCATGGTGCCCATGGCTCCGTCGGCCACCACCACACGCGTGGCGAGTGCCTCACGGAGGGCTGCGGCTCGGGTCCGGCTGTCAGCGGAAGGGGTAGGCAACGAGGCCATGGATTGTGCTCCCTGGAGTGCGACGGCTGTCGGCTTTGCGTCTTCGGAGGAAGGCGCACGGGGCCAGAGTAACCGCGGGACCGCTGGGGTGGACACGTCGTCCCACGGGCCGGACGGCATGCTGTGGCGGGGCCCGTACGGGGGAGCGCGGTTGCGCGGACTCTTGACGGGCAATTTCAGTGGTGACACAAGTTCGGCATGGACCGATAGTGTTCAGCATTGTCGAACTTCATGATCCACGGATCCAAACGGCAAGGGAGAAGGCCGGGCGATGGCGAAGAACATCCAGTCGCTTGAACGGGCAGCGGCGATGCTGCGGCTGCTCGCGGGTGGCGAGCGCCGGCTCGGCCTGTCCGACATCGCGTCCTCCCTGGGCCTGGCCAAGGGGACGGCCCACGGCATTCTGCGCACGCTCCAGGCCGAGGGGTTCGTGGAGCAGGACGCGGCCTCGGGCCGCTACCAGCTGGGCGCCGAGCTGCTACGGCTGGGCAACAGCTATCTGGACGTCCACGAACTGCGGGCCCGCGCCCTGGTCTGGACGGACGACCTGGCCCGTTCCAGCGGCGAGAGCGTCCACCTGGGCGTCCTCCACCAGCACGGCGTCCTGATCGTCCACCACGTCTTCCGGCCCGACGACAGCCGTCAGGTGCTGGAGGTCGGCGCGATGCAGCCGCTGCACTCGACGGCGCTGGGCAAGGTGCTCTCGGCGTACGACCCGGTGGCACACAGCGAGGTGCTGGAGGTCGAGCGCCGGACGTTCACACCGCGCACGATCACCGGTCTCCCTGACTTCGAGGCCGTCCTGGACATGACCCGCGCGCGCGGCTGGGCCGCGGACGTCGAGGAGACCTGGGAGGGCGTGGCCTCGGTGGCGGCGCCCATCCACGACCGGCGCCGGATGCCGGTGGGCGCGGTCGCCATCACGGGCGCGGTGGAGCGGGTGTGCAACGACGGCGAGCTGCGCTCCGAGCTGGTGGCCGCGGTGCGGGACTGCGCCCGTGCGGTCTCCCGCGACCTGGGCGCCGGCCGCTTCTGACGCTCCGGCTTCGGACGGCCCCGCACGTTTCTGACGGGATTGGTGGCCAGGACCCCACTGGGGCGCCCGGCACCCCCGCCGGGCCCCTTCGGCCTTGCCCCGCCTGGGCGCTCGGCACCCACGCCGGGCTCCCCCGGACTCACTTCGCGCGGGCACCGGCCGTCCGACGCCCTCACCCCTGACCTGGACATATGAGCCTCGGGGCGCTCTCCGCAGCCCGCGCGGGACCCCTCGGTAACGAATCGACTTTCGGCCACAGAACCCTTGACTCCGTGTTAACCGGGGCGCAAAACTGCCGTTCATCGGTCGGCATTGTCGAACACCTACCGGCAATACGCGCTAGAGTGTGGCAACGCCAACGGCCGGGCAACGCCCTCACCTGAGGGCACGGACCACCGGAGGGACCCGGGGTTCGCCTTCCCCTGGACGAAGGACAAAGGAGTCGCGGGTGTCCAGCTCCGACATCTTCATCGGCGAGATCATTGGTACCGCCGTACTCATTCTGCTCGGTGGTGGCGTCGTCGCCGCCGTTGTACTCAAGCGCTCGAAGGCGCAGAACGCCGGCTGGCTCGCCATCACCTTCGGGTGGGGCTTCGCGGTCATGACCGCCGTCTACATGACGGGCACGCTGTCCGGCGCCCACCTCAATCCCGCGGTCACGCTCGGCATCGCGATCAAGGACGGCGACTGGAGCAACGTTCCGGTCTACTTCGCCGGCCAGCTGATCGGCGCCATAGTCGGTGCCGCCCTGGTCTGGGTCGCGTACTACGGACAGTTCCAGGCCCACCTCACGGACCCGGAGATCATCTCCGCGCCTCCGCACGAGGAGGGCATGGTCGACCAGAAGGCCGCCCCCAAGGCCGGCCCCGTACTCGGCGTCTTCTCGACCGGCCCCGAGGTCCGCAATGTCTGGCAGAACCTCGCCACCGAGATCATCGGCACCGTCGTGCTGGTCCTCGCGGTGCTCACCCAGGGTCTGAACGACAGCGGCAAGGGCCTCGGTGTGATCGGCGCCCTGATCACCGCCTTCGTGGTCGTCGGTATCGGCCTCTCGCTGGGCGGCCCGACCGGCTACGCGATCAACCCGGCCCGTGACCTGGGCCCGCGCATCGTGCACGCCCTGCTGCCGCTCCCGAACAAGGGCGGCTCCGACTGGAGCTACGCCTGGATCCCGGTCGTCGGACCGTTGATCGGTGGAGCCCTCGCCGCGGGTATCTACAACATCGCGTTCGCCTGAGCCGTCCTTCTTCCACACTTCCGGGAGCAACCGTGACCGACGCACACACCCCCAGCACCTCCTCCCACGGCACCGGCCCGTTCATCGCCGCGATCGACCAGGGCACGACCTCCAGCCGCTGCATCGTCTTCGACCGCGACGGACGCATCGTCTCCGTCGACCAGAAGGAGCACGAGCAGATCTTCCCGAAGCCGGGCTGGGTCGAGCACGACGCCGCCGAGATCTGGACCAACGTCCAGGAGGTCGTGGCGAGCGCCATCGAGAAGGCCGGCATCACCTCGGCCGACGTCAAGGCGATCGGCATCACCAACCAGCGCGAGACGACGCTGCTCTGGGACAAGAACACCGGTGAGCCCGTCCACAACGCCATCGTCTGGCAGGACACGCGCACCGACGCCCTGTGCAAGGAGCTCGGCCGCAACGTCGGCCAGGACCGCTTCCGCCGCGAGACCGGCCTTCCGCTGGCCTCCTACTTCGCCGGCCCGAAGGTCCGCTGGCTCCTGGACAACGTCGAGGGCCTGCGCGAGCGCGCCGAGCGCGGCGACATCCTCTTCGGGACCATGGACTCCTGGGTCATCTGGAACCTGACGGGCGGTGTGGACGGCGGTCACCACGTCACCGACGTCACCAACGCCTCGCGCACCATGCTGATGAACCTGCACACCATGGAGTGGGACGAGAAGATCCTGGAGTCCATGCAGGTCCCGGCGACCGTGCTGCCGGTGATCCGCTCCTCCGCCGAGGTGTACGGCCACGTCAAGGGCGGCGTCCTGGACGGCGTCCCGGTCGCCTCGGCACTGGGCGACCAGCAGGCCGCGCTCTTCGGGCAGACGTGTTTCGCCGAGGGCGAGGCGAAGTCGACCTACGGCACCGGCACCTTCCTGCTGCTGAACACCGGCGAGAAGGTCATCAACTCCTACAGCGGCCTGATCACCACCGTCGGCTACAAGATCGGCGACCAGGCCCCCGTCTACGCCCTCGAGGGCTCCATCGCCGTCACCGGCTCGCTCGTCCAGTGGATGCGCGACCAGATGGGCCTGATCAACTCCGCCGCCGAGATCGAGACCCTCGCCTCCTCCGTCGAGGACAACGGCGGCGCCTACTTCGTGCCGGCCTTCTCCGGACTGTTCGCCCCGTACTGGCGCTCCGACGCCCGCGGTGTGATCGCCGGCCTGACCCGGTACGTCACCAAGGCGCACATCGCGCGCGCCGTTCTCGAGGCCACCGCCTGGCAGACCCGCGAGATCACCGACGCCATGACCAAGGACTCCGGCGTCGAACTGACCGCGCTCAAGGTCGACGGCGGTATGACCTCCAACAACCTGCTGATGCAGACCCTCTCGGACTTCCTGGACGCGCCGGTGGTGCGCCCCATGGTCGCCGAGACGACCTGCCTCGGCGCCGCATACGCCGCCGGCCTGGCCGTCGGCTTCTGGCCCGACACCGACGCACTGCGCGCCAACTGGCGCAGGGCCGCCGAGTGGACCCCCCGCATGGACGCCGACAAGCGCGACAGCGAGTACAAGAGCTGGCTGAAGGCGGTCGAACGCTCCATGGGCTGGCTCGAAGAAGAGAACTGACGAGGAGTAAGCGACATGACCACCCTGCAGAGCGTCCCCGCCCTCGGGACGCACCCGGCTGCCGGTTCCCTGCCGAGCCGCGCCGAGACTCGGGAGCAGCTTTCCAAGGCGACGTACGACCTCCTGGTGATCGGCGGCGGCATCCTCGGCATCTCCACCGCCTGGCACGCCGCCCAGTCCGGGCTGCGGGTGGCCCTGGTGGACGCCGGTGACTTCGCCGGCGCCACCTCCTCCGCCTCCTCCAAGCTGCTCCACGGCGGTCTGCGCTATCTGCAGACCGGCGCGGTGAAGCTGGTGGCGGAGAACCACTTCGAGCGGCGTGCGGTGTCACGCCAGGTGGCACCGCACCTCGCCAACCCGCTCACCTTCTACCTGCCCGTCTACAAGGGCGGCCCGCATGGCGCCGCCAAGCTGGGCGCGGGCGTCTTCGCCTACTCGGCGCTGTCCGCCTTCGGTGACGGCGTCGGGCACCTGCTGAGCCCCTCCAAGGCCGCGCAGGACGTCCCTGAGCTGCGCACGGACAATCTGAAGGCCGTGGCCGTGTACGGCGACGACCAGATGAACGACTCCCGGATGGCGCTGATGACGGTCCGCGCGGCCGTCGACGCCGGCGCCGTCGTCCTCAACCACGCCGAGGTCACCGGGCTGCGGTTCACCCGCGGCCGGGTCACCGGCGCGGAGCTCAAGGACCGTACGAGCGGTGACGAGTTCGGCGTCAGCGCGCGTCTCGTCCTCAACGCCACCGGCCCGTGGGTCGACCACTTGCGCACGATGGAGGACCCGAACGCGGCTCCGTCCATCCGGCTCTCCAAGGGCGCGCACCTGGTCCTCAAGCGGACCTCCCCGTGGAAGGCCGCCCTGGCCACCCCGATCGACAAGTACCGCATCACCTTCGCCCTCCCCTGGGAGGACATGCTGCTGCTCGGTACGACCGACGAGGAGTACGAGGGCGACCCGGGCGAGGTCGCGGTCACCGAGAAGGACACCGCGCAGATCCTGGACGAGGCCGCGTTCTCCATCCGCGACCAGCAGCTGTCCCGCGATCTGATCACCTACTCCTTCGCTGGTCTGCGGGTGCTGCCGGGCGGTCCCGGCGACACCTCCAAGGCCAAGCGCGAGACGGTCGTCACCGAGGGCCGCGGCGGCATGCTGTCGGTGGCCGGCGGCAAGTGGACGACCTTCCGCCACATCGGCCGCACGGTCATGCGGAAGCTGGAGTCGCTGCCGGGCGGGCCGCTGGGCGAGGACTACGAGCCCGTGTCCGAACTGCCCAAGCGGATGCCGCTGCCCGGCATAGCCAACCCGAACGCGGTCGCGCACCGGCTGCTGGTCGACGGCCCCGCGCCCGGTCCGCGCATGGCCGCCGACACGGCCAAGCACCTGGCCACGCACTACGGTTCGCTCTCCTTCGAGATCGCCCGCATGGCGAACGAGAACCCGGAGCTCGCCGAGCGCGTCCACCCGGACGCGCCGGAGATCTGGGCGCAGGTCGCCTACGCCCGCGACCACGAGTGGGCCGAGACGGCGGACGACGTCCTGCGCCGCCGCACGACGCTGACGATCCGCGGTCTGGCGACGGACGAGATCCGCGCCAAGGTCGAGGGGATGCTCGGCAGGTAGCACGGCACGGGTAAGGGGCGGTCTCCTGGGAGGCCGCCCCTTACTCATGCCATGCGGCCGCCATGGTGCCGGCTCCGCGACGCTCGACCAGATCTCCTGGGCCGGATCGAACTCGTCGTCGGCAAGGGCGCGGAGGCCGCACTTCTCTCTGTTAGGGCTCGACGGGGGAAGGCCAGTGGGACGTGCGGAAGGGGGCTCCGAGCACCCTGTGGGACGAGTGATTCCCCACACCGCGGCGCATCACGGAGCCCGTCGTCCCCGCGTGGGCGGCGGGCTCCGCGATGCGCCGTGTGCGAACCCGTACGGATGGGTAGTCGATCAAGGCCAGGAACCCACCCGCCGGTGCACAGGGGCTGCGGGCCGGGCCCCTGAAAGCCGTAAGGTTGGTCCGTACGGCAGGAACTTCGGAAGGAGGCGCTGGGTGATCGAGCTCGAGGGGGTTCCCGAGCTGATCGACCCGGTCATGGTGGCCGCGTTCGAGGGCTGGAACGACGCCGGCGACGCCGCCTCCACCGCGGTCGCGCACTTGGATCGGGAGTGGAAGGGCGAGGTGTTCGCGGCGCTTGACGCCGAGGACTACTACGACTTCCAGGTCAACCGGCCCACGGTCTGGCTGGACGGCGGAGTACGGAAGATCACCTGGCCGACGACCCGTCTCTCCGTGGTCAGGGTCGGCGGCGAGAAGCCCCGCGATCTGGTCCTGGTGCGCGGCATCGAGCCGTCGATGCGCTGGCGTTCGTTCTGCAACGAGATTCTGGGCTTCGCCCATGAGCTGGGCGTGGAGATGGTGGTGATCCTGGGCGCGCTGCTCGGCGACACCCCGCACACCCGCCCGGTGCCGGTCAGCGGTGTCACTTCCGATCCCGATCTGGCGCGGACCATGGACCTGGAGGAGACGCGCTACGAAGGGCCGACCGGCATCGTCGGCATCCTCCAGGAGGCGTGTACGCACGCGGGGGTCCCGGCGGTGAGCCTGTGGGCGGCGGTGCCCCACTATGTGTCGCAGCCGCCCAACCCCAAGGCCACGCTGGCGCTCCTCAACCGGCTGGAAGACCTGATCGATCTCCGGATCCCGCTGGGCGAACTGCCCGAGGACGCCCGGGCCTGGCAGCTCGGGGTCGACCAACTGGCCTCCGAGGACAGTGAGGTGGCGGAGTACGTCCAGACGCTGGAGGAGGCCCGGGACACCGCGGAGCTTCCGGAGGCGTCGGGGGAGGCCATCGCCCGCGAGTTCGAGCGGTACCTGCGGCGGCGCGACGGCGGGCCCGGGACGGGGCACGCCACCGACATCGGTGACGGTTCGTATCTGCGGGACACTCCCCCCGCGCCCGGCGGGCGCGGTGGGACCCCGACCAGCGGGCGGGCGAAGCCGCCCAAGCCGCCGAAGGCGGGCCCCGAGACGGGGCAGGACGCGGGCCCGGAGGCGGGGCCGGATCAGCCTGACTCAGAGGCCGGGGGCGGGGACGCCCCCGGCTCGTCCGAGGACTGAGCCGAGAAGGACCCACCGGAGCAGGAGCGTGCGGAGGGGGCGGTGCCGAATTCGGCACCGCCCCCCTCGCGTCACACCTGATCGACCGCCACGACGTCGTACTCGACGTCCGGGGCGGGCTCCACGTCGAAGCGGGCGTTGGGCAGATAGATCCGGTCGCCCCAGGCCGCCGCCGTCGTCGGGATCCGGAACCGCTGCGGGTCGGTGATCCGCGCGACGGCGACACCCGCGCTGCCCGACCCGTTCAGCCGCACCACGTCGATCTGGTTGAGCTGCTGCTGCACGATGTAGAGCGTGCGCCCCAGGAGCAGCAGCCCGTCGCCGAAGGGGATCTTGAGCCCGTCGAGGTCGACCGCGCGGGCGGCGCCGTCACGCGGGTCGATCCGCATCAGCGTGCCGCCGTCGGCGACGGTGTTCACGACCAGGAGGGCGCGGCCGTCCGGTGTCCGCTCGATGCCGTTGGCCGTGAAGTCGGGGCCCTGGGTCCAGTCACCGCCGAGCGGGAGGGTCGTCACCTCGCGGGCGGGATCGCCCTTGCGGTCCAGGGCCAGCCGGTAGAGCTGCGGCTGGTACGAGTCGGTGAACCAGGCCGCGTCCGGTGTGAGGACGACGTCGTTCACCATGGTCGTGTCGGCGCCGAGGCCGGAGAAGGTGCGGACGAGCTCCCCCGAGTGGGCGTCGGCGACCCGGATCTCGCGGCTCCAGCCACCGGCGAGGAACAGCCGCCGCTCGGCCCGGTCGATCTTCAGTCCTACGGTGGCGCGACCGTCCCCGAGGCCCTTGCTGACGATCCGGCCCCGGCCGGTGGCCAGACTGGCCCGGTACACGTCCCCGTTGCCCAACGAGCCGAAGTAGGCGTAGGGGCTGTGGCCTATGGCGATGCCCTCCGGCCGGAATCCTGAAGGCAGCAGGAAGCGGGCCGGCCAGGCTCCCCCCGCCCCGGGCCCCGCACCCTGGCCCGTCCCGGCCGCGTGTGCCGTGCCGCCGAGCGGTGCGATGAGCGCCGCGCCGCCGAGGCCCGCGGCGGCTCCGAGGAATCTTCTTCTTGCCAGAGAGCGAGGCATCGATCGTCCTTCCGAACATGTGTCTGTGGTCGCTGATACCTCATCACATGCGGTGCCTCCGCGCATCGTTGATCGAGTACGGCGAGGGGCGCCGGGCGGGCAGGGAAGGGCCCGCCCGGCGCCCGGTTCGGTGTCAGGCGCAGTCGAACCGCGCGGAGGCCCAGTCCGCGTGGTCTCCGCTCTTGGATCCGTTGGTGTCGGTGACCTTCAGCCGGACGTGCCGCGCCCCGGTCACATCGACGTTCACGGGTACGGTCGCCGATGCTCCGGTGAGCTTGGGCGAGGTCCACAGCACCCTGCCGTCCGCCTCCACGGAGAAGGCCACCTCCCCATAGCCGTTGATCTCGTCGTCGATGCCGACGTCGGCGGTGAACGCGGTGCAACGGCCGCCGAGGTAGGCCTCGATGTCGGAATCGGCGTGGGCGCCGACGCCTTTCTCGTAGGTCTTACCGGCGAGGGTGAGGGTACGGCCGTCACTCGCGCCGGACTCGCCGTTGGAGCGGTCGCGTTCCGGCGGGCCCCAGCCGTTCGTCGCCTTCAGCCACACCAGGTCGCTCGCCCACGCGTCGGCGGCCGGCGGCTCGGGCATCACACCGACCGCGAACCGCTGGGCGGCGGTGCGTGCTTCGCCGGCCGAGCGGTAGCGGGCGGTCGCGGTTAGCGTCACCTCTCCCGGCGTGGCGTCCTTGGGCGGGGTCACGGACACCGAGACGCGCTTGGTCGTGCCCGCGGGGACGCGGTCCACCGTGGACGCGGAGACCTGCCAGCCGGCCGGGGCGGTCGGCCGCACCTCGACGCCGGTGGCGTCGCGGGTGCCGGCGGTGACGTCGACGGTGACCGTACCGGGCGCACCCGCGCCCAGCTCCTGCCCGGCGGGCACGGCGACGGTGGCGGCGGCGCCCGCGACGGCGCCGCCGACCGCGCTGGTGTCCTCCAGCTCCAGGTCGAAGGGGCGGTCGGTGCGCAGGGAGGCGGTCTTGACCTTCACCACTCCCCCGCGGTCGTCGCGGTCGTACCACCAGCCTTGGGCCGCCGCTTCGAACGCGGACCGCGAGGTGAGCCTCGGCAGGGCACGGTCGGCGACCGTCACCCTGCTCGGCGCGTCACCGGTGTGCACGGTGAAGTCGTACGGTCGCGTCGTCGGCTTGCCCTGGTAGGAGCCCTTGGCGGCGCCGATGTGCACGGTCACGTCGCCCGCGCCGCGCTGCGGCGCCTCGACGTCGGCGCGCTGGGTGGCGTACTTCCCGGTGCGGTGCTGCCGGGTGACGCCGTCGTCCTCGTACAGCTCGAAGGACGACCGCCCCTGCGGGTAGATGTCCCAGGCGAGCGGCGAGTCGGCGGTCCGGTCGGCGTACGAGCGGATGCCGCCGGGCCACATCGGGACGGTGGCACCGGCGCGGACGAACAGCGGCAGGGTGTCCAGCGGGGCGCTGTAGTCGTCGACGGTGACCGGGCCCTCGTAGGTGCGCCCGCTCCAGTAGTCGATCCACGTTCCCTTGGGGAGGTAGATCCCGTCGCGCTCGGTGGCGTCCTGGTAGACGGGGGCCACCAGGAAGTCCTCGCCGCTGAGGAACTCGTACTTCGCGGCGTCCGTGGCGGCCGTGGGGTCGCCCGGGTATTCGAGGGCCAGCGGCCGGGCCAGGCCCACTCCCGTCGTCGTCGCGCGGTGGGCGTGGGTGTAGATGTACGGCAGCAGTGACTCGTGGAGCTTGAGGTAGTCGCGGTTGACGGAGGTGTACGGCTCGCCGTACCGGAAGGGCTGCTTGTCGTTGGCGGCCCACCCGTCCATCGTCATCGTGACCGGCAGGAACATCTTCCACTGGAGGTCGCGGGTGTAGGTCTTGGCGCTGCCGCCGAAGATGCCGTCGACGTCTCCGGTGGTGTAGGCGAGGCCGGACATGGATGCGCCGGCGTAGGTCGGGATCTGCCAGCGGATGTACTCCCAGGTGCCGGACTGGTCGCCGGACCACTGGACGCCGCAGCGCTGGGCGCCCGACCAGCTCTCGGGGGCCCAGGTGAAGCCGCGGGCGTCGCTGTTGTCCTCGATGCCCTTGTGGGCGTCCTTGCAGCCGTCGAGGGCGAACTTGTAGCCGTCGCCGACCCAGGCGACGTCGAGCTTGGCGACCCGCTGGCCGGCCTTGACCTGCTCGCCGAGCTTGGCGATGCCGTCCTCGGTCCACAGGCCGAGCTGTGTCTTGCGCTGCTGGAGGCCCGTGGCGGTCTCGGCGAGGTTCTCATAGCCGCAGCCGTAGCCGTCGTTGACGAGCATCCAGCCGTTGGGCATGTCGTTCCGGACGTAGCCGTCGGCGACCTCGAGGGCGTCGAGGGTGTGGCGCTCGCCGCGGTTGGCGTTGTGCAGATAGCAGTCGGCGTCGCCGATCTCCAGGCCGTAGACCGGGGGCATGAAGGGCTTGCCGGTCAGCTTGGTGTACTGGCCGATGACGTCCTTGGCGCCGGGTCCCGCGAAGTAGTAGGCGTCGAAGCGCTGTTCCTTGGCGGTGGTGGTGACGGGCTCGCCGAAGACATAGGTATTGGGCGCGTAGGTGTTGCGGTAGACGCCGTATCCCGCCGAAGAGAGGTAGAACGGCACGGAGTTGGGGTGGCCGCCGTCGTTCCAGTTGTAGTCGACGCCGACCTCGACGGTCTTGCCTCGATGGGAGGTGTTGCCGCGGCCGTTCTGCATTCCGGCGCCGTAGAACTGCTCGGCCGCGCCCCGGGCGAGGGTCTGGGTGGTGCGGTCGCCGGTCCAGCTCAGGCCCTTCGCCTCGGCCCAGATCTGGCTTCCGTCGGCACGGTGGAGGGCGAAGCGCAGCGGTGTCTTGTAGGCGCGCAGCGTGACAAGTGACGTGCTGAGTTCATAGCGGTCGCCCTTGTCCTGCCAGCGGGTGGCGGGCGGGCTGCCCTGGGGCAGGACGATGTCGGTGCCGGTGGGGTCGGTGAACTTCCCGTCCGGCGCGAGTTCGATGCGGAAGGTCTCGGTGGAGACGAAGGTGACGCGGGCCTCCGCCTTGCCGGCCGTCAGGCGGTAGACGGGCCCGGCGGCGGTGAAGCCGGTGACGTCGCCGACGGTGGTGGGCGCCGGCTCGGCCCGGTCGCTGCCCTCGGCGCTTGCCGGTCCGGCGAACACCGCCAGGAGACCGAGCAGGGCGGCGGCCACCACAGCTCTCATGCGTATTGGTGATTGCATAGAGCGTATTTAGCGCAGAAACAAGCATCCAGCCAAGGACAAAACGGAACCGCCCTTGGACTTCGACGAGAAGTCCAAGGGCGGCTGCGTGAAAGGGTGTTGCGCGGAGCTGCTTGTTACAGGGCCACACCGAGCAGTGCGTCGACGGTGCGCGAGACGAGTCCCGGCGCGCCCTCGTCCGTACCGCCCTCGACCCGCTGCCGCTCGGCCCAGCGGTCGACGGCCGCGAGGGCGGCCGGCGCGTCGAGGTCGTTCGCGAGCGCCTCGCGAACCTCCTCGACCAGGGCGTCGGCCAACGGACCGTCGGGCCGCGAGACGGCGGCGCGCCAGCGGCCGAGCCGCTCCAGAGCGTCCTCGAGGACCTGGTCGGTCCACTCCCAGTCCGCGCGGTAGTGGTGCGAGAGAAGCGCGAGCCGGATGGCCGCCGGGTCCACGCCGTCACGCCGCAGCGCGGAGACGAAGACCAGGTTGCCCTTGGACTTGGACATCTTCTCGCCGTTCAGGGCGACCATGCCGGCGTGCACATAGGCCTTGGCCATGGGGAACTCGCCGGTCAGCGCCTGGGCGTGCGAGGCGCCCATCTCGTGGTGCGGGAACACCAGGTCGGACCCGCCGCCCTGCACGTCGAAACCCATGCCGAGGTGGTCCAGGGCGATGGCGACGCACTCGATGTGCCAGCCGGGCCGGCCGGGGCCGAGGCTCGCGCCGTCCCAGCTCGGCTCGCCCTCGCGGGCGGCCATCCAGAGCATCGGGTCGAGCGGGTTCTTCTTGCCGGGCCGCTCGGGGTCGCCGCCACGCTCGGCGGAGAGCCGCCGCATCAGCTCGGCGTCGTAGTGCGACACCTCGCCGAAGTGCGGGTCGGCCTCGACGGAGAAGTAGATGTCGCCCTCGAGCTCATAGGCGGCGCCCGCGTCCCGCAGCCGCTCGACGAGCGGCACGATGCCGGGTATCGCCTCGACGGCGCCGATGTAGTGCTGGGGCGGCAGCATCCGCAGAGCGGTCATGTCCTCGCGGAACAGGGACGTCTCGCGCTCGGCGAGCCCGACCCAGTCGATGCCGTCGCGGAGGGCGCGCTCCAGGAGCGGATCGTCCACGTCGGTCACGTTCTGGACGTAGTGAACCTGCCGCTTGTTGTCGAGCCACACGCGCTGCACGAGGTCGAACGCGTTGTAGGTCGCCGCGTGACCCATGTGGGTCGCGTCGTACGGCGTGATGCCGCACACATAGATACGGGCGACGGGACCGGGATCCAGGGTCACGGGACCCCCGGTCGCGGTGTCGTGGATCCGGAGGTCGCGGCCCTTGCCGGGCAGGGCGGGGACCTCAGAAGCGGGCCAGGCATGCATGTCTTGAGCGTAACCGGACGCATGTTCCGGATACGAACCGGATCCGGGATCTTGACCGATTAGGCGCTCTTGCGATGCGGCGGCGTGCGTGCATGGCGGAACGTACCGGGGCAGAGCGGACCGGGGCCCGCTCGCCGGGCGAACCGACCAGGTCAGACCGGGGGCCAGGGGATGGCGGGCCACTGCCCGGACGGCTCCGGGTGGACTCCGGTCGCCCGGAGCCTGCCCACCCGGGCGCGGACCGCGTCGATCTCGGCGGCGGTCAGCAGTTCCGCCAGCCGGGTGGCGAGAGGAGTGCCGGCCGCGAGGTCGGCGTCCAGCCGGTCGAGCACCGCGGACGCCTCGGCCGGCAGCGGTTCGCCCGCCCATCCCCACAGCAGCGTGCGGAGCTTGTCGTCGACGTTGAAGGTGACGCCGTGGTCGATGGCGTACAGCCGCCCGTCGGGGGCAGGCAGCAGATGACCGCCCTTGCGGTCACCGTTGTTGATCACCGCGTCGAGCACCGAGAGGCGGCGCAGCACGGGATCGTCGGCGTGGACCAGGAGCGCGGTGCGGTCCTCGTCGACCTGGGCGAGGCCGACCGCCTTCCAGCCGTCCCCCGGTTCGTCGTCCTCGACCAGGGCGAGCAGCGAGGAGACCGACGAGGGAGCCGTCTCGATCCAGAGCTGGCACATGCCCTCGCCGTAGGGCCCGTCGCGCAGAACGGTCGGCGGTACGAGTCCCCAGCCGGTGGCCTCGGAGAGTTCGTAGGCGGCGACCTCCCGCTGGGCCAGCGTCCCGTCCGGGAAGTCCCACAGCGGCCGCTCGCCCGCCACCGGCTTGTAGACGCAGTGCGCCTCTTCGCCCTCGTACGCGACCGAGCAGTACAGCACCGCGTTGGACGCCTCGCGGACCTGGCCCCGGACGGTCAGCTCGCCCTTGACGAGGAGGTCGAGCACGCTCACGCCCCCCGGCGGTATCCGTTCTGGCGCGGGCATACGTGTCCTTCCGGGTCGAGCGGCAGGCTGCACAGCGGGCACGGCGGGCGGCCGGCGTTGACCACGTCCAGGGCGCGCTTGGCGAAGGCCCTGGCCTGCGCCCCGGTCAGCCGGACCCGGAGCATCGGCGGGCCGTTCTCCTCGTCCTGGAGCAGCCGCTCCTCGGCCTCGGCGAGATCTTCCTCGGAGTCGACGTCGAGCTCGACGAGGGCCTGCGCCTCGACGATCATCCGCTGGTCCTCGCCGTCCCAGGCCAGGGCCATGGTGCCGACGCGGAACTCCTCCTCCACCGGGGCGTCAAGCGGCGCGGTGTCGGAGACCTCGGCGGGGGCGACGGCCGGCACAGGCGCGTTGCCGCCGGTGCGCCGGACGACCTCGTCGAGCAGTTCGTCGATCCGCTCGGCGAGCGCGGCGACCTGGGTCTTCTCCAGGGCGACGCTGGTGACCCGTCCCGCGGCGGAGGCCTGCAGGAAGAACGTACGGCGGCCAGGCAGCCCGACCGTACCGGCCACGAAGCGCTCCGGCGGGTCGTAGAGGAACACCTGACGGGACACGTTCCTGTCTCCCTTGTGAATCGACGGCCGGGATTCGGCGGCTGTCGGGCTAGCGACGGCAATCGGGCCGTGGGGCCCCGGGGTTGTCCCCGTGGCCGTGCGGCGGCCCGTCCACCCTACTGCGCGAAGCGATCACGGTGCGCCCGCACCGCCCCCTACCTCCGCGGCCCCGCTGTCGCCGGCCCCCGCGGTGCCCTCGCCTGCCGTCTCGCGCGGAGCGAGCGCACCGAAATCACCGGTGTCGCCGAGCCGGACCAGGAAGGGCCGCAGCCGGGTGTAGCGGATGGCGGTCACCGAGCACGGGTCCACATGAATCCGCTGGAAGAGGTCGAGATGCATGCCGAGCGCGTCGGCGACGATCGACTTGATGATGTCGCCGTGCGAGCACATCACATACGCCGCGTCCTCGCCGTGCTCGCGGTCGATCCGCTCGTTCCACTCCCGTACGGCCTCGACGGCACGCGCCTGCATGGCCCGCATCGACTCGCCGCCGGGGAAGGCGGCCGCCGAGGCGTGGTGCTGGACGATCTCCATCAGCGGCTCGTCGGAGAGCTCGGCGAGCTTGCGACCGGACCAGTCGCCGTAGTCGCACTCGCCGATCCGGTCCTCCGTGTGGAGCGTCAGCTCCGGGCGGGCGTCGAGCAGGGGCTGCAGGGTCTCCCGGCAGCGCTGGAGGGGGCTGCTGACGGCGGCGGCGAGCGGCACGGAGGCCAGTCGCCCGGGGAGCGCGGCGGCCTGGGCGGCGCCGCGCTCGTCGAGCGCGACCCCGGGGGTCCAGCCCGCGAGGATCCCGGCGGTGTTGGCGGTGGACCGTCCATGACGGACGAGGATCAGCGTGGCCATGCCCGCCAGCCTAGAAGGCCGGGGGCGAACGCGTATGTGCGAGGTGCCCGGGAGCGGGAAGAATACCCGCCGTGATCGTGGACTGCGCCATTTACCGGGACGGAAGCCGCACGGAAGGACCCTCCGATCTGTCGGACGCGCTCGATGAGGCGCGGGCGGCCGGGGACTCCTTCCTGTGGATAGGGCTGCATGAGCCGACGGAGAAGGAGTTCGCGCATGTCTCCGAGGAGTTCGGCCTGCACCCGCTGGCCGTCGAGGACGCGCTGAAGGCCCATCAGCGGCCGAAGATGGAGGTCTACGACGACTCGCTCTTCGTGGTGCTCAAGCCGGTGGTGTACGAGCCGGAGAGCGACCGCGTGACCACGGACGAGCTGATGGTGTTCATGGGCGATTCGTTCGTGGTGACCGTCCGGCACGGGGAGAGCGCGCCGCTGGGGGACGTACGCCGGCGGCTGGAGGCCGCGCCGGATGTCCTGCGGCACGGGCCGACGGCCGTGCTCTACGCGGTGAGCGACGCCGTCGTGGACCACTACACGGAGGTGGCGGCCGAGCTCCAGGTCGACCTGGAGGAGCTGGAGGCGGAGGTCTTCGCACCGAGTGGCGGTAATCCGAAGACGACGGCGGCGAGGATCTACACGGCCAAACGGCAGGTACTGGAGTTCCGCCGGGCGACCGGTCCGCTGATGGGCCCGATGGCACGCCTCGCGGGCGGGACCGTGCCGTTTGTGAACGTCGAGTCGCAGCCCTTCTTCCGGGACGTCGGCGACCATCTGACGCGTGCCAATGAGCAGGTGGAGGGGCTGGACCGGCTGCTGTCGGACGTCCTGTCGGCGCACCTCGCGCAGATGGGGGTGCGGCAGAACGACGACATGCGCAAGATCTCCGCGTGGGCGGCGATGGCCGCGGTGCCGACGATGGTCGCCGGGGTCTACGGCATGAACTTCGACCACATGCCGGAGCTGGGGTGGGGGTGGTCCTATCCGGCGGTGGTGCTGCTGATGGCCGGCGTGGTGTTCGGTCTCTTCCGGCTGTTCAAGCGGCGGGGCTGGCTCTAGGGAGTGTCCTGCGGATCCTGCCGGGCTCAGAACGCCGGGGCGGGCTTGGCCGGCCCGCCGAGCGCGTCGCGCCGCTCGGGCATCCTGAGATCGACCATGCGCCGCCAGCCGCCGGCCCGCTCGAAGGCGTGCATGCCGCGGATTCCCGCGGTGAGCGCGGCCGACTTGGCCTTCGGCCAGCCGAGCAGGGGCCCCATGTGGGCCATGACGGCGAGGCTGACGTCGCGGTAGATCCTGATCTCGGTGAGAGCGCACTCGCGCAGGGTGCGCTGGATGGCGCGGCCGACCCCGGCGTAGGCGAGGCGCAGCAACTCCTCGTGGCAGTAGGACAGATGGTTCGTCTCGTCTTCGCTGATGATCCGGATCGCCTTGCCGACCTCGGGGTGGTCGCCGAAATTTTTCATGAGCATGACCATCTGATCGGCGGCGCGTTGTTCGGTGACGCGGCTGTGCGAGAGGTAGACGAGGATGTCCTCCTCGGTCAGCGGCTCCTCGCGGCGCAGCTTGTCGTGGGCGAGGCCGATGCCGCTCCTCTCGAGCAGCATGGTGTAGTCGGTCTCCGGGGGCACCTCCACCGGCTTCAGACCGCGCTTCTTGAGCAGCGCGTTGAAGATCCGGCCGTGCTTGTCCTCGTCCGCGCCGTGCCGGGTGATCTTGGGCGCGAGGTGCCGCATGCTCTCGGGGACGAGCGCGGCGATCCGCGCGTTCTCCCAGCCCCCCTGGGTCTCGCCGCTGGCGGCGATGGAGCAGAACAGCTGGAACGAGTCGTCGCTGTCGATGATTTCCTGGAACAGGCTTCGGGCCGAGAGCATCACTGCCACCTCCATGCGGGCGTGCGCATGGAACGAGTGAAATCCGGGACGGGGGGCCCGGCAACAGGTGGGCGCGGTGGCTGCGCCAAAAGAATGACTCCGAGGAGCGCGCGCCAGTAACCCCGGGGGGCCGTGACGCGTTGTGCTGCGTGACGGCCGTGGCGGGGAAGACCCCCCGAGCCCCCACCACGGCCGCAGACTTGCTTTCGGCTCTCCCAGCGCGCACCCGGCTCTCCCAGCGCCCACCCGGGTCCGCCACGCGACCCGGGCACCACGGCCGCAGACTTGCCCTCGGCCCCTCGTTGTTACGCCAGGCCCGCCCGCTCCAGGGCTTCGGTGCCGGCGCGGAGGGCCGCGAGGCGCTCCTCGAGGGTGAAGCCCGCCGGGGCGAGCGTCAGAGTCGTGACACCGGCCTCCGCGTACGCGCTCATCCGGTCCGCGATCCGCTCCACGGAACCCAGCAGCGTCGTCTGGTCGATCAGCTGCTGCGGCACGGCGGCGGCGGCTCCCGCCTTGTCCCCCGCGAGGTACTTCTCCTGGATCTCGGCGGCTTCCTTCTCATAGCCCATGCGCTGCGCGAGCTGGTTGTAGAAGTTCTGCTTGCGGCTGCCCATGCCCCCCACATAGAGCGCGGTGTACGGGCGGAACATGTCGGCGAGGCCCGGGATGTCGTCGCCGAGAGCCACCGCCAGCGTCGGATGGACGTCGAAGCCGTCCATCGTCTTCCCGGCCTTCTCGCGGCCCGCTCGGATGTGGCGGATCGCCGTGTCCTCCAGGTGCTCGGCGGAGGGGAAGATCAGCAGGGCACCATCGGCGATCTCGCCCGTCTGCTCCAGGTTCTTGGGGCCGATGGCGGCGATGTAGAGCGGGATGTGCTCCCGCTCCGGGTGCACGGTCAGCTTGATCGGCTTGCCCGGGCCGTCCGGCAGCGGCAGCGTCCAGTGCTCGCCCTCGTAGGAGAGCCGCTCGCGGGACATCGCCTTGCGGACGATCTCGACGTACTCCCGGGTGCGGGCCAGCGGCTTGTCGAACTTCACGCCGTACCAGCCCTCGGAGACCTGCGGCCCGGACACACCGAGGCCCAGCCGGAACCGGCCGCCCGAGAGCGAGTCGAGGGTGGCGGCCGTCATGGCGGTCATCGCCGGCTGGCGGGCCGGAATCTGCATGATCGCCGAGCCGATGTCGATGGACTCCGTCTGCGCGGCGACCCAGGACAGCACCGTGGGGGCGTCGGAGCCGTACGCCTCGGCGGCCCAGCAGACGTCGTAGCCGAGGCGGTCCGCCTCCTGGGCGACCGCGAGGTTGTCGCCGTCCATGCCCGCGCCCCAGTAGCCGAGGTTGATGCCGAGCCGCATAAACGCTCCCTCTTTACTGATCAGTAACGTCCCTGTGGCGGGGACTCTAGCGCGCGGGTGCCGGATTCGTCAGGGGGAGGTTGTCCACAGGCTCTCTCCGCGTGGGGTCTTGGCCAGTAATCTCGCGCCCATGGAGCAGAGGCATCTCGGCCGAACGGGCCTGCGCGTGTCACGGATCGGGCTCGGCACCCTCACCTGGGGCCGGGGTACCGAGGAGCACGACGCCGCCGACCAGTTGAAGGCCTTCTGGGACGCCGGCGGCACGCTGGTGGACACGGCGGACGTGTACGGCGGCGGGGAGGCGGAGTATCTGCTCGGCCGGCTCATGGAGCGGCTCGTCCCCCGGCGCGATCTGGTCGTCGCCACCAAGGCGGGCAGCGTGCCGGACCCGGACCCGGGACGGCGGTTCGACGCCTCGCGCGGGCATCTCCTGGCGGCGCTCGACGCCTCCCTCGCCCGGCTCGGTACCGACTACGTGGACCTGTGGCAGATCCACGCCTTCGACCCGCACACCCCGCTGGAGGAAACGCTTCAGGCACTGGACATCGCGGTGGCCACCGGGCGCGCCCGGTACGCGGGCGTGTCGAACTTCTGCGGATGGCAGCTCGCCAAGGCCGCGACCTGGCAGCTGTCCGCACCGGGGACGCGGACCCGGCTGGCGGCCACACAGATGGAGTACTCGCTGCTCCAGCGCGGCATCGAGCGCGAGGTGCTGCCCGCCGCGCTGGACCTCGGGATAGGGCTGCTGCCGTCCTCACCCCTGGGGCGCGGGGTGCTGACGGGCAAGTACCGCAAGGCGACTCCGGCCGACTCGAGGGGCGCGTCGGAGACGATGGCGCCCTTCGTGGAGCCGTATCTGGACGACGCGGCGAGCAGGATCGTGGACGCGGTGGCGACGGCCGCGGACGGGCTCGCCGCCACTCCTCTGCATGTGGCGCTGGCATGGGTGCGGGACCGACCCGGGGTGACGGCCCCGATCGTGGGCGCGCGCAACGCGCAGCAGCTCGCGGCGGCGTTGTCAGTGGAGAGCCTTAGTCTTCCTGACGAGATCTGCCAGGCGCTCGACGACGTGTCGGCGCCCGTGCACCGCTATCCCGATCAGGACTGGAGCACGCTGTGACTGTGCCTTCCCGGGGAACCGCCCCCGGACCCCCGGCCGAGGACGACGCCGTCGAGACCGGCGAGCCCGGCGTCGACGCGGAGACGGCCGCGGAGGAGGCCGGGTCCCCGGCCGAGGCCGAATCCCGGCCGGGGACCGAGGAGAACGCGGGGACCGAAGCCGACGGCCCGGCGGAGAGCGTCGACGGGGATGCTGCGGAGGCGGCGCAGGAGACGGCTCAGCTGTCCGAGGCCGCGGCCGAGCTGGCCGCCCAGCGGGAGCTGCGGGAGCGGATCGAGCAGCGCAAGGCCGAGAAGGCGGGACCGGTCGAGGCGGGCACCAAGCTGAGCGGCAAGGCCGCCGACCTGCTCGCGGCGGTTCGGGCCGTGGAGAGCGGCGAGAAGTCGGGCAGCGCGTTCTACGACTCCCCGGCACCCGAGCCCCGGCGTCCCGCACCCCCCGCCGTCACCCCGGCGAGGCCCCCGGTCCCCGAGGCGGCGCAGGCGCCGGTCCGCGCCGTCGCTCCCGAGACGTTGGAGTCCGTACGGGGCGTGCTGGCCAGGGGTGGCGCGCCCGAGTCGCTCGCGGCGAAGGTCGCCGGGGTACTGGGCGAGTCGGCCGCGGACGTATTGACCGAGGACCCGTGGCAGCTGCTCTCGGTGCCGGGAGTCCGGCCCGAGCAAGCCGACGGCTTCGCGCGGGCGCTGCTCGGCGACGCCTGCGGCCCCGGTGATCCGCGCCGGGCGACCGCGCTCGTGGGCTGGCTGCTGGAGCGCGCCGCGCTCCAGGGGCACACGGCTCTCGAACTGGCGGCGGTGCGCGCGGCGCTCGCGGAGCGCAAGGTGCCGGACCCGGCGGAAGCCGTGCGGCAGGCCGTCGCCGAGGCCGTGGTGCTGGTGTTCCAGGAGGAGCAGGAGGACCTCGGCGTCGAGGCGCCCGAGGGGGATGCCGACGAAGAGACCGGCGGAGAGACCGGCCGGGAGGCACCGTCGGCGGAGGAGAGCGGCGAAGCCGCGCCGGTGCTGCTGGGCCTCGACCGGTACGCGCTGGCCGAGGAGTCGCTGGCCGACGGGCTCGCCCGGCTCGTCAGGACGGGCCCCTCGGACAGCTGGGACGAGGCGGCGGCCGCCGCGCCCTCGCCGTCGGCGGCCGAGCTGATCCGCGCGTGCGCCGGTCACGGCCTCGTCGCCCACACCGGCGGTGACGCCGCACGCGCCGAGCCGGTCGCGCTGGCCGCCGCCGCGCGCGAGCTGGGCCTGCGAACCGTCGTGGCGACACACAGCGACAACGGGGCACGGAGGCTCGGCGCGGCGGCCGGAGCCGTCACCGTGGCCGCTCTGCTGTCGGGGACCGGCGGACCGGGGCGGGACGCGGAGGGGACCTTCGCACTCGACCTCCTGATCGTCCTGGACGGCCCCCAGCTGGACGTGGAGACGGCCGCGATGCTGGTGGAGTCGCTGCCGGACGGCTGTCGGCTGGTACTCAGCGGCGACCCGGGAGTGCTCGGGTCGGCGGGCGCGGGCCGGGTGTTCGGGGATGTGCTGGCCGCTCGGGTGTGCCCGCAGATCGCCTCGCGGACACCCGATCCGGGCCCGATCGGCGAGTTGGTCTCCGGGGTCGGGATCGGGGAGCTGAACCCGGTCGAGGCGCCGGGCAAGGAGGTCGTGATCGTCCCGGTCAAGGACGCGGGCGAGGCGGTGCACCGCGCGGTGCAGCTGGTCGCCGACTCGGTGCCCCGGGCCTTCGGCATCCCGTCCGAGCAGACCCAGGTCATCACCGTGGGGCACGGCGGCTCGGCCGGAACGCGGGCGCTGAACACCGCGCTCAAGCAACGGCTCAACCCGGGGCCCGGCCGGTTCGGCGGTTTCGACCCGGGCGACCGGGTGGCGTACTCACCCGCGCCCGGTCGCACGCTGGCCGGGACGGTCGTCTCGGCGGACGCCGAGGGCCTGCGGCTCGACTGCGAGGGCGACCCGGTCGTCGTGCCGAAGGAGCGGGTCGAGTCGGCGGTCCGCCACGGCTGGGCGCTGACCGCGCACCAGGCGGCGGGCATGCGCTGGCCGGCGGCGGTCGTGGTGCTGCCGGGCGACGCCGCGCAGGGGCTGAGCCGCGCCTGGGTGTACACCGCCTTCGGACGCGGTGAGCGCCATCTCTCGGTGGTACAGGGCGTGGACCAGGCGCTGCCCCGGGCGGTGGCTGCCGTTGCGTCCCAGGACCGTACGACGCGGCTGCGGCCGCTCCTCGAAGGGCTGCTGAGCGTGGCTGCCGCCGAATAAGAACCGAAACAGGGAGGTGGGGGTACCGATGCCGGTACCCCCACCGAACTCCGGGACGCGGGTCAGACGCCTTCGGTGTCGTCCTCCCCGTGCTCCTCGAGGTCGTCGTCGAACACGGCGCTGACGTCGAAGCGGCAGACGATGCTCTCGGGATCCGCCTGGTCGAACGGCGTGGTCAGCCACTCTCCGGGGTCGGGCAGTTCCTCGGCGGCGGTGACCCACAGGGTGGAGTCGCCCTCTTCGAGACCGAACTCCTTGTGGCGGGAGGCGATTTCGTCCGGTTCGAACTCGCCGAACAGCACACCGAGGGCCGCGTGGACGCTGGCCCCGACCGCGGGCACGTCCTGCGTCCCTTCGTCGTCCGGGTCGAGGTCGGCGATGCGCTGCGCCTGGGCGAGCAGGCGGTGGGGCTCGACCACCGCGTAGTCGCGGCGGATCAGCACGCTGAGGGCGTTCGGTTCCTCGGGGCCCGCGTAGGGCGGCATGGAGTCGTCGGCGCCCGGGATCTCGAAGGGCGTGACCTCGTCGTACCGGTCGTAGAGGCGCTCGTCGTACGCCTCGGCGGCCGCGGCGAGGGCGTTGAACGCGCTGTAGACGGCCGGGTCGTCATCGCCCGTACGGCGTTCCACCGCCTCCAGATGACGGTCCAGTGCGGCTTTGACCGCCTCGGCGGCGGCACGTACCTCGGCAGCGGTGGGCTGCGCAGCATCAGACATGGAACAGACGCTATCCGTACAGGGGCTCTGCCCGCACAATAGATGCGATGCCGGAATACGAATTTGTCGACGTGTACGTGCCGCGCGGTGTCTCCCGCCAGGAGGCGACGCGCCTGCTGACCGACCATGCCGAGTACGGACACTGGGAGTTGGACCGCCTGAGCCTGCACCGGGACGGCAGTCGCAGGGTGCGGCTGCGCCGGCGCATCATCCGCCAGATCCGCGCCACCTGGTGAGACCCCGTCCCCACGATGTGGGACGGAGCACATACGAAGGAGCGGGCCCCGCGACGGCGGGGCCCGCTCCGTGCGCTTGTCGCGCGGACCGCGTTACTGGGCGGACCGGCGGGCGCGGCGGTAGAGCACCGCACCGCCGAGCAGCAGAGCCGCTCCGGCCGGGATCACCGCGGCGAGCGGACCGGAACCGGTCTGCGCGAGCTCCTCGGTGGCGCCGGACGGCGGCGTGACGGTCTGGGGGCCGGGCAGGTTGGGCTCGTTCGGCTCGCCGGGCTTACCCGGGGTGCCGGGGTTGCCGGGCTCACCGGGGTGACCGGGGTTACCCGGCTCTCCCGGGTGGCCCGGATTGCCGGGGTTGCCGGGGTTACCAGGGTTGCCGGGGTTGCCGGGGTTGCCGGGGTTACCCGGGTTGCCGGGGTTACCCGGGTTTCCGGGCTCGCCCGGGTGGCCCGGGCGCTCGACGCCCGACCCGTTGGCGCACTTGTTGCCGATGGAGGGGTTGAGCACCCCGACGACGTCCACGGTGTTGCCGCAGGCGTTCACCGGCGCGTGCACGGGGACCTGCACCGTGTTGCCGGACGCGACCCCACCGGAGTTCGTGGTCTTCCCCGACGCGCTCGAACCGGACGCGCTGTGGCCCGGCTTCTTCGAGACATTGGCGCACTTGTTGCCGATGGAGGGGTTGAGCACCCCGACGACGTTCACGGTGTTGCCGCAGGCGTTCACCGGCGCGTGCACGGGGACCTGGACGGTGTTTCCGGAGGCGATGCCCCCGGAATTCGACGTCTCACCACGGGCGTTCGAATCGGCGTGAGCATATCCGCCGCCGAGGGCGAGTACGCCGCCCGCGGCCGCCACAATGATCAGGCCTTTGCGGGTGACCTGTCGCATAGCTTGTTCCCTGCCTTCTAGGCTTCCGAAATGCCGCCGGGCGGATCACCCGGAGGCGAAATACCCACGGGCCCCGGAGCGCATGGCGTGCACTCCGGGGCCGACCGGGCTCAGACCCTCAAGGGGTTGAGGCCCAACGTCACTTGTTGATGCAGGTGTTGCCGAAGGTGGGGTTCAGCAGCCCGATCACGTTCACTGTGTTGCCGCACACGTTCACCGGCACGTGGATGGGGGCCTGGATGACGTTGCCGGAGAGCAGGCCACCAGAGTTGATGGCGGCACCCTGCGCACCAGAGTCGGCAACGGCCATACCGGCGCTCGCGAGCACCAGACCGCCAGTGGCAGCCGCAGCGGCGACAACCTTCTTGATCATTATTCCTCCTTGTTGGCAATGCGATCCCAGCCGCGGACCGCACCACCTGTAACGAGGGGGAAGTAATCAGGCTACGAGCTTATGAGTTCATTCACCCTTTCCGGTAACGGGCGTACGCACGGCCGAATTTCGGAGCCCTGACGTGGGGCGTTGTCAGGAGGCGTCGATGAAACGGTCGAGTACGCGCGCACCGAACTTCAGCCCGTCCACGGGAACACGCTCGTCCACGCCGTGGAACATTCCGGCGAAGTCCAGCTCCGGCGGCAGCTTGAGCGGTGCGAAGCCGAAGCAGCGGATGCCGAGGTCGTCGAAGGACTTGGCGTCCGTACCGCCGGAGAGCATGTACGGCACGGCCCTGGCGATCGGGTCCTCGGCCCGCAGCGCCAGCTGCATGGCGTCCACGAGGTCGCCGTCGAAGCTGGTCTCCAGGGCCTTGTCGCCGTGCACGTCCTCACGCTTCACTCGCGGTCCGAGGATCCGGTCGAGGTCGGCGAGGAACTCGTCCTCGTAACCGGGCAGGAAGCGGCCGTCGACATGGGCGGTGGCCTGGCCGGGGATGACATTGACCTTGTACCCGGCGCCGAGCATGGTCGGCGCGGCCGAGTTCCGCAGGGTGGCGCCGATCATCTTGGCGATGCCGCCGAGCTTGGCGAGGGTGGCCTCCATGTCCTCCGGGTCGAGCGGAGTGCCCAGCGCGTCGGAGAGCTCGTCGAGGAAGGACCGGACGGTCTTGGTCATCCGCACCGGCCACTGGTGGCGCCCGAGCCGTCCGACGGCCTCGCAGAGCTCGGTGATCGCGTTGTCGTTGTTCGTCATCGAGCCGTGGCCGGCGGTGCCCTCGACGGTGAGGCGCATCCAGTGCATGCCCTTCTGCGCCGTCTCGACGAGATAGAGGCGCAGGTTCTCGTTGACGGTGAAGGAGAAGCCGCCGACCTCGCCGATCGCCTCGGTCACGCCGTCGAAGAGGTCCCGGTGCTTGTCGACCAGGTACCGGGCTCCGTAGGTGCCGCCGGCCTCCTCGTCGGCGAGGAACGCGAGCACGATGTCGCGCGGGGGCTTGCGGCCGCTGCGCATCCGGTCCCGGACGACCGCGAGGGTCATCGCGTCCATGTCCTTCATGTCGACGGCGCCCCGACCCCAGACACAGCCGTCGGCGATCTCGCCGGAGAAGGGGTGGTGGGTCCAGTCCTCGGCGTTGGCCGGAACGACGTCGGTGTGGCCGTGGATGAGGAGGGCCGGCCGGGACGGGTCCTCACCCTCGATCCTGGCGACGGTGGAGGCGCGCCCCTTGTGGGACTCGATGATCTTCGGATCGAGGCCGACCTCGGCCAGCTTCTCGGCGACGTACTCGGCCGCGGCCCGCTCCCCCGGGCCGGAGTGGTCTCCGTAGTTGCTGGTGTCGATGCGGATGAGGTCGCGACAGAGGTCCACGACCTCGTTCTCGGCGGTCTCGCCGTTGCCGCTCCGGGCCGTGTTCGACTCGCTCACGCTGCTTCCTCCCACTGTCACTGCTGGTGGTCCCCCACATCCTCCCGCGCGCCGCCCCGGGACCCAAGAGCGGCCCTGTCCTGACACAGGCCCGTCACACGGGCCCCGGGCGGGCCCCTGGCGGGGGCGAAGGGGAGGTGACCGGGGGGTGATCAGGCACCTCTGAATGTTTGCTATGGTTTTCCACGTCGGAACGGCCGCAGGGCCGCGAGACAGACACCTTGTCCGGGTGGCGGAATGGCAGACGCGCTAGCTTGAGGTGCTAGTGCCCTTTATCGGGCGTGGGGGTTCAAGTCCCCCCTCGGACACCATGCGAAGACCGGTCGGGCCCTCGGGCCCGGCCGGTCTTTCTGTGTTCCCGGGCCCGCTGCGGTGCGTCCGTTCGGCCCACGGCCCGCCCTTCCCCCCTCCCGTTCGATTCCCGTCGACCCGCGCGCCGGTGTGGCAGTGCCGGGTGATCGGGGTACGTACGTACGGTCGTGGCGCGTGGCACAGCGCGTTTCCGCACGAGGAATGAGAGGCAAGGAGGCATGGACGTGGAGAAGTTCTCTCTGGAGGCCGTGGGCCGGGAGCAGCTGAAGGCGGCGCAGGCGGCGGCGTCCGGGCGCAGTGCGACCACCGTGGTGGGCGGCCACGAGCGGATCCTGCGGCAGACGGTCGTCGCGATGACGGCCGGGAGCACGCAGAGCGAGCACGAGACCCCCGCCGGGGAGGCGACGGTGCTGGTGCGGACCGGGCGGATCCGGCTCGACGCCGAGGGACACGTGTGGGAGGGCCGCGACGGGGATCTGCTGGTGGTGCCGGTGTCGGCGCACACGGTGGAGGCGCTGGAGGACTCGGTGTTCCTGCTGACGGTGGCGATGCGCTGACCGGCGGCCGCCGTGGGGCGGCGGATATCGTTCCCGGGTGAGACGCAGAACGCGGACCCCCGAGGCGCCGCTTCCCCAGCGGGCCGGGATCGACCCGGCGCGGCTCCGGCTGCCCGAGGATCCCGGGGGCGCCTGGGCGACGGTCCGTGACCATCTGGTCGAGCGGTTCGCCGGTGCCATCGGCGTGGACCGGGTCGACGCGATGCTGAGCGAGGGCCGCTTCGTCGGTACGGACGGGCCGGTCACGGCCGGGGAGCCGTACCGGCCGGGGATGCGTCTGTGGTTCCACCGCGACTTCCCGCCCGAGGTTCCGGTGCCGTTCGGGATCGGGATCGTGTACCGGGACGAGCGGATCGTCGTCGCCGACAAGCCTCATTTCCTGGCGACGATGCCGCGCGGGCGGCATGTGACCGAGACGGCGCTGGCCCGGCTGCGCCGCGATCTGGGTCTGCAGCGGTTGCAGCCCGCGCACCGTCTCGACCGGCTGACGGCGGGCCTGGTGCTGTTCGTCGTCCGCCCGGAGGACCGGGGGGCGTATCAGACGCTGTTCCGGGACCGGGCGGTGCGCAAGGTGTACGAGGCGGTGGCACCGTACGACCCGGCTCTGGCGCTGCCGGTGACGGTGCGCAGCAGGATCGTGAAGGAGCGCGGGGTCATGGCGGCGCGCGAGGAGCCGGGCGAGCCGAACAGCGAGAGCCGCGTCGAGCTCATCGGGCACGCGGGCGGGCTCGGCCGGTACCGGCTGCTGCCGGCCACCGGCCGCACCCATCAGCTGCGGGTCCATATGAACCGGCTGGGTGTGCCGATCCTGAACGACCCGGTCTATCCGGTGGTGGCCGACGACGGGCCGGAGGACTTCACGCGTCCGCTGCAACTGCTCGCGCGGACACTGGAGTTCGCCGACCCGGTCTCGGGCGAGCCACGGCGGTTCGAGAGCCGGCTGCGGCTCAGTGGCCTCGCTTGATCCATTCCTCCAGGTGAGGCGCTTCGGCACCGATCGTGGTGGTGTCGCCGTGCCCGGTGCGGGCGACGGTGTCCGGGGGCAGGGTGAGCAGCCGGTCCCGGATCGAGTCGATGATCGTCGGGAAGTCGGAGAAGGAGCGGCCCGTGGCGCCGGGGCCGCCCTGGAAGAGCGTGTCCCCGGTGAAGACCGTCCCGAGGTCGGGGGCGTACAGGCAGACCGCGCCGGGCGCGTGGCCCGGGGTGTGGAGCACGGTCAGGTCGGTGCCGGCGATTGTGAGGGTCTGGCCGTCGGCGAGGTCGCCGTCGGGCGAGTGGCCGGGGTGGGTCTGTTTCCACAGCGGCTGGTCGTCGGGGTGCAGCAGGATCCGGGCGCCGGTGGCGGCGGCGAGGGCGGGGGCCGCGTCGATGTGGTCGTTGTGGGCGTGGGTGCAGACGATGGCCCGCAGGGCGCGTCCGCCGAGGGCGGCGAGGATCGCGGGGGCGTCGTGGGCGGCGTCGATGACGATCGCCTCCGCGTCGTCACCGACGATCCAGACGTTGTTGTCGACGTCCCAGGTGCCCCCGTCGAGGCTGAAGGTGCCGGAGGTGACGAGTCGGTCGATGCGGGCGGTCATCAGAACACCACCACCGAGCGCAGGACGTCGCCCTCGTGCATCCGGGCGAAGGCCTTCTCGATGTCGCCGAGCCCGATGGTCTCGGTGACGAACGCGCCGAGGTCGATGCGGCCCTGCTGGTGCAGGTCGATGAGCATCGGGAAGTCGCGGGAGGGCAGGCAGTCGCCGTACCAGGAGGACTTCAGGGAGCCGCCGCGGCCGAAGACGTCGAGGAGGGGCAGTTCGAGCTTCATCTCCGGGGTGGGTACGCCGACGAGGACGACCGTGCCGGCGAGGTCGCGGGCGTAGAAGGCCTGCTGGTAGGTCTCGGGGCGGCCGACGGCCTCGATGACGACATCGGCGCCGAAGCCGCCGGTGAGTGCGCGTACGGCCTCGACGGGGTCGGTGGTGCGGGAGTTCACGGTGTGCGTGGCGCCCATGGCCTTCGCCGTCTCCAGCTTGCGGTCGTCGATGTCGACGGCGATGATCCGGGCCGCGCCCGCGAGCCTGGCGCCGACGACGGCCGCGTCGCCGACCCCGCCGCAGCCGATGACGGCGACCGAGTCGCCGCGGCCGACGTTGCCGGTGTTGAGGGCGGCGCCGATGCCGGCCATGACGCCGCAGCCGAGGAGGCCGGCGACAGCGGGCGCGACGGCGGGGTCGACCTTGGTGCACTGCCCGGAGGCGACCAGCGTCTTCTCGGCGAAGGCGCCGATGCCGAGGGCGGGCGAGAGCTCGGTGCCTCCGAGGAGGGTCATCTTCTGCCGGGCGTTGTGGGTGTCGAAGCAGTACCAGGGCCGGCCGCGCAGACAGGCCCGGCAGCGGCCGCACACCGCACGCCAGTTGAGGATCACGAAGTCGCCCGGGGCGACGTCGGTGACGCCCTCGCCGACCTCTTCGACGATGCCCGCGGCCTCGTGGCCGAGCAGGAAGGGGAAGTCGTCGTTGATGCCTCCCTGCTTGTAGTGCAGATCGGTGTGACAGACCCCGCACGCCTGGATCCCGACCACCGCTTCACCGGGGCCCGGGTCGGGGATGACGATCGTCTCCACCCGCACCGGTTCGTTCCTTCCGGGGGCGACAACTCCCTGGACCTGCTGCGGCATCGCGTCTTCCCTTCCTCGGCAAGCTGTTCGGTACCACTATCACGTGCCATGGCACGCGAAAGGCCCCTGTGGGAGCGATCTCCCGCAGGGGCCTTGCGTGATGCGCCCGGGTCAGTCGTTGTGCGGGGCGGCCGTCCGCGCGACGCGCTTGCGGACCAGGTACCAGCCGGCGACCAGCATGACCGCGATGAGCGGCAGGCAGGCGACGGTGGTGCGGCCGATGCCGCCGTCCATCCACATCAGGACGACCACGGAGGCGAGGAAGCCGAGCGTGACGATCTGCGTGTACGGCGCCCAGGGCAGGTTGTAGCCGGGGCGGGTGACCTTGCCCTCCTTGGAGCGGCGGTAGAACAGCAGCGAGCAGACCATGATCATGGCCCAGGTGCCGAGGATGCCGATGGAGGCGAAGTTGAGAACGAGCTCGAAGGCGTCGCCCGGCATGAGGTAGTTCAGTACGACACCGAGGACACCGAAGCCCGCGGTCAGCAGGATGCCGCCGTAGGGCACGCCGCCCTTGTTCATGACGCCGGTGAACTTGGGCGCGGAGCCGGACAGCGACATGGAGCGCAGGATGCGGCCGGTGGAGTAGAGACCGGAGTTGAGGCTGGAGAGCGCGGCCGTGAGGACGACGAGGTTCATCACGCCGGCGCCGCCCGGGATGCCGAGCTTCTCGAAGACGGTGACGAAGGGGCTCTGGTCGCCGGAGTACGCGGTGTACGGAAGCAGCAGGGCGAGCAGGACGACCGAGCCGACGTAGAACAGGCCGACACGCCACATGATCGAGTTGATCGCCTTCGGCATGATCTTCTCGGGGCTCTCGGTCTCACCGGCGGCGACGCCGCACAGCTCGACGGAGGCGTAGGCGAAGACGACGCCCTGGACCAGGAGCAGCATCGGCATCACGCCGCTGGGGAAGATGCCGCCGTTGTCCGTGATGGTGGCGAGGCCCGGAGTGTGGCCGCCGATCTCGTGCTGGGTGACGACCAGGAAGATGCCGATCAGCATGAAGGCGACGAGTGCGCCGACCTTGATGATCGCGAACCAGAACTCCATCTCGCCGAAGTACTTCACCGAGATGAGGTTGGCGGCGAGGACCACCGCGAGGGCGATCAGGGCCAGGACCCACTGCGGGACGTCGCTGAACATGGCCCAGAAGTGGGCGTAGGTGGCAGCCGCGGTGATGTCGGCGATGGCGGTGGTCGACCAGTTCAGGAAGTACAGCCAGCCCGCCGTGTAGGCGCCCTTCTCGCCCATGAACTCACGGGCGTAGGAGACGAAGGCTCCGGAGGAGGGGCGGTACAGGACCAGCTCGCCGAGGGCGCGCACCACGAAGAAGGCGAAGACTCCGCAGACCGCGTACGCGATGAAGAGGGAGGGTCCGGCGTTCGCCATCCGGCCACCGGCGCCGAGGAAGAGGCCGGTGCCGATGGCGCCGCCGATGGCGATCATGTTGATGTGCCGTGACTTCAGGTCCTTGCGGTACCCGGCGTCACCGGCGTCGATGTGGGGGGACGCTGGGGCCGCCGGTGCGGTGGCGGACAGCGTGTGGTCGGCCGCAGTGAGCGTGCGGTCACTCATGGAGTTGTTCGCCTTCGTGAGGGGATTGCGGTACCCGGCCGTGTCGCCGCGTGATGAGGGGTGGTCATCGCGCGCGGCGGAGGGCCAGCGCACATAGTCACGGGTGAACCGTGATTTTGGCAGTGGCCAATGTCACGTACGGGCAGATCTGAGGTGTTTTTGAGGTTACCGGGTGGTTTACGGCAGGCGTGACCGGGTGCCCGCCGACGCCCGAAGGGCCTTACGGAGCCAGGACGTCGAGCTCGTGGAGCGCGCCGACGGCGATCTGCCGGGTCAGCTCCTCGGCGCGGGCCGCGTCCCGCTCGCGTACGGCTTCGGCGACCTGGACATGGAGGGTCACGGCGGCGGGATCGGGATCCTCGAACATCACCTGGTGGTGCGTACGGCCGGTGAGCACCTCGGCGACCACATCGCCGAGCCGCGCGAACATCTCGTTGCCGGAGGCGTTGAGGACGACCCGGTGGAAGGCGATGTCATGCACGAGGTACGCCTCCAGTTGGCGGCCGCGCGAGGTGGCCACCATGCCGAGCGCGTGCTCGGTGAGCTCGCGGCACTGCTCGGGGGTGGCGTGGACGGCGGCGAGTCCGGCGGCGACCGGCTCGACCGCGGAGCGCAGGACGGTCAGGGAGCGCAGCTGGCGGGGGCGGTCGGCGCCGGCCAGCCGCCAGCGGATGACCTGGGGGTCGTAGACGTTCCACTGCTCGGTGGGCAGGACGGTCACACCGACGCGGCGGCGGGACTCGACCAGGTGCATGGACTCCAGTACGCGCACGACCTCGCGGACCACCGTGCGGGAGACGTCGAAGCGCTGGGCCAGCTCGTCGGTGCGCAGCACGCTGCCCGGCGGGTACTCCCCCGCGGTGATCGCCAGGCCCAGGGTGGCCAGCACGTGCGTATGGAGCCCCTGGGCCGGTGTCGTCATGGGCTCAGCCTATGCGGGAGCTCACTGCGGCCATAAAAAGTATGACTTTATTGTCACAGGCTCTTGAATACGTCGTACCCAATGGGTTTCATATGCGCGACGGAAGTCGAGGTCGAAGAAGACAGCGAGGCACTGCCCCATGAGCACCACCCCTCTTGCCGGCCCTCCGGTCGTCGTCGTGATGGGCGTCGCCGGGACCGGCAAGACCACCATCGGTCCGCTGGTCGCCGAGGCCCTGGGCGTCCCGTACGCCGAGGGCGACGACTTCCACCCGGCGGCCAACGTGGCCAAGATGTCGGCCGGCGTCCCGCTGGACGACGACGACCGGGGCCCCTGGCTCGACGCCATCGGCGCCTGGGCGCACGGGCGTTCCGGGCTCGGCGGCGTGGTGAGCAGCTCCGCGCTGAAGCGGATCTACCGGGACCGGCTGCGCGCGGCCGCCCCCGGCGCGGTCTTCCTCCATCTGACCGGTGACCGGGAGCTGATCGAGCGCCGGATGTCCGAGCGGCGGGGCCATTTCATGCCCGCCGCGCTGCTCGATTCCCAGTTCGCCACCCTGCAACCCCTGCAGGACGACGAGGCCGGCGTCGCCGTCGATGTCTCCGGCACACCTGAAGAAATCACCGAACGGGCCGTCGCCGCGCTGCGCGCGCTCACAAGCTAAGGAATCACCGTGACCAGTCTCAGCGTCGAGACGCTGGCAGCGGACGCGGCCGAGCCGATCACCTCGGCCGGCAACGCGCAGCTGGGCATCGCCGTGCTCGCGGGCATCGCCGTCATCGTCCTGCTCATCACCACGTTCAAGCTGCACGCCTTCCTGGCCCTGACCATCGGGTCGCTGGCGCTGGGCGTCTTCGCCGGGGCGCCGCTCGCGGCGACCCTGGAGTCCTTCACCACCGGTCTCGGCAAGACGGTCGCCAGCGTCGGCGTGCTGATCGCACTCGGCGCGATCCTCGGCAAACTGCTGGCCGACTCCGGTGGCGCGGACGAGATCGTGGACACCATCCTGGCCAGGGCGAGCGGGCGGGCCATGCCCTGGGCGATGGTGCTGATCGCCTCCGTCATCGGGCTGCCGCTCTTCTTCGAGGTCGGCATCGTGCTGCTGATCCCGGTGGTGCTCCTCGTCGCCAAGCGCGGCAACTACTCCTTGATGCGGATCGGCATTCCGGCGCTGGCCGGACTCTCCGTGATGCACGGGCTGATCCCGCCGCACCCCGGCCCGCTCGTCGCCATCGACGCCATCGGCGCCAACCTCGGGGTCACCCTCGCCCTGGGCGTACTGGTCGCCATACCGACGGTGATCATCGCGGGTCCGCTCTTCTCCCGGTACGCCGCACGGTGGGTCGACATCCAGGCACCCGACCGCATGGTGCCGCAGCGCCCCTCCGAGGATCTGGAGCGCCGACCCGGCTTCGCCGCCACCGTCGTCACCGTGCTGCTGCCCGTGGTCCTGATGCTGGTCAAGGCCCTGGTGGACATCGTGGTCGACGACCCGGACCACGGTCTGCAGAAGGTCACCGACGTCATCGGCTCGCCGCTGATCGCGCTGCTCGCGGCCGTCGTGCTCGGCATGTTCACGCTGGGACGGGCCGCGGGCTTCACCAAGGACCGGCTCTCCTCGACCGTCGAGAAGTCCCTCGCCCCGATCGCGGGCGTGCTGCTGATCGTCGGCGCCGGCGGCGGCTTCAAGCAGACGCTGATCGACGCGGGCGTCGGCCAGATGGTCCTCGACTTCTCCAAGAACTGGTCGATCCCCGCGCTGCTCCTCGCCTGGCTGATCGCGGTGGCGATCCGGCTGGCGACCGGCTCGGCGACGGTGGCGACGATCTCGGCGGCCGGTCTGGTGGCGCCGCTCGCCGCCGACATGTCGACCTCGCACGCGGCACTGCTCGTCCTGGCGATCGGTGCCGGTTCGCTCTTCTTCAGCCATGTGAACGACGCCGGGTTCTGGCTGGTGAAGGAGTACTTCGGAATGACCGTCGGCCAGACGATCAAGACCTGGTCGGTGATGGAGACGATCATCTCGGTGGTCGGCATCGTCTTCGTCCTGCTGCTGTCACTCGTCCTGTAGCCATCCGGGGTGCCGGTCGTGGGCCCACTGGCGCTCGACCGATCCGGTGCGCATGCCCCGGCGTGCCTCCGGATCGGCGAGCGCCTTTCCGATGTGCGCGGCGACCACGATGCCGACCGCGAGGGCCAGCCAGTCGTGGACGAAGGTCGCGCCCGTGCGCCACACGAGCGGGGCGAGACCGGTGAACCACATCAGCAGCCCGGTGCCGAGCATCACGAGGACGGCCCCGGCGATCCACCCCGCGTACAGCTTCTGGCCTTTGCTGAACTTGGGCGAGCCGAGCCGGTTCAGCCGGCGCAGATCGGCGCGCAGCACGCGTGAGGCGAGGCCGAGGAGGAGCGGTACGGGCAGGAGCAGCCCGGCCCACCGGTGGACGGTGACCACGGCGGCGCGGCGGCCGACGAGTTCGGCGAGCTGGGGCACGTACAGCGCGGCTGCCGTCACGACGCACAGCAGTGTCAGGGCGGCTGTGGCGGCGTGGACGAGACGCTGCGGGCGGCCGAAACGCTCCACGCGCTCCGGGAGTTCAGACGGTCGGGGTGTCGCTTCGGCCGTTGGACCGGCCGACCCAGGCGTCGACGTCATAACCCCTCTCCTCCCAGTAGCCGGGTCGCACGTCACGTGTGACGGTGATGCCGGAGAGCCATTTCGCCGATTTGTAGAAGTACATCGGGGCGACATAGAGGCGGACGGGTCCGCCGTGTGCGTGGCTGAGCGGCTGGTCCCGCATGCGCAACGCCACCAGGACGTCGGGACGGCGGGCCTGTTCGAGGGTCAGACTCTCGCTGTACGCGCCGTCGAAGCAGGTGAAGCGGACCGCCCCGGCCCCCGGGCGCACTCCTGCCGCGTCGAGCAGGTGCGAGAGCCGTACGCCTTCGAAGGGCGTCCCGGGGACGCGCCAGCCGGTGACGCACTGGACGTCCTGGACCAGCCGCGTGCGGGGCAGCCTCATGAGGTCCGCCAGCGTGTGGTGCGCGGGCCGCTCGACGAGGCCGTCGACGGTGAGGCGGTAGTCGCCCTCCCCCTTGCGGGGTACCGAGGCGGCGACGGAGTAGTACCGGAAGCCACCGCCGTTGGGCAGCAGGCCGGTCAGGCCGGTGGGGTCCTTGCCGGAGGCGGAGCCGAGGAAGGACTCGAGGCCGCGCTGGAGGTACGGGGCGGACACGACGCCGGCGGCGCCCAGTCCGAGCATGGACAGCAGGAGCCGGCGGCCGATGGGCGGGCCTTCGCGGTCCCGGGGGTCGTCCGGGGGCGCGTCACGGGGTGGGGTCACGGGTCGATTCGAACACCGGGGGAGGCGGAGGGCCAGGGGCGGTGGCGCTTCGTCAGAGTTCCGTCATATTCGGCGCACGCCCCGGGGCGTCTGGATGGGACATCCTGCCGGGCCGACGTCCGGGTGGGCGGACTCTCGTCGGTGAGGCGTCCGGTCAGGCGTCCGGTCGGGCGGACGTCTCAGCCGGGCGGACAACCTGGGCGGCCCGCTGCCAGACTGGCACGCATGTCCAGCCATGAAGCCCTGAAGCCCCTTCTGCTCGCCTTCCCGGGGCCGTTGCGCGATCAGCTCGTCGCGGCCGTGCTGTCCGGCGAGAAGGTCTCGACGACCGGTCTGCTCGCCGAGTACGAGATCGAGGACGAGGAACTCCCTCCGGTCGGCGAACGGTCGGCGCTGATCGACTCGGACGGCCGCGAGGTCGCGGTCGTGGAGGTGACCGAGGTGCGCGTGCTGCCGCTCGGCGAGGTCGACCTGGCGCATGCGCTGGACGAGGGCGAGGGATACGCGACGGTCGCCGAGTGGCGTGCGACCCACGAGCGGTTCTGGCACAGCGCGGAGATGCGGGAGGCGCTGGGCGACCCGGAGTTCACGGTCGACGACACGACCCTGGTGGTCGCGGAACGCTTCCGGGTGGTGGAACGGCGCGGGGAGGAGCGGGAAGAGGGGTAGGGGTCACCCGGCTCACACCGTCGCCGCCCCGGCCCACGCCCCGTACCGGAGCCGAAGTGCGGGCCGGGGTGCGGGCAGGGGCCGACGTGCGGGCCGGGCCGAGATGCGTGCAGGGGCCGACGTGCGGGCCGGGGCTAGCCCACCGCCTTCGCCGCCGCGCGGCCGGCCGTGCGGCCGGAGAAGAGGCAGCCGCCGAGGAAGGTGCCCTCCAGGGACCGGTAGCCGTGTACGCCTCCGCCGCCGAAGCCGGCCGCCTCGCCCGCCGCGTACACGCCGGCCAGGGGCGTCCCGTCCGCCGTCAGGACCCGAGAGGACAGGTCGGTCTCCAGGCCTCCGAGCGACTTGCGGGTCAGGATGTTGAGCCGGACGGCGATCAGCGGGCCGGCCTTCGGGTCGAGGATCCGGTGCGGGGTCGCCGTGCGGATCAGCTTGTCGCCGAGGTATCTGCGGGCCCCGTGGATCGCCGTGATCTGGAGGTCCTTGGTGAAGGGGTTGGCGATCTCCCGGTCGCGCGCGACGACCTCGCGGCGCAGTTCCGCCTCGTCGATCAGCGGCTCCCCGGTGAGCGCGTTCATGCCGCGGACGAGCGCGGACAGGTCCTTCTCGACGATGAAGTCGACGCCGTGGTCCATGAACGCCTTGACCGGCCCCGGGACTTCGGCGCGGGCGCGTCCGATGACTCCGCGGACCGATCTGCCCGTCAGGTCGGGGTTCTGCTCGGATCCGGAGAGCGCGAACTCCTTGCCGATGATCCTCTGGTCGAGGACGAACCAGGTGTGGTCGTGGCCGGTGCGCGTGATGTGTTCGAGGGTGCCGAGCGTGTCGAAGCCGGGGAAGAGCGGGACGGGCAGCCGCCTGCCGCGCGCGTCCAGCCAGAGGGACGACGGGCCGGGCAGGATACGGATGCCGTGCCGGGCCCAGATCGGGTTCCAGTTCTCGATGCCCTCGGTGTAATGCCACATGCGGTCGCGGTTGATGTGGTGTGCGCCGGCGCGTTCCGCGATGCCGAGCATCAGGCCGTCGACGTGGGCGGGGACTCCGGAGAGCATCCGCCGGGGCGGTGTGCCGAGCCGCTCGGGCCACTGGGACCGTACGAGGTCGTGGTTGCCGCCGATGCCGCCGGAGGTGACGATCACCGCCTGCGCGCGGTACTCGAAGGCGCCGGCCACCTCCCGGCTGCTGGCGGCGCCGCGGGTCGCCGCGGACGGCTCCAGGATTTCGCCGCTCACCGTGTCGACCACGCCGCCGGTGCGGCTCAGGCCGGTGACCCGGTGGCGGAACCGCAGCCGGACCAGCCCCTTGGCCACTCCCGCGCGGACCCGCCGCTCGAAGGGCTCGACGATGCCGGGCCCGGTCCCCCAGGTGATGTGGAAGCGCGGCACCGAGTTGCCGTGTCCGTTGGCGTCGTACCCGCCGCGCTCGGCCCATCCGACGACGGGGAAGAAGCGCACGCCCTGCGCGTGCAGCCAGGCGCGCTTCTCGCCCGCCGCGAAGTCGACGTACGCCTCCGCCCAGCGCCGCGGCCAGTGGTCCTCGTCGCGGTCGAAGCCGGCGGTGCCGAGCCAGTCCTGGAGCGCCAGGGCGTGGCTGTCCTTGATCCGCATCCGGCGCTGCTCGGGCGAGTCGACGAGGAACAGGCCTCCGAAGGACCAGTGCGCCTGGCCGCCCATGGACTGTTCGGGCTCCTGGTCGAGAAGGATCACGGTGCGTCCGGCATCGACGAGTTCCGCCGCCGCGGCCAGGCCCGCGAGGCCTGCCCCGATCACGATCACATCGGCGTCGTACGCCATGGTCCACGTCCTTCCGGGAGGTGGTCCGATCTTCGATACCCGGCAGTAGCCCGTCAACCGGTTCTGCCTCTCCCCTTTGCTAATGCCGGGCATTAGACTGGTGTTCATGGCGAGGACGTTCGGGGCCGAGACCCGGGAGAAGCTGATCCGTGCGGCGGAGGAGATCTTCGCGGCGCAGGGGGTCGACGGCGCGCAGATGCGGGACATCGTGGCGCTGGCCGGGCAGGCGAACCCTTCCGCTGTGCAATATCACTTCGGCTCGCGCGGCGGTCTTCTCGCCGCCGTGATGGCCGGCCGTCAGGCCCGCACGGAACAGGTGCTGGCTCCGCTGCTCGACGGCGCCGACGATGACGTCCGGGGCCTGCTCACCACGCTCATCACGGCCGAGGCGTCCGAACTGCGCACCGAGCGGGGCCGTTGGTGCCTGCGGATCTCCGCCCAGCTCAGCCACGAGAGCGGGGTGCGCGGCGGAACCCCGCACCCCACCCTCGCCGGAACGGCGTACTGGCGGCTGATCGAACGTCTCGGGGCCCATCTGGTGGGCCCGTTGCCCGAGCCCCTGCGGCTGGAGCGGCTCGATCTGGCGCTCACGATGATCGGGGCCGCGATGGCCGACCGGGCACGGCAGTACCTCGACGGCAGCGAGCCGCTGACCGGTGAGGCCCTCTTCCTCGCCGATCTCGTCGAAACCACCGCGGCGCTGCTCGGGGCGCCGGTTCCCCGCGCCGGCGGCCGCCCGGTCGCCGTTCGCACGAACGGCGTCCGCGGGGGCGACGGCCCGGCGCCCGTCGCCCCCGAACCGGACGGCCCGGGCCGCGACGACGCGTCACCCGACAGCCCGGCATGCGAAGACCACACAGCCCGCCACCACGTGCGAAGGGACCACGCATGAACGACCTCACCGGCAAGACCGTCCTCATCACCGGAGGCGCCCGCGGCCTGGGCGCGGCCGCCGCGCGGCGGGCGGTCGGCGCCGGCGCGCTCGTCGTGATCACCGACGTCCTCGACGAGGACGGAAGGGCCACGGCCGCGGAGCTCGGCGCGAACGCCCGCTTCCTGCACCACGACGTGACGTCGGAGGAGGACTGGCAGCGCGCCGTGGCGTACGCGACCGGCGAGTTCGGCCGCCTCCACGGCCTGGTGAACAACGCCGGCACCGCCGCGGGCTCCCTCCTGGAGACCGAGTCGGTGGAGCACTTCCGCCGCGTCCTCGACATCAACCTCACCGGTGTCTTCATCGGTATGAAGGCCGTGATCCCCGCCATGAGGGAGAACGGCGGCGGCTCGATCGTCAACATCTCCTCCGCGGCCGGCCTGATGGGACTGGCGATGACCGCGGGCTACGGCGCGTCCAAGTGGGGCGTGCGGGGTCTGACGAAGATCGGTGCGGTGGAGCTGGGCACGGCGGGGATCCGGGTCAACTCCGTGCACCCCGGCATGACCTACACGCCGATGACGGCCCCCATCGGTATCCAGCGGGGTGAGGGGAAGTTCCCCGGCGTTCCGATGGCCCGCGTCGGCGAGGCCGAGGAGATCTCCGGCGCCGTGGTCTTCCTGCTCTCCGACGCGGCCTCGTACATGACGGGCGCGGAGCTGGCGGTGGACGGGGGCTGGACCACCGGCCCGACCGTCGACCGCGTCGTGGGCCGCTGATCCGACCGGCCGGTCCGCCCCCGGCCGGTCCGCCCCGACTGATTGCCTCCCCGCTGATCCGCCCCGGCCGGTGATGAGATGGGCTCATGAACCCCGCTGACGAAATTCTGGACGTCGTCGACGAGTACGACGAGGTGATCGGGCAGGCCGCGCGCGGAGAGGTGTACGCGCGCGGCCTGCGCCACCGCTGCGTCTTCATCCAGGCCCGGGACGCCGACGGGCGCGTCTTCGTCCACCGTCGCACCCCGACCAAGCTGGTCTTCCCGTCGCTGTACGACATGTTCGTCGGCGGTGTCGTGGGCGCGGGCGAGACTTACGACGCCGCCGCCCTGCGTGAGGCGGAGGAGGAGCTGGGCGTCACCGGCCTGCCGCGCCCGGTGCCCCTGCTCACGTTCCTCTACGAGTCGCCGGACGGCGAACACAGCTGGTGGTCCGCCGTCTACGAGGTGCGCTGCGAGCTGCCGGTGAACCCGCAGGCCGAGGAGGTCGCCTGGCACGCCTTTCTGCCGGAGTCCGAGCTCGCGCGCCGCCTCACCGAGTGGGAGTGGGTTCCGGACGGCCTCGCGGCGTACGAGCGGCTGCGGGCCCACCGGACGGGGTGAGGGCCAGAGCGCGGCCGGGTCACGACATGCGGCGCGACCGGGTGAGGACCCGTTGCGCGGCCGGGTGGGGACGGAGGCGGGCGGGGGTGCGATCCGCCGGATAAAGTGCACAGGTGAGCGAATTCGTGCAGAGCCTGCGGCTGTGGTTCGCGCCGCAGCGGATCCGGGACGACGGCGAGACGCCCGACTACCGGTTCTCCCTCGCCAATGAGCGCACCTTCCTGGCCTGGATACGCACGGCGCTCGCGCTCGTCGGCGGCGGATTCGCCGTTGACCAGTTCCTGCCGGACCTGCGGTGGGGCGTCCGCGTCGGCCTGGCGCTCGTGCTGCTGGCCGCCGGCGGCCTGTGCGCCCTGCGGGCGGTGAACCACTGGGTGAGGTGCGAGCGGGCGATGCGGCGCGGGCAGGACCTGCCGGTGTCGCGCTTCCCCGTACTGCTCTCGCTGGCCGTCGGCGTCGTCGCCGTGGCCATGGTGGTGGTCGTGATCTTCGGCTGGACCGGGTGAGGGGCGAGCCCGAACCGCGCGATCCGGGACTCCAGCCGGAGCGCACCCGGCTGGCCTGGCGGCGTACGACGCTGTCGTGCACGGTGGCGGCGATCCTGGCGGCGAAGCAGGCGATCCATGGCGGGATCACGCCGGCCGGGGGCGTGGGGGCGGCGCTGTGCGTCCTGGTCTGGCTGGCGTTCCTGCTGGTCGCACACCGGCGTATTGAGGCCCTGGGGGCGAGCAGGCCCGGCGCGCTGACGTTCCGGGGCGCCGTCCTGGCGACGGGATGCACGATCGCGCTGGCGGCGTTCGCCGTGGCCGTGGTGGTCTGACAGCGCTCCGGTCGCGTTCGCCCTGGCCGCCGCGGTCCAGAGCGCGCGGCCGCGTTCGCCCCGGCCGCCGCGGTCCAAAGCGCTCCTGCGCGGGTCAGTCGTCCCAGTCGACGGTGACGACGACCTTGCCGTGCAGCCCGCCGACCGCGTTGGCGCGCTGGGCCTCGGCGGCCTCCTCCAGCGGGAAGGTCTTGGCGATCGGTACGGTCAGGACGCCCTGTTCGGCGAGGTCCGCCAACGCGGCGAGGTCGGCGGCGTCGGGACGCACCCAGCAGTAGAGGCCGCCCAGGGAGAGCACCTGGCCGTCCGAGATGGAGGCGAGCCGCCCCTGCGGCGCGAGCAGCTCGGGTGTGCCCGTGAGGTAGGGGCCGCCAATGGTGTCGAACGCGGCGTCCACACCGCCCGGCGCGAGCGAGCGGACCTGCTCGGCGAGGGTGTCGTCGTAGACGACGGGCTCTCCGCCGAGCGCGCGGACCTGCCGCGGCCCCTCCGCGCGTCCGGGGCGTACGGCGCCGATGACCCTGGCGCCCATGTGCCGGGCGAGCTGCACGGCCATCGCCCCGACGCCGCCGGCCGCCGCGTGCACCAGGACGGTCTCCCCCGGACGCACCGCGAGGGCGCGCAGGACCTGGTAGGCGGTGAGGCCGACGAGCGGCAGGCCGGCGGACTCCTCGAAGGAGAGGTTGCGCGGCTTACGGGCCAGGGTGCGTACGGGCGCGGCCACGTACTCGGCGAAGGTGCCCCGGCACAGGAAGTCCTCGCGTACATAGCCCATGACCTCGTCCCCGACGGCGAACTCGGTGACCGCCGGGAAGGGCCGGACGACCACGCCGGAGACGTCCCAGCCGGGAATGACAGGGAAGACGGCGTCGATCATCCCTTCGAGATGGCCGGCCTGGCACTTCCAGTCGACCGGGTTCACGGCCGCCGCGCGCACCCTCACCAGGACGCTGTCGGGCCCGACTTTCGGCTCGGGGCGCACACCGAGCTCGAGGACCTCGGGACCGCCGTAGCGGCTGTAGCTGATCGCCTTCATGGTCCGACCCTCGGGCGCACCTCGCGCTCCCGCAAGCCGAGCGGGCCGCTCGGACCCTCCCTGGACCGTCCGTCGGACAGGGCACTCGGACAGGTCAGTCGGACGGGTCAGTCGGACAGCGCCGCGAGCGGGGGCAGCATCGGGCGGGGTTCCTCGCCGCTGAGCCACAGGCCCACGAGGAAGGCCGTCGTGGCCTCCAGCAGATCCGCCCGTTCGAGTCCTCCCACGGCGAGCGGAACGCAGCCCATGTCCCGGACCAGAGTGCGCACGCGCTCCAGGGAGACCTCGTCGTCCCCGCACAGGGGGACGGCGAGCGGACCGTCCGCGAAGGCCGGCGGGGTGAGGCGCCAGACGGCGGGCGTGCAGAGGTTGAACGCCTTGACGACATGGGCGCCGGTCGCCTCCGCGAGGACGCGGGCGGCGCCCCGGCCCGGCTCGGTCGTGAGCGTGAAGCCCGGGCCGATCGCGTTCGTACAGTCGATCAGGGTCCGGCCGCTCAGATCCCCGGCCCCGGCGAGGGCGCCGAGCACGGCGCCGTACGGCAGAGCCACCAGCGTCGCGTCGCCGAAGGTGGCCGCGTCGGCCAACGAGCCCGCCCGGGCCCCGATTCGGCGGGCCAGTGCTTCCGTACGAGAGGGCGAGCGGCCGCCGAGGAGAATCTCGTGGCCGGCTCGCGCCCACTGGCCGCCGAGGGCCTCCGCCATGTTCCCGGTGCCGAGAATGCCTATGCGCATGTCCGTTCCCTCACTCGCGTAGCGTGCGGTGTGACCGCGTGCTGTGACGTGACAGGACGCTAGAGGGGGCGGGGGTTACCGAATGGTTCCCAACGGCCCTGGGGAGGGCGGAGTTGTGGACAGGATGCTCGCGGACTGCCGGGCCCGGCTCGGCTTCGACCTGCTGGCCAACACCTGGAATCCGGTGGTCGTCTTCGCGCTGAGCGGCGGCCCCCGGCGCCACGGTGAGCTGCGGACTCTGATCGGCGGCATCAGCGCCAAGGTGCTCACCGAGACGCTCCGGCGGCTCGAGGGGTACGCGCTGGTGGAGCGGCGCGTCGGCCGGGAGTCCCCGCCCCGGGTGGAGTACGGGCTGACCGAGCTCGGGCGCAGTCTCCTGGAGCCGATCGAAGCGCTCGGCCGCTGGTCGGCCGAGTACGGCGAGATGTTCGCCGCCGCGCAGGGGTGGAACTCGGACGAATGCCACATTCAGGACTAGCCTTGAAGTGTCGTTCGATCCCCCATCCCTGCAGAGGCTCGGTCATGACCCTTCTCCACCACGAACACCCCACGCACGAGCACGCGCACGGCCCCACCTGCGGCCACACGGCCGTCGAACACGGCGACCATGTCGACTACGTCCACGACGGGCATGTGCACCGCGAGCACTCCGGGCACTGGGACGAGTGCGAGCCGGGCGAGCACACCGCGCACAGCGGACACGCCCACGAGCACGGCGACGGCTGCGGGCATCCGGCCATCGAGCATGGGGACCATGTCGACTACGTCCACGACGGCCACCGGCACGCGGCTCACGACGGCCATTGGGACGATCACTGACCCTTCCCGGATCCACTCCCCCGGCTTCCGGACCACTTCCCCCGGCGGTTCCTCAACTGGCAGGCTTCCTCCCACCAGTTGACTGTCTCCCCGGGGGAAATCCGTGCCTGCCGACGACCCGTATCCCGTCCTGCTCGCGCCGGGGGTGCACGCATATGTCCAGCCCGACGGCGGCTGGTGTCTCAACAACGCCGGGTTCATCAGCGACGCGGGCAGCACCCTTCTCGTCGACACGGCCGCGACCGAGCGGCGCGCCCGGTTGCTGCGTGACGCGCTCGTGGGCAGCGGAGCCCCGCTGCCCCGGATGATCGTCTCCACCCACCACCACGGTGACCACACGTACGGCAACGCGGTGTTCGCGCCCGAGGCCGTCGTCGTGGGGCACGAGTCCTGCCGCGCCGAGCAGATCGCGGCAGGGCACCAGCTCCATCTCGTATGGCCGCAGACGGACTTCGGGGACATCCGGCTCGTGCCGCCGACGGTGACGTACAGCGAACGGCTCACGTTGCACATCGGCGAGCTGGAGGTGCGGGTACTGCACCCCGGCGTCGCGCACACCACCGGCGATTCGATCGTCCATCTGCCGGAGCACGGGGTCGTGTTCAGCGGCGATCTGATCTTCCACGGCGGTACGCCCTTCCTGCCCATGGGTTCCCTGCGGGGCTCGCTGCGGGCGCTGGAACTGCTGCGGTCGCTGGACGCGGAAACGGTCGTGCCCGGGCACGGCGCCGTCACCGATCCCTCCGCGTACGACGCGACCGAGCGCTATCTGCGGTACGTCGGCGAGCTCGCCGCGGAGGGGCACGCCAAGGGGCTCACCCCGCTCGAGACCGCGCTCGGAGCGGATCTCGGCGAGTTCGGCGCGTGGCGCGAGAGCGAGCGGCTGGTGGCGAATCTGCACCGGGCGTACGCGGAGCTGGACGGGCTGCCGGAAGGCTCGCCGCTGGATCCGGTCATGGTGTTCGGTGACATGGCGCTCATGAATGGCGGAGTGCCGGTGCAATGTCACGCGTGACGCCACCGGCAGAGGTCCGCGGGCGTCACCAGCGCGGGATCGCGGGCGCCACCCACCCGGGATCCGCCGTCCGCATCGCCGCCGCGTCGTCACGCTCCCGCATCGCGCCGTCGTCCTCCAGCCAGCGGCGGTGGAGCGCCGCGAGCCTCTCGCGGTCCAGCTCGACACCGAGCCCGGGCGCGTCCGAGACGGTGAGCCGGCCGTCGCGGAAGACATGCCGGGCGGTGATCACGTCCTCGGTCTGCCACGGGTAGTGGCTGTCGCAGGCGTAGTCGAGGTTGGGGACCGTGGCGGCGACCTGTGTCATGGCGGCGAGGCTGATGCCGAGGTGGGTGTTGGAGTGCATGGAGAGCCCGATCCCGAAGGTGCGGCAGATCGCGGCCAGTTCGCGCGTCCTGTGCAGACCGCCCCAGTAGTGGTGGTCGGAGAGGACCACCCGCACGGCGCCGCGCGTGAACGCCTCGGGGATCTCGGCGAGGGTGGTCACGCACATATTGGTGGCGAGCGGCACGTCCGTGCGGGCCGCGATCTTCGCCATCCGTTCGGTTCCGCTCGCCGGGTCCTCCAGGTACTCGAGGACGCCCTCCAGTTCGCGGGCGACGTACAGCGAGGTCTCGACGGACCAGGCGCCGTTCGGGTCGAGCCGCAGGGGCCGGCCGGGGAAGGCCTCGGCGAGCGCCCGGACGGCGGCGATCTCCCGGTCCGGTTCGAAGACTCCGCCCTTGAGCTTGAAGGAGCCGAAGCCGTACACGCGCGCGAAGCGGCGCGCCTGCTCCACGACGCCCGCCGGGTCGAGAGCGGCTCCCCAGTCGTCCCGTTCGGCCGGCACGCCGGGCGGGTGCTCGGCCCAGCGGTGGAAGAGGTACGCGCTGTACTCCACCGAGTCGCGGACCTTTCCGCCGAGCAACGCGTGGACGGGCAGGCCCAGGGTCTTGCCCAGAGCGTCGAGGCAGGCGACCTCGAAGGCTGAGACGACGGAGAGCCGCAGCTTGTCCGCGGTCTGCACACCGCGGAGTCCGCCCGCCTCGACCCGGACGTCCACGGCCCGTGAGTCGCCGCACACCGTCTCCGCCATGGAGAACAGGGCGTTCACGTCCGTGACCGAGTGCCCGGGCAGCGCCTCGGCGAGCGCCCGGGCGGGCTCCAGATACCTCCCGTCCCCGTAGGTCTCCCCCACGCCCGTGACGCCGCCGCGCGTCACTACTTCCACGATCAGCCTGGGGGTGTAGGGCTGATGGACGCCCTGAGTGTTGAGCAGAGGGGGATCGGAGATGAGGATCGGGGTAAGCCGGACGTCCTCGAGCAGCAGCGCACTGCCGTCAATATTCATACGTGAACCCTATTCATGGATACAACCACAGGGCCAGAGGACGGCTCCCGCTTTCCCGTTCCGCACTGGACGACATACCGACTGGTCGGCATCATTAGCCGGAGTCGTCGTCCCGTCACCCCGGAGGTGCGCACCATGAGCTCAGCCCCGCCGCCAGGCCTCGATCCCGAGCAGTTGCGCGGCCTTCTCGACCGCGAGCGCCCGGGACTGGTGAGCGGACCGCTCAGCGCGCGCCTGATCGAGGGCGGCCGGTCGAACCTCACCTACGTCGTCAGCGACGGCACCGGACAGTGGGTCGTCCGCCGGCCGCCGCTCGGGCACGTCCTGGCGACCGCCCACGACATGAAGCGGGAGCACCGCGTGATCAGCGCGCTGCACCCCACTCCGGTCCCGGTCCCCCGGCCCGTGCTCCTCTGCGAGGACGAGTCGGTGCTCGGTTCGCCGTTCTACGTCATGGAGTTCGTGTCCGGCACTCCGTACCGTACGGCCGAACAGCTCGCCCCGCTCGGTCCGGAGCGCACGCGCGCGGCGGTCCTCGGGCTCGTCGACACCCTGGTCGACCTGCACGCCGTGGACCCGCAGGAGGTCGGCCTCGGTGACTTCGGCCGGCCCGAGGGGTTCCTGGACCGGCAGCTGCGCCGCTGGGGCAAGCAGCTGGCCGCTTCCCGGGGCCGCGAACTCGCCGGCGTCGACGAGCTGCACGCCTCCCTCGGACGCGCGCTGCCCGCTTCCCCCTCGCCGACCGTCATCCATGGCGACTACCGCCTCGACAACGTCCTGATCGGCGAGGACGACAGCATCAAGGCCGTACTCGACTGGGAGATGTCCACGCTCGGCGATCCGCTCACCGATCTGGGGCTGCTGGTGATGTACAGCGCGAAGCTGGAGCTGCCCGACTCCCCGATCAGCACGACGGCCACCGCCGCCGGCCACCCCACGCCCGCCGAGCTGATCGAGCGCTACGCCGCCCGCTCCGGCCGCGACACCTCCGCCCTCTCCTGGTACACGGCCTTCGCCTGGTTCAAGCTCGCCGTGATCCTCGAGGGCATCCACTACCGCTACACCCTCGGCCAGACCGTCGGCGGCGGCTTCGACCGCATCGGCGAACTCGTCCCCGTCTTCATCGAGCACGGCCTCACCACCCTCCAGGAAGGCTGATCCCACCCATGGACTTCGCATTCGACGCGCGCACCGAGGAACTGCGGGCGAAGCTGCTCGCCTTCATGGACGAGTACGTCTACCCGGCCGAGCAGACCGCCCATGAGCAGCGGACCCTGCTCGCCTCCCCGTGGGACACCCCGCAGGTGGTGGAGGACCTCAAGGCCGAGGCCCGCCGCCAGGGCCTGTGGAACCTCTTCCTGCCGGACAGCGAGTACGGGGCGGGGCTCACCAACCTCCAGTACGCGCCGCTCGCCGAGATCACCGGTCGCAGCCCGCAGCTGGCCCCGACCGCGCTGAACTGCGCGGCTCCGGACACCGGCAACATGGAGGTGCTGACCCAGTTCGGCGACGAGGCCCAGCGCAAGCAGTGGCTGGAGCCGCTGCTCGCCGGGGAGATCCGCTCGGCCTTCGCGATGACGGAGCCGGAGGTCGCCTCGTCCGACGCGACGAACATCGAGACCCGGATCACGAGGGACGGCGACGACTACGTCGTCAACGGCCGCAAGTGGTACATCTCCGGGGCCATGAACCCCGACTGCAAGATCTTCATCGTGATGGGCAAGACGGACCCGGACGGTGCGGACATCCGCCGTCAGCAGTCGATGATCCTCGTGCCCCGGGACACCCCCGGCGTCGACGTCCGGCGCGCCATGCAGGTGTACGGCTACGAGGACCACTCCCACGGCGGCCACGCCGAGGTGTTCTTCGACGACGTCCGCGTCCCGGCGTCGAACCTGATCGGCGAGGAGGGCAGCGGCTTCGCGATCGCCCAGGCCCGCCTCGGTCCGGGCCGGATCCACCACTGCATGCGGCTGATCGGCATGGCCGAGCGGGCGATCGAGCTGATGTGCCGCAGGGCCGTGTCCCGTACCGCCTTCGGCAAGCCGATCGCCCAGCAGGGTGTGGTCCAGAACTGGATCGCGGACGCCCGCGTCACCGTCGAGCAGCTGCGGCTGCTGGTCCTGAAGACGGCGTGGCTGATGGACACGGTCGGCAACCGGGGAGCGCACACCGAGATCCAGGCCATCAAGATCGCCACGCCGCGGGCGGTGGTCGACATCCTGGACAAGGCGGTGCAGCTGCACGGCGCCGGCGGGGTGAGCCAGGACTTCCCGCTCGCCGAGCTGTGGGCCTCGGCGCGGACGCTGAAGCTGGCGGACGGGCCGGACGAGGTGCACCAGCGGTCGCTGGCCCGGCGCGAGTTGAAGCAGTATCTGTAGCAGTCCCCGGAAGCCCGGTGCGGGTCAGTACTGCGCGAAGGGGCGGTGGTCGGCGAGCGCCAGCTCCCGTACGAACGCCGTGAAGCGCAGGACCCGCCGGGCCAGGAAGTGGATCAGGGCCGGCCGGTACGAACCGTACGCCGCCGCCCACAGGGTCGGTACGCGGTCCATGCCTCCAGCGTGAACCCGTACCGGCCCGCGGTCCAACCGGGTCCGCGGGCCCGACAGGATCCGGACACGATCTACGGACGCAGGGCCCTCAGCAGCAGGTCCGCGAGCTGGTCGGCGACCTGCTGCGGGGTGAGCGGGCCGTCCGGGCGGTACCAGGTCGACAGGTGGTGGACCGAGCCGAAGTGGTAGTCGACCACCAGGTCGGCGGGGGTGGCCGTGGAGAAGACGCCGCTCCGCTGGCCCTCTTCGATCAGGGCACGGAAGCGCTCGTGGTAATGCCGGCGCTCGGAGCGGACCTGCTTGTTCTTCTCCGGGCTCAGGTGGTGCATGGAGCGGAAGAAGATCGAGGCGTCGTCGAGGTTCTCGATCGTGGTGACCACCACGTCGGCGGCGGCGTCACGCAGCCGCCGCTCGATCGGCGCGTCGGCGTTCGCGAAGGCGTCCAGGCGCTCCTGCTGGAGCCTGAGGACGCGCGAGTACACCTCCTGGAGCAGGTCCTCCTTGGAGCCGAAGTAGTGGTAGAGGGCTCCCTTGGTGACGCCCGCCGCCTCGACGATCTCCTGCACGGAGGTGCGGTCGTAGCCGCGCTCGGCGAAGAGCCGGGTGGCGGCGGCCAGCAGCCTCTGGGGGACGGGGGTACCGCTCCCGTCCGTCGTCCTGGCCATGTGCCGCCGCCTTCCGTGTGGTGAATCGTGTGACGCGTGTGCATTCTCTACGGCCGGGAACGCAGTTCCCGCCTGAGGATCTTCCCACTTGTCGTCTTCGGCAGTTCCGCCAGGATCTCGACCTCGCGCGGGTACTTGTACGCGGCGAGCCGCTCCTCGCAGTACGTGGAGAGTTCGACGGGGTCCAGGGAGGAGCCGGGACGCAGGCTGACGTATGCCTTGACGGTCTCCCCCCGGTACGGGTCGGGGATGCCGACGACGGCCGCCTCGCGGACCGCCGGGTGGGTGTAGAGGACGTCCTCGACCTCGCGGGGCCAGACCTTGAACCCGGAGGCGTTGATCATGTCCTTCTTGCGGTCGACGACATAGAGCCAGCCGTCGGCGTCCATGAAGCCGATGTCGCCGGTGCGCAGTTCGCCGTCGGGGAAGGCATGGGCGGTGGCCTCGGGCAGGCGCCAGTAGCCGGGGACGACCTGGGGGCCGCGGACCGCGATCTCGCCCTGTTCGCCGAACGGCACGTCCTGGCCCAGTTCGTCCACGATCCGGACGATGGTCTCGGGTCCCGGGACGCCGACGGAGAGGGTGCCGGAGCCGGGGTCGACCGGGGCCTCCTTCTCGGGCGGTACGGCGGCACAGGGCGCGGTGCACTCGGTCAGCCCGTAGCCGTTGCGTATGTACGGGCCGAAGGCGGCGCGGAACTTCTCCACCAGGGCGGGCGGCACCGGCGCGCCGCCCGAGGAGATGACCTGGAAGGAGGAGAAGTGGTCCCGGGTGACACCGGGGTGGGCGGCGAGGGCCATGAAGGCAGTGGAGGGGCCGACCGTGTAGGCGGGGCGGTGTTCGGCGAAGGCGTCGAGGACGACGCCCCCCTCGAAGCGGTAGGCGAGGGCGAGGGTGCCCGCGTTGGCGAAGCAGACGGCGAGCTCGCAGACCATGCCCGTGATGTGGAAGAGCGGCGCGAGCGCGAAGTAGCAGGAGCCCTCCGCGATCGGGTGGCCGGTGCGCTGGCGCTCCGCGTTGTAGGTGATCGCTCCGTGCGGGTTCATGGCGCCCTTGGGGGTACCGCTGGTGCCGGAGGTGTAGCTAATCAGCGCGATGTCGTCCCCGGCCGGGTCACGGCCTTCGGGGGCGGTGTGGCCGGCGCGGGCGACGGCCAGCAGGTCGTCGGCGTCGCCGGCCGCGGGCAGCCGCTCGAAGCCGAGGACGCGCGGATCGTCGCGGGACTGGAGGTCGAGCTCGCAGGCGGTGACGGCGAAGCGCACCGAGGGGGCGACCGCGGCCGTCTCCCGCAGATAGCCCTCCCAGGCCCGGTCCGAGCAGATCAGCGCGGTGACCTCGGAGTCCTTCAGCACATGAGCGACTTCGCCGGACTTGTACATGGGATTGAGGGGCACCACGGTGGCGCCGGCCTTCCAGGCTCCGAGGAGCGCGAGGACGAAGTGGGGGCTGTTCTGGAGCATGATCGCCACCCGGTCGCCCCGGCCGACCCCGCGCGCGGCGAGATGCCCGGCGACCGAGTCGGAGAGCGCGTCGGTCTCGGCGTAGGTGAGTCTGCCGTCGAAGTAGGCGAGGGCGGGGTGTCCGGGGGCGCGTGCGGCGGACGCGCGGAAGGCGTGCACGACGGTCGCGGGCGGCGTGAGGGGCGCCTTCTGGGCGTCGCTCAGCTGCGCGAGCCACGGCTTCGCGGCATAGATCGAGGTCACCGGTGCGTCCCTTCCCACTTCTGCTGGAGGTGGTTCATATTGCCCAGCCAGCGTTCGGGGTCGGTTGCCCGGGCCCGGTAGTAGTCGGCGACCTCGGCATGCGGAAGGATCAGGAAGCGGTCGGTCTCGATGCCGTCGAAGAGGGCGTCGGCGACGTCCTCGGGCTCGATGGCGGTGGGGGCGAGGACCAGTTCTCCCGCGGATCCGGCGGCGGTCAGCATGTCCGTACGGACTCCCTGCGGGCAGATCGCGTGGACCTTGACGCCCCGGTGGCGGTAGGTGAGCGAGAGCCATTCGGCGAACGCGTACGCGCCGTGCTTGGAAACGCTGTAGGGGGCGGCGCCGACCATGGTGAGCAGGCCGGCCGCGGAGACGGTGGAGACGAACCGGCCGCTGCCGCGCTCCAGCCAGTCGGGCAGCAGGGCGCGGGCCGCGCGGACGTGGGCCATCACATTGACGTCCCAGGCGGCGGCCCAGACCTCCTCGTCCGCGAAGGCGTCGCCCGGCGAGGCGAGGCCGGCGTTGGCGCAGTAGACGTCGATGGTGCCGTCGAGGGCGTCGCGGGCCTCCTCGACGACGGCCGAGGCGTCGCCGGGGACGGCGGTGGCGCCGATCTCGTCGGCGATGGCCTTGGTACGGCCGGGGTCGATGTCGTTGACGACGACCCGCGCGCCCTCCGCCACGAACCGGCGGGCGAGCGCGGCTCCGATGCCGCCTCCCGCGCCCGTGACCACAACCCCAGCGCCTTGCACCGAACTCATCAAACCCCGCCTCTCCGTCGTGACCGTGCCGACAGACTAACCAGTCGGTATGTAGTCGCGGAAGGGCCCCGGGCGAACCACCGTGCCGGGCTCGTTCCCCGGGGCCCCGGTGCGCGCTAGCGTGCGTGGCCGTGCCAGGCAGGGCGATCAAGGAGGTCCGATGAGTCCGGAGGTATCCCGATGAGCCTGTCCAGACGAGGCCTGCTGGCCGCCGGCGGCGCGGTGGGGGTGGCGGCCGCGGCGGCCGCGCCCGCGTCGGCCCACGGCGGGTCGCGCGGCCGGGTGCGCACCGGTTTCGACCGGCTGGCCGCCGACGGCTATGCCGCGCTGGCCGGACAGCGTGTCGGCGTGGTCACCAATCCGACCGGGATCGCGGTCACCACGGGGGTGCGGCACATCGTCGATGTGATGCACGCCGACGATCGTGTGGACCTGGTGGCGGTGTTCGGCCCCGAGCACGGATTCCGGGGAACGGCCCAGGCGGGCGGGTCGGAGGGGCGGTACGACGACCCGGCGACCGGACTGCCGGTCTACGACACGTACCTGAAGAGCGGGCAGGCCCTCGCGGACGTCTTCACCGCCTCGGGCGTGCAGACGGTCGTCTTCGACATCCAGGACGTGGGCGCGCGCTTCTACACGTACATCTGGACCCTCTACGACTGCATGGTGGCCGCGGCACTGGCCGGGAAGCGTTTCGTGGTCCTCGACCGGCCCAACCCGGTCACCGGGCGGGCGGCGCTGGGGCCGGTGCTGGACCGGGCGTTCGCGACCTTCGTGGGCCGCGAACCGATCGCGCAGGCCCACGGGATGACGGTGACCGAGCTGGCACGCCTGTTCAACGGCGAGTTCCTGGCGAAGCCGGTGGAGCTGGAGACGGTCCGTATGACCGGGTGGCGGCGCGGCGACTTCTACGACGCCACCGGACTGCCCTGGGTGCCGCCGAGCCCCAACATGCCCACGCCGGAGACGGCGCTGGTGTACGCGGGCACCTGTCTCTTCGAGGGGACGAACCTCTCCGAGGGGCGCGGCACGACCCGGCCCTTCGAGCTTCTCGGCGCGGAGGGGATCGACCGTAGCTGGGCGCAGGCCGCGAACGCCCTGGAGCTTCCCGGGGTGCGTTTCCGTGAGGCGTACTTCGCACCGACGTTCTCCAAGTTCCAGGGCAGGACGGTCGGCGGGGTCCAGCTCCATGTGCACGACCGGGAGGCGTTCGATCCGGTACGGACCGGGGTCGCGCTCCTGGTGTCGGCCAAGCGGTCCTGGAGCGGCTTCGCCTGGCGGCCGGACAACTGGATCGACAAGCTGACGGGCTCGGCGCGGGTGCGCACGCTGATCGACGCGGGCGCGGACACGGACGAGGTGGTGGGGGCCTGGACGGCGGACCTGGCTGCCTTCCGGGCCGTCCGGGAGGGGTATTTGGTGTACCACTGACGCGGGGGCTGACCCCTACCGCACAGGGGTGCGGACAGGATGGCCGCATGCCGCCGGCCGACGACATCCTTGGGCACACGCTGGAGCGGGTGTCGCCGCGCGACTACTACCTCGATCTGCGGACAGCTCGCGAGCCCGCACGCGGTTGGCTGGGCGAGTTCCGCCCGACCCGGTCGATCGGCACCGCGTACCCCTGGGAAGGCGACGAGGCACCGATCCGGCTCGCCACCTCCTACGACCTCCTCATCCACTTCCACCGGGTGTCCGCGGCCGGGCTCCTCTAAAGGGTGTTGCAGGTCTGGCCGTCCCTCCGCCGCCGCAGGATGCTGAGCGCACAGCGATCCTCGACGCGGAGGGACGGGCCCATGGCCAACGCGGGTGTGGAGCCGTATCAGGAGATCACCTTCGACAAGGACGGAGACGTCGACGCGGCGCAGCGGGACGCGCTCGGGCGTCTCGGGGTCACGGATCTGGTGATGTTCGCGCACGGGTGGAACAGCTCCCGTTCCGTGGCGACCCGGTTGTACCGGAGCTTCTTCGCCCCGTTCCCGGACGCGATCGGGAACCGGCCCGGGGTGCGGGTCGGGTACGCGGGGGTGGTGTGGCCCTCCATGATGTTCGCCGACGAGCCGGTCCCGGACTTCGAGCACGCCGCGGCGGCGCCGGACGGGGAGAGCGGGCCGGGGCTCGACGAGGCGACCCGGGCGGCGCTGCTCGCGCTGTTCCCCGAACGGGCGGCGGTCGTCGAGCGGCTGGCTGTGCTGCTGGACGAACAGCCCGGGGACGAGGCGGCGTTCGCCGAGTTCGGCGCCCTGCTGCGGGAGTTCGCCGGGACGGAGGCCCCGGGGCTGATCGCGGCGGAGGAGGCGCCGGAATTCCTCCGGGGGGACCCGGTGGAGGTCTGCGACGCGTTCGCGGAGGCGCTGGCGTCGATGGACGGGGGCGGGCAGGAGCTGTTCGGCGGCGGGGCGAGGAGGCTCTGGAAGGGTGCCAAGGAGGCGCTGCGACAGGCCACCTACTACACGATGAAGCGCCGGGCGGGCACGGTCGGGGAGCGGGGGCTCGGGCCGGTCCTCGGGTCGCTGTCGCGCTCGTCCCCCGCCCTGCGGATCCATCTGGTGGGGCACAGCATGGGCGCGCGCCTGATGGCGTTCGCGCTGCGCGGGCTGCCCGACGGCGTACGGAGCGTCAAGTCGCTGACGTTGCTTCAGGGCGCCTTCTCACACTATGCGTTCGCGCCGAGTCTGCCGCACGCCGTCCGGGAGAGCGGGGCGCTGCGGGACATGCAGAGACGGGTCGACGGGCCGGTCGTCGCCTGCTATTCGCGTCATGACTCGGCGCTCGGTGTGATCTATCCGCTGGCGTCCCGGCTGGCCCGGGACTCCTCGACCGTGGTGGGGCTCGACAAGCGGTGGTGGGCGGTGGGCCACGGCGGCATCCAGGCCGTGGCCGGGACGGCGGCGCTGACCCTGGAGGGGGCGCTGCGGGACGGCATCCCGGGAACGGGCTGCGTGAACATCGACGCGGCGTCGGTGGTCCGGCGCGGCGGTCCCCCGGCGGGCGCGCACAGCGACATCTGCCACCCGGAACTGGCCCGGGTGGTCATCGCGGCGGGCCGGATCGGGCGGTGAGGCCCCGGGAGCCGCACGGGACCAAGGCGGCGTCGAGGAGGCTTGATTGAGGGGGCTTGGTCGAGGGGGCGCCGCTGAGGAAATCGGTCAACTTCCCGTGGGCGGGCCCGCCGTGGCCGCCCACGGGCGCGGCACGCTGTCCGAGCCGGTCAGAGCCGTGCGCGGGGCGGGCACCGAGGAGCCGACGGGCGCGAACCTCGCCGTCGCACGCCTCCCGAATCACCACAACAAGCCGTCCTCGGCTCTTATGGGGCCCATCGGATTTTCGATGGAGCCGGATCGGGTAGTCGTACGTCCATTCCTTGACGCCGAAGTACCAGCGACGGAGGTGGCAGTGCGATGGCCGGTTTCCAAAGTCTTGCGAGACAGGTCCGCGATCCGAGGTCCGACCTGGCGCTGCGGAGGTATTCGCTCCGCAAGTGCCTGGAGAGGTTCGCCCCTTATGGGCACCGGGCGACCTGGAACCATCTGTGCGGTCGGCACAGGTTCGACCCGGAGGACAGGGGGCCCGATCCGGCGCGGCTGGTGGCCGCGCTCGACGAGCTGGAAGAGGCACGGAGGATCTGGCTGGCGTACGAGGTGGACTTCGCGAAGCGGCGCAAGCGCGAGAAGCACGACGGTTTGCGGCGCCCCGGGGTCTTCGACGACTGGCACCGGCGCACCTGGGGCGGCCGCGGGATCCTGCGGTGCGACGATCCGGACGTCCATCCGTCGGAGCCCCTCGACGAGGTACTGCGACGGCTGATCGGCGCGCTGGGATCGGGGCCCGGGGATCACTGCCCGGTATGTGCCGGCGACCGGATCGTCTGGCGGCCGGACTTGTCGCAGGAACCGTGGTTCGGCCCGGTCTGCACGGGCTGCGGGGTAGTGGTGCCCCAGCCGGTGCTGTCGTCCCGGGCGCTCGCGGTCGCGAAGCGCGGTCCGCGCGGACGACTGTCCCTGCGCAAGGAGCTGGCCTCCGTGGCATGAGCCGGGGCGTGCGCGGGGGCGACGCGGGGCGGATGCCCGGCGTCGGCGCGCCTCGCCTTGTCAGTGCCTCCTGGCACCATCGGTTCCATGATTCAGGTCTGTCTCAACGGGGGCCGCGGGGCCGCCGATTCAGCCGCCGTGCCCCTGTCTCCGAAGGAGCTGGCCAGGTCGGCCGCGGAGGCGGTCGCCGCCGGCGCCGTGGACGCGCATGTCCATCCGAAGACGCCGTGCGGTGACGACACGCTCTCGCCGCGGGTGGTGGCGGACGTGCTCACGGCGATACGGAGCGCGGTGGACGTGCCCGTCGGGGTGACCACGGGGGCGTGGGCCGAGCCCGATCCGGCGCGTCGTGCGGAGCGCGTCCGCTCCTGGACCGTGCTGCCCGACCACGCGTCGGTCAACTGGCACGAGCCGGGGGCCGAGGAGGTCGCGGCGGCGCTGATTGAGCGCGGGGTCGGCGTGGAGGCGGGCATCTGGTCGGGGACGGACGGGGCCGAGCGCTTTCTGCGCTCGCCCCTCGGGCCCCGGGTGGTACGGGTGCTCGCGGAGGTCACGGACCGGGACGCCGGGACCGCCGAGGCCTCGGCCCGGGCCCTGCTCGCCGCCCTGGGGCCGGCCCACGGGATGCCGGTACTGCTGCACGGCGAGGAGGGTGGCGCCTGGCCGGTGCTGCGGCTGGCCCGGCGTCTCGGCCTGGCCACCCGGGTGGGACTGGAGGACGTCCTGGTCCTCCCGGACGGGCGACGCGCCCTGTCCAACGCCGAGTTGGTGACGGCGGCGCGCGACATTACCAGGCCTTAAATCGATGGCTCCACCCCATTCTCGACCGCACAGTAGGGGCGATGAGACCCGACCGAGGAGCCTGACATGTCGACGCTGCGCGTCACCGCCGAACTGCTGACCATCCACGAGCACCCCAACGCCGACGCGCTCGAACTGGCCCAGGTGGGTCTGTACCGAGCGGTCGTCGCCAAGGGCGCCTATCGCAGTGGCGACGCGGCCGTCTACATCCCCGAGCAGGCCGTCCTTCCCCTGGCCCTGGTCGACGAGCTGGGACTGACCGGGCGGCTGGCGGGCGGGGCGTCCGACCGGGTCAAGGCGGTGCGGCTGCGGGGCGAGTTGTCGCAGGGCATCGTCTGCCGGCCCAAGGCCCTCGCCGATGTCGACCTGCAGCGGGCTGCGGGTGACGGCACCGACTTCGCCGAGCTCCTGGGCATCACGAAGTGGGTACCGCCCATACCGCCGACGATGAGCGGGGAGGTCGAGTCCGCACCCGAGCTGCTGCCCTGGGTGGACATCGAGAACGTGCAGCGCTACCCCGGGATCTTCGAGCCGGGCGAGCCCGTCGTGCTGACGGAGAAGCTGCACGGATCGGCCTGCCTGATGACGTACGTCGCGGACGGCGCGCGGGTGTACGTGTCCTCGAAGGGCTTCGGCTCGAAGGGACTGGCGCTGACCGAGGATCCGCGCAATCTGTACTGGCGGGCGATCCGTGGCCATGGCGTCCCGGAGGTCGCCGCCGCCCTCGCCGAGCGTCTGGGCGCCACCCGGGTCGGCGTCTTCGGCGAGGTGTACGGCGCGGGGGTGCAGGACCTGGCGTACGGCGCCGACGGCCGTCGCGAGACGCTGGGTTACGCCGCCTTCGACGTGTCGGCCGAGATCGACGGCCGGGTCCGCTGGCTGGACTCGGCCGAACTGACGGCGCTGCTGGAGGACGGCGCGCTGCCGCTGGTGCCCCGGTTGTACGCGGGGCCGTACGACATCGCCAAGGTGCTGGAGCTGGCGAGCGGGCGGGAGACCGTGTCCGGGCGCGACCTGCATCTGCGCGAGGGGGTCGTGATACGCCCCGCCACCGAGCGGTACAGCCCGGTGGTGGGCGGCAGGGCGATCGCGAAGGCGGTCAGCCCGGCGTATCTGACCCGCAAGGGCGGCACGGAGTACGAGTAGCCGGCCCGCCGGTGCGGCGCGCCGCCGGCACCGGCCATGGACAGGGGGTCCGCCCACGGGGGTGGCGGGCCCCCGCTCACTTCTTCGCGGCGGGCTTCTCCGGCAGCAGCCGCGATCCGCTCAGGCGCTCGCCGAACACATCGTCCGGGTTGGACAGGACGCAGTTCTCCAGCGAGAGACAGCCGCAGCCGATGCAGTCGGTCAGATGGTCGCGCAGCCGACCGAGCTGTTTGATGCGTTCGTCCAGCTCCGAGCGCCAGGTCTCGGAGAGCTTCGCCCAGTCGTCCCGGGTCGGGGTGCGTTCCTCGGGGAGTGCGGCGAGGGCGTTCCTGATCGTCGCCAGCGGGATGCCGACCCGCTGCGCCGCGCGGACGAACGCGACCCGACGCAGCGCGTCACGGCCGTAGCGGCGCTGATTGCCACTGGTCCGGCGGCTGCTGATCAGCCCCTTGGACTCGTAGAAATGCAGGGCGGACACGGCAGCGCCGCTGCGCGCGGACAGCTGGCCGACCGTGAGCTCGTGGATCTTCTCTGGAATCTGCGGCACTCCTCGAACCCTACTGGGCGCCCGTTGACAGACAGCCCCCCACCCAACATGCTGAGCAAGCGCTTAGACATGAGCGGGGCGCGAGTCGCCCAGGGTGTGCGAGAGGCAGGGAACAGGGACATGGCAGAGCCGAGGATCTTCACCTCCGCCGAGGAGCTGCGCGCCGGAGTCGGCGAGCAGTTGGGCCACAGCGAGTGGCTGGAGATCGACCAGAAGCGGGTCGATCTGTTCGCAGACGCCACCGGCGATCATCAGTGGATCCATGTGGACCCTGAGCGCGCGGCGGGCGGACCGTTCGGGACGACCATCGCGCACGGCTATCTGACGCTCTCGCTGCTGCCGACGCTGGTGCCGCAGATCCTGCGGGTCGAGGGCATGAAGATGGGCCTCAACTACGGCACCAACAAGGTGCGCTTCCCCTCCCCCGTGCCGGTCGGATCGCGGCTGCGCGCCTCCGCCGTGCTCCAGTCGGTCGAGGAGGCGGGCGGCGGCGTCCAGGTGACCGCGCTGGTCACGGTGGAGCGCGAGGGCGGCGACAAGCCGGTGTGCGTCGCCGAGTCGGTCTCCCGTTACTACTTCTGAGACCCGGCCGCCCCCTTCCAGGGCCCGCCCGCTCCAGCGCGGGCGGCTATTTCTGGGCCGCGACCATTCTCAGGACGAGGTCGGCGTAGAACGCGCCGACCTCGTCCGGCGTCCGGCGCCCTTCCACGTTGAACCAGCGCGCCACGTCGATGCAGAGCGAAAGCACGGCGACCGCGGTGCCCGGCACGTTCGGCACGTCGAACTCGCCCGCCGCCACCCCCTCGTTGAGGATGCGCCGGACCACCGCGTCGCTCTTGCGGCGCAGCTCCATGATCTCAATGCGGTGCTCGTCACCGAGGGCGTCGAGTTCGTACTGGACGACCCGCGCGGTGGCGTGGCGTCCGGCGTGCCAGCGGACGAAGGACCGTACGGCGGCGGAGAGCCGGTCGGCCGCGGTCCCGTCACCGTTCGCCGCCCCCTCCAGGATCTCCAGGGCCTTGTCGTGGCCGATCCGGCTGATCCGGTGGAGCAGCTCTTCCTTGGTCTTGTAGTGGATGTAGAGCGCGGCGGGACTCATGCCGGCCCGGCCCGCGATGTCACGGGTGGTGGTGGCGTGGTAGCCGCGCTCTGCGAACGCCTCGACGGCGGCGACCAGCAGCTTCCTGGCCGCCTCGGGGGCCACCTCGCCCCACGGCGCGTCCTCGCCGCCGGTGGTCTCCTCCGCCGCAGTCATCGTTCGCCCCTTCTCAGGTCCATCCTCGGGTCCAGCAGGACGAACACCATACAACGACGGTGAGCAAGCGCTTAGAGCTTCTGGAAGGGATCATGGTCGGCGAGGAGCTTCTCCAGCCGTGCCTGGTCCACCCGGCTGACGATCTGCCCGGCCTCCTGGCGGTCGCGGACGACCTTGGCGAGGGTGAAGGAGGAGGTCGTGAGATAGAGGACCGCGATCGCGAGGAAGGCCCGGACCCAGACGTCGGTCTCCAGATTGAAGATGCCGACGGAGACGGCTCCCAGCGCGAGGGCGAAGGAGGCGACGGCCTGCCCGTAGTAGGCCGCCGTGTTCTGCTGCTTGACCGGTGTGTCACTCATGGGGACAGCATCGGGGCCACCCACCTGCGGCCGTATCCGCCGACATACTCACTCACGTACTCAAGCAGGGTGCTCAGAACGCCGAAACCCCGGTCAGGGCACGGCCGATGATGAGCTTCTGGATCTGGCTGGTGCCTTCATAGAGGGTCATCACCCGTGCGTCGCGCAGCAGCTTGCCGACGGGGTACTCGTCGATGTAGCCGTAACCGCCGAAGACCTGCAGGGCGTTGTTGGCCGAGCGCACGGCGGCCTCGGAGGCGAAGAGCTTCGCCTTGGAGGCGGCGGTGGCGAACTCCGCGCCACGGTCGACGAGATCGGCGACCCGCCAGGTGAGCAGCCGCGCCGCGTCCACGTCGACGGCGATGTCACTGATCAACTCCTGGACCAGCTGGTAGTGGGCGATGGGCCTGCCGAACTGTTCGCGCTCGCCCGCGTAACGGACGGCCGCGTCCAGGGCGGCCCGGGCGATGCCGACACATCCCGCGGCGACCGACATCCTCCCCTTGGCGAGTGCGGACATCGCCAGCGAGAAGCCCTTGCCCTCGGGGCCGATCAGCGCCGACGCGGGGACCCGCACGTCCTCCAGGACCAGTTCGGCGGTGGCCTGGCCACGCAGGCCGAGCTTGCCGTGAATGGTGCGGCGGGTGAGGCCCGGCGTGTCGGTGGGGACGAGGAAAGCGGAGATGCCCTTGTGACCGGGCGTGTCGTTGGTGCGGGCGAAGAGCAGCACGACATCGGCCCAGGTGCCGTTGGTGATGAACATCTTCGAGCCGTTGATCACCCAGTCGCCGCCGTCCCGCAGGGCCCTGGTGGTGAGGTTTCCCGCGTCCGAGCCGGTGCCGGGTTCGGTCAGCCCGAAGCAGCCGATGGCCTCGCCGGCGGTGAGCCGGGGCAGCCAGGCCCGCTTCTGCTCCTCGTCGCCCCAGGTGGCGATGGTCTTGGCGACCAGACCGAGGGAGACGGAGACGATCCCGCGCACCGAGGAGTCACCGCGCCCGAGCTCCTCGGTGACCAGGCAGTACGCGAGATGGTCGCCGCCGGAGCCGCCATACTCCTCGGGAACGGTGAGGCCGAGGAAGCCCAGAGCGCCGAGCTTCTTCACGATCGACTTGTCGACGTTCTCAGCGCGGTCCCACTCCACGACATGGGGGGTGACCTCGCGGGCGACGAAGTCCTCGGCGAGCTGCCGTACGGCGGCCTGCTCCTCGCTCAGCTCCAGGTTCATCGGCCGACACCTCACTCCGGGATCGCTCCGGGATCACTCCCGGACCACTGACGGGACCACTCCGGGTTCGCTTTAATTAGCACTGCTAGTTTCTGCTGCGCAGGCCCTACTATGTGCGCCATGGCCCGACCGCGCAAGCCCCTCCTCAGCAGAGACCGCATCGTCCTGGCGGCAGCCGCGCTCGTGGACTCCGAGGGCCTCGACGCCGTCTCGACGCGTCGGCTCGCCGCGGAACTGGGCGTGAGCGGACCCTCCCTCTACAACCACTTCCGGACGAAGGACGAGATCCTCGAGGCGGTCGCCGACGCCGTCAGCGCACATGTCGATCTGTCGATGTTCGAGGAGGACGACGGGCGGGACTGGCGCACCGCGCTGCACGACTGGGCCATCTCCTACCGGGCCGCCCTCACCGACCACCCCAACATCGTTCCCGTCCTCGCCCGGGGCCCCGGGCGCCGGCCGGCCGGCCTGCGGGTGGCCGACGCGGTGTTCGGCGCGATGGTCCGCGCGGGGTGGCCGGCGGCCCAGGCCACCTACATCGGCGCGCTGATGCGGTACTTCATCACCGGCTCGGCCCTCGGCTCCTTCGCCGAGGGCTTCGTGGACGACGAATCGGCCTACGATCCGGCCGACTATCCGCACCTCGGGCAGGCCCATCTGCTCGCCGACCGCCGCCAGAAGGTCGACGAGGGAGCCTTCGAGACGGGGCTGCGGGCCTTGATCGACGGGCTGGCCGTGCAGTACGAGGCGGCCGCGCGCCGCCGGTAGCACGCTTCGGCCGCGGCCGAACTGTCCGTGCGCCATCCTGGACGGCATGGCATCCAGAGATCTCGCCGCCCTCGCGGCCCTCTTCGCGGACGAGACCCGCGCCGCCTTCTGCCTCGCCCTGCTGGACGGACGGGCCTGGACGGCCGGGGAGCTGGCGCGGCACGCGCGGGTCGCGCCCTCCACGGCCAGCGAACACCTCGGCAAGCTCGTCGCCGGAGGTCTGCTCGCCGAAGAACGGCAGGGCCGGCACCGGTATGTGCGACTGGCCGACGAACGCGTCGCGCACCTCGTGGAGGACCTCGCCGCCCAGGCAGGACCCGCCCGGCAGGACCCGCCGCGGTCGCTGCGGGCCGCGAGCGCCGGCAGCGCGATGGCCCGCGGGCGCACCTGTTACGACCACCTGGCGGGGCGGCTCGGCATCGCGATCACCGAGGCACTGACCGCGCGCGGGCTGCTGCGGCAGGACACCGGCTTCGCGTTGAGCGACCGGGGCGTGGGGTGGTTCGGGGACCTCGGCATCACGCTCGAGACGAAGGGGCGCCGGCCGGTCGCCCGGGGATGCCTCGACTGGACCGAGCGCAAGCCGCATCTGGGCGGGGTCGCCGGGGCGGCGCTGTGCCGGCACGTGCTGGACGCGGGGTGGTGCGTACGGATCGGCTCAGAGCGGGCCGTGAAGGTGACGCCGGACGGGGAGCGGGCCCTCGGTGACCTGCTGGGCATCGAGCCCGCGATATTGCGGTGAGCGCCGAAGCGTCCGGGACGTACGGTCGGGCCATGACGAACCCCTCCCCCTCCGGCCGCCGTTCACAGCGGCTCGCGCTCGCCGCCGCCGGTGTCACCGTCGTCCTGTGGGCCTCGGCCTTCGTGTCGATCCGCAGCGCCGGCGCGGCCTACTCTCCCGGGGCGCTCGCCCTCGGGCGGCTGCTGGCGGGTGCACTCGCCCTCGGAGCCGTTCTGCTGATCCGCCGCGAAGGGCTGCCGCCCCGCGCCGCGTGGCGCGGGATCGCCGTGTCGGGGGTGCTGTGGTTCGGCGTCTACATGGTCGTCCTCAACTGGGGCGAGCAGGAGGTCGACGCGGGGACGGCGGCGATGGTCGTGAACATCGGGCCCGTCCTGATCGCGCTGCTCGGGTCCCGGCTGCTCGGGGAAACCCTGCCGCCCCGGCTGGTCGCCGGAATGGCCGTCTCGTTCGCCGGCGCGGTCGCGGTGGGGCTGTCCATGTCGGGCGCGGGCCACGCCTCGGTGCTCGGGGTGCTGCTCTGCCTGCTCGCGGCCGTCGCCTACGCGGGAGGGGTCGTCGGGCAGAAGCCGGCGCTGGCCCACGCGAGCGCGCTGCAGGTGACGACGTTCGGATGTCTGGTGGGCGCGGTGGTGTGCCTGCCGTTCGCCGGGCAGTTGGCCGACGAGGCGGCCCGCGCGCCGCTGTCGGCGACGCTCAACATGGTGTATCTGGGCGTGTTCCCGACGGCGCTGGCGTTCACGACCTGGGCCTACGCCCTGGCCCGGACGACCGCCGGCCGGATGGGCGCGACGACCTACGCGGTGCCCGCCCTGGTGGTGCTGATGTCCTGGGTCGTGCTGGACGAACTGCCGGGGCTCCTCACGCTCGGCGGCGGCGCGCTCTGCCTGGCGGGCGTGGCGGTCTCCCGCTCCCGGACGCGGACCGTGCGCGCGACCGGGAGCGGGGAGCCGGTCAGCTCCGGGCGGCAGCCCGGGAAGCCAGGATCCTGATGGAGATCAGCGCGATCACCCCGAGACCGATGATGTAGCCGGAGACGGCCATCGACGTGCCGGTCGCCTCCAGGAGCAGCACCATCACGAAGGGCGCCAGGCCGCCGCCGAACACGGCGGCGATCTGGTAGCCGAGGGACGCCCCGGTGTAGCGCATCTCGGCGGTGAACAGTTCGGCGAACAGCGCCGCCTGCGGGCCGTACATGATGCTGAGGAAACAGCTGGTGACGAACGTACCGACGGCCAGCCACAGCAGGGACTTGGTGTCGATCAGCAGGAAGAGCGGGATCGCCCAGAGGACGAGTCCGGCCGCGCCCAGCGCGTAGATCCGCAGCCGTCCGATGCGGTCGGAGAGCGCGGCTGACGCGGGGATCAACACCAGCTGGGTGAGGCTGACACAGAGGGACACGGTGAGGACCGCGCTGCGCTTCATGTCCAGTTCGCGGGTCGCGTAGTCCAGGACGCCGGTGATGATGATGTAGAAGGTGGCGGTGTTGACGGCGAAGGAGCCGCCCGCCAGGAAGACCGTGCCCAGGTGGTGGCGGAGGATCGTCCGCAGCGGGGAGGTGCGCTCGCCCTTCTCCCGCTCGGCCAGGGCTCGTTCCGCCTCGCGGAACTCGGGGGTCTCCTCGACCCGGGTGTGGATGTACCAGGCGAGGCCGAGGACGAGGAAGCCGACGAAGAAGGGCACCCGCCAGCCCCAGGTGGCGAACGCGCTCTCGCTGGTGGTGGCCCCGGCGACCAGGAAGACGGTGTTGGCGGTCACCACACCGATGGGGACGCCGAGTTGGACGAGGCTGCCGTACAGCCCGCGCTTGCCCTCGGGGGCGTACTCGGTGGCCATGAGCATCGCGCCGCCCCACTGGGCGCCGACCGCGAGGCCCTGGACGACGCGGAGCAGTACGAGCAGGACCGGCGCGGCGACGCCGATCGTCTCGTACGTGGGGAGCAGGCCGATTCCGGCGGTGGCGAGGCCCATCAGGGTCAGCGCGAGGACCAGCATCGGCTTGCGGCCGCGCCGGTCGCCGAGGTGACCGGCGATGATCCCGCCGACGGGGCGGGCGAGGAAGCCGACGGCGAAGGTCGCGAAGGCGGCGAGGACCCCCGCCGACGAGCTGCCGGACGGGAAGTAGAGGTCGCCCAGAACGAGGGCGGCGGCGATGCCGAAGACGAAGTAGTCGTACCACTCGACTGCGGAGGCGAGGGCGGCCGCGGTGGCCACCCGTCGGCGGTGCCGGTCGGTGGGGGCGGAGGCGGCGAGAGCGGGAGGGGGTGCCGTGTCCATGGGGTGCACACTCCGATGGGTGCCGGGGGACGAGGGGTTTCGAGGGGGGCGGCTCCGAGATGTGCCGGGAACGTACCGACCAGCCGGTACGTCGGTCAACGGGTTGGGCGGAGGAGTTTTGCGCCCGCTCATGACATGGGGCCGCCGGGACGCGGGCAGCACGAACACCCCGGCCGCGCGCGGCGGCCGGGGTGCTGCGGGTGGCTCTCAGCCGGGAAAGACCCGGTCAGGAGGGACTCGACACTCCCTAGAAGATCACCAGGGCCCGGCCCCCCTTGCCGGCGAGCATGTTGTCGAAGGCTCCGGGGATCCCTTCGAGGGTGATCCGCTCGGTGACGAGGGAGCCGAGGTCGAGGCGTCCGGCCCGGATGTGCTCGGCGAGCACGGGCAGGTCCTCGGCCGGGTTGGAGTTGCCGTAGACGCAGCCGGAGAGCGTGCGGCCCCAGTGGAAGATCTCCAGCGCGTTGAAGGAGACCTGCTGGTCCTTGCCGCCGATACCGACGACCGTGGTCCGGCCGCCGCGCCGGGTGGAGTCCCAGGCCGTACGGATGGTGGCGGCGCGGCCGACGCACTCGACGGCCACGTCGGCGCCCTGACCGCCGGTGAGCTTGCGGATCTCCTTGGCGGTCGTGTCGGAGGCGACGACGTACTCGGTGGCCCCGGCGGACCGGGCGAGAGCTTCCTTCTCGGGCGACACGTCGACCGCGATGACCGGGCCCGCGCCGGCGATACGGGCTGCCTGGAGCGTGGCGAGCCCCACTCCCCCGACGCCGAAGACGACGACCGACTCGCCGGCGCGGACGCGGGCGGAGTGGTGGATCGCGCCGTAACCGGTCAGGACCGCGCAGCCGAGCAGGGCCGCGTCCGTGAGGGGGACACCGTCCGGGACGGGCAGGACGCAGTTGGCCGCGACGACGGTCTCCTCCGCGAACGCGGCGACGTTCAGGCCGGGGTGGAGCTCGGTGCCGTCCTCGGTGACGGCGTAGACGTTGCCCGCGCCGGTCAGGGCGTGGGCGCAGAGCCACACCTCACCTATGGAGCAGTGGTGGCAGGAGCCGCAGGAGGGGGCCCAGTTGAGGACGACGCCGTCACCGGGGGCGACATGCGTGACGCCCTCGCCGACGGAGACGACCGTGCCGGCACCCTCGTGGCCGAGGACGGCGGGGACGGGCACCCGCATGGTGCCGTTGGACAGGGACAGGTCGGAGTGACAGACCCCGGCGGCGGCGAGGCGGACCCTCACCTGGCCGGGGCCGGGCTCCGGGAGTTCGATGCCGGTGATCTCCAGCGGAGATCCGACGGCGGGCAGGACAGCGGCGCGGACCACGGGCGTTGTTCTCCTGGCTCAGAACTGCAGGGACTTGGTCTGGAGGTACTCGGCGAGGCCATGCGGGCCGAGCTCGCGGCCGACGCCGGACTGCTTGTAACCACCGAAGGGCGCGAGCGGGTTGAAGCGGCCGCCGTTGATGTCGACCTGTCCCGCCTCCATCCGGCGGGCGAAGGCGACGGCCTCCTCCGGCTCGCCCCAGACCGCTCCCGCCAGCCCGTACACGGTGCCGTTGGCGATGGCGAGCGCGTCGTCCTCGTCCTCGTACTTCAGGAACGCGACGACCGGGCCGAAGATCTCCTCCTGGGCGATGGTCATCTGCGGGGTGACGTCCGCGAAGACCGTCGGGGAGACGTAGTAGCCCTTGTCGAGCGGGGGTTCGGCGCCGCCCGCGACGATCCGTGCGCCCTCCTCGACGCCCTTCCTGATGTAGCCGCGCACGCGCTCCAGCTGCTTCGCGTTGACCATCGGGCCGATGCGGTCGCCGGGGGTGTACTTCGCGACGGCGTCGGCCGCGAGGGCGACGGCCTCGTCGTACTGATCCTTGTGCACGAGCACCCGGGTCAGCGCGCTGCACCGCTGGCCCGCGTTGGACAGGGCGTTGGCCAGCCCGACCTCCACCGCCTTGGCCAGGTCGGCCGACGGCAGGATGACGTTGGCGGACTTGCCGCCCAGCTCCAGGGCGACGCGCTTGACGGCGGAGCCCGCGAGCGCGCCGATCCGCTTGCCCACGGCCGTCGAGCCGGTGAAGGAGACCAGGTCCACGCCGTCGTGCTCGGCGAGGGCCTGGCCCGCGACCGGTCCGAGTCCCGTCACGAGGTTGAACACCCCGGCGGGCAGACCCGCTTCGTGCACGGCCTCCGCGAAGAGCTGTGCGGTCAGCGGGGTGTCCTCGGCGGGCTTGAGGGCGACCGTGCAGCCGGCCGCGAGGGCGGGCGCCACCTTGGCCACGACCTGGTGCAGCGGGTAGTTCCAGGGCGTGATCGCGCCGACGACCCCGACCGGCTCCATCAGAACGGTGGAGTTGCCCAGCTTCTCCTCGAAGGGGTACGTGGCGGCCATGTCCGCGTACGTGCCGGTGACCACCACCGGAAGCCCGGCGTGCACCTGCTGGGCGAGCTGCTGGGGGGCACCCAGCTCCGCGGTGACCGTCTCGGCGATCTCCTCCTGGCGCCCGGCCAGGACGTCCCGAAGAGCGGCCAGCCTGGCTGCCCGCTCGGCGGGCGGGGTGGCTGCCCAGGCCGGGAAGGCGGCCCGGGCAGCCGATACGGCGTCGTCGACGTCCTCGGCGGAGCCGGCCGGAACATGGGCGATGACCTGCTCGTCCACCGGATTGACCACCGCGATGGTCCCGGTGCCGACGGCGGGACGCCATTCCCCGCCGATGTACATCGCGTCGTGGGCCTTCATCCGCATCTCCTTCTTACCGGCCGGTCGTCGTCGCACCCAAACTAGCGCTGATAGTTTTCTGGCGCCAGGGACCCAAGTGTCGCCTGGCGCTCAGAAGTCCGCCAACGTCGGCTCGTCGAGCCGCGCCACCGACTCCTGCGCGAAGGCCCGCTCGTAGGCGTCGCGGATGCGCTCGATCATCGGATCGCGCAGCCGCGCCTCGGTGGCGGGATACAGCAGGATCAGCTCGTACGAGCGCTCCCGCTCGATGGTGCCGTTCGCGTCCCGCCACTGTCCACGGCCGTCCTGCACAGTCAGACCACTGGGAAAACTGGGCGTTACCTCCTTGTCGACAAAGGCCATGAACTGCCGGTCGGTCACGTCCGGACCGCCGTCGGGCCGCTCGGTGCCGAAGAAGAGCCGGGTCTCCAGATAGGCCTTGCCGCGCACCTTCGCGTTCACGGCGGCGGCGGAGGCGGATCCGGCCGCCTGCTCGTCACCGAGGGTGGCGTACGCGGCGGGGGCACCGGCCACGAGCAGGACGGCGGCTGTGGCGCCTGCGATGCGGGCGCGGCTCCATGTCGGCTTGGCAAGGGTCGGCAGAGGCATGGGGGAGTCCCTTCGGTGGGAGGGGGGTCGGCGCCGATCACTCTGGCAGCCGGTCACCACGAAGGTGTGCGGAAACACCGGTTCCGGCCGAAACCCGCCGCTATCGCCTCCGGCGTCACGCCTGGTCCGGCCGCCGTCTCAGGGAGAGGGAGTGCCACGACCGGCTCGCGCCGTGGACCGGACGTCCGGTTCCGGCCGCTCACCGGCCGGACGTCCCGCGCCCGTGCGCCCCGCCCGTACCCCCAGTCCCGCCGCCATCACCAGCAGCGCCGACAGCATCACGAACGGCGCCGCCGTGCCCGCCGCCCCGGCCAGCAGGCCGGCCGAGGCGGGGGCCGCCACCTGACCGAGACGGTTGCCGGTGAGGCGCAGGGCGAGGGCGGTGGAGCGGGCGTCCGGCGGGGAGGCCTGGACGACCGTCGTCATGGACAGCGGCTGCCCGACGCCGAGGCAGAAGCCGAGCACCACCAGCATCACGGCGAGCGCCCACACGGGCACCGGCAGCGCGATGGCCGCGCACACCAGGCCGGCGAGCAGACAGGTGGTGGTGAGCAGCGCCGTGCGGCCCAGGAGCCGGATCATCGGGGTCATCACCAGCCGGCAGGCGATGGTGGCGGCGGCGCGCAGGCTCAGCAGCAGACCGACGGCGGCCGGGGCGATGCCCCGGTGTTCGCCGATCACCGGCAGATAGGCGGTGAGGATGTCGGTGGCGGAGAGCACGGCGAGGCTGATGAGGATCCCGGCCGGGACCCCTCGCGTACGGAGGATGCGGCGGACGGGGACCGTGGACCGGCCGGAGGCGTGCGTGACCGCGGCGGCCCGGTGCTCGATCGCCCAGAGCGCGGCGAACGAGAACGCGCAGACGCATGCCGAGACGATCAGGGCGCGACCGCTCGTGCGTGCCATGTCACCGCCGATGATGAGTCCCGCGGCCATGGGTCCGATCAGCTGGCCGAGGGATGCGCCGATGGTGAAGTGCCCGAAGTTGCGGTCCTGTTCGGCCGGGGACGACTGGCGGGCGACGATCGACTGCGCGCCGATCACGAAGCAGAGATGGCCGAGGCCCATCACTCCGCTCCAGGCCGCCATCGCGACGAGCGAGCCCGCCGTGCCGCTGAGGGCGCACCCGACCGCGATGAGCAGGACGCCGACGGCCAGGAGTGGGGCGCAGCGGCCGCGGTCCGTCCTGCGCCCGAGCGGGACGGCGGCGAACAGCGGCAGCAGGGCGTACACCCCGGCGATCACGCCGATCGCGCGCTCGTCGGCGCCGAGGGCGAGCGCGCGGTACGAGACGGCCGGACGCGCCATCGACACCGCCCCCTGCGCGAAGCTGAAGGCGATGACGAGGCGCAGAAGCCAGAGACGCTTCATCAGATGATGCCGAAGACGATTCCCGCTCCCAGGACCACGAGCGAGGTGAGCGCTGCCCACTTCACGGTGAACTTGGTGTGGTCGCCGAACTCGACCTTGGCCATGCCGACGAGCACGTACACGGCGGGGACGAGCGGCGACGACATGTGCAGGGCCTGACCGACGAGGGAGGCGCGGGCGATCTCCAGCGGGGAGACGCCGTGGGCGGCGCCCGCTTCAGCGAGGACGGGCAGGACGCCGAAGTAGAAACCGTCGTTGGACATGAAGTAGGTGAGCGGCAGGCTCAGCAGGCCGGTGACCAGGCCCATGTGCGGGCCCATTCCCTCGGGGATCGCGCCGACGAGCCAGTCGGCCATGTGCTTCACCATGCCGGTCCCGGTGAGGACCCCGGTGAAGACGGCGGCGGCGAAGACCATCCCCGCGACGTTGAGGACGTTGTCGGCGTGGGCGGCGACGCGGGCCTTCTGGTCGGCCATCCTCGGGTAGTTGACCGTGAGGGCGAGCGCCGCACCGAGGAGGAACAGCACCGGGATGGGCAGCAGTTCCATAATCATCGAGGCCAGCAGGGCGACGGTGAGCGCGGCGTTGAACCAGTACAGCTTGGGGCGCAGCGTGGGGCGGTTCGGGTCCAGACCCTGGAAGCCGCCCTCGCCCGAGGGGAACGCGGGGGCTTCGGAGGAGCCCGCGGCCGGCTGCGTACCGCCGGTCTCCCGGACCGCCGGGCCCGGGGTCCGGGTGCCGTCGGCCTCCCGGAGCGTCGCGGGGGTCTGCGTGCCGCCGCCGGCCTTCACCAGGACCGTCTCGGTCTCCGGCTCCAGGGCCCCGCCGAGGGTCAGATGGCCGATCCGCTTGCGCTCGCGCCGGCCGAGGACATACGCGAGGACGAAGACGAAGAGCAGTCCGACGCCGAGGGCCGGGATCATCGGGACGAAGATCTCGGAGGCGTCCAGCTTGAGGGCGGTGGCGGCGCGGGCGGTCGGGCCACCCCACGGCAGGGTGTTCATGACGCCGTTGGCCGTGGCGGCGACTCCTGTCATGACGACCAGGCTCATGCCGAGGCGCTTGTACAGGGGGTACATCGCCGAGACGGTGATCATGAAGGTGGTCGAGCCGTCGCCGTCCAGCGAGACGATGGCGGCGAGCACCGCCGTACCGACGACGACGCGCATCGGGTCGGCCTTGCAGAAGCGCAGGATTCCCCGGACGATCGGGTCGAAGAGACCGACATCGATCATCACACCGAAGTAGACGATGGCGAACATCAGCATCGCGGCGGTCGGCGCCAGATTGCCGACGCCTTCGAGGACGTAGTCGCCCAGCTTCGCGCCTTGTCCGACGAAGACACAGAAGAGGGCGGGGATGAGCACGAGCGCCGCGATCGGCGACATCTTCTTCATCATGATCAGAACCAGGAAGGTCGCGATCATGGCGAAGCCGAGGATGGTCAGCATGAGGGACACCTAACGTTCACCCTTGAACTCCCACCGGAGAGCTCCCACCGGTGCGGCGGTTCGGATGACGTTAGGTGCCTGACAAACGCGTTAACAAGATGTTGACGTGTGAGCAATACGAGCAAAACCCCAGGTCATCGCGCTGGCGCCACGTCGACGGGGAATCCGTTGAGCACGGCGGTGCCGGACAGCGGGTCGAGCAGCGAGCCGTCCAGGAGCTGGTTCACGTTGACGCCGGGGCGGGCGGCGGCCACCGAGAGACGGGTGCCGGGCCGGTCGTGTCCCCAGCCGTGCGGCAGGCTCACCACTCCGCTCCGGACGGCGTCGGTGACCTCCACCTCGACCTCCAGCTCTCCCCCGTCGGCCTTGATCCGCGCGGGCCTGCCGTCCTCGAGCCCGAGCCGGGTGGCGTCGTCGGGGTGGACCTGGAGGGTGCAGGTGTTGGAGCCGCCGGTGAGCGCGGGGACGTTGTGCAGCCAGCTGTTGTTGGACCGCAGATGGCGGCGGCCCACGAGGACGAGGGGCGCCGCCGGGCCCTCCAGGGCGCGCCGCAGCCGGGGCAGGTCGGCGGCGATCGGGGCGGGCAGCAGCTCGACCTTTCCACTGCGGGTCTTGAGCACCTGGCCGAGACGCGGCTTGAGCGGCCCGAGGTCGATTCCGTGCGGGCTGGCGATCAGATCGTCGAGGGCGAGGTCGTACGGGCCGAGGCGGAGCATCATGTCGAGGCGCCGCTCAGGGCCGCGCCCGGTCAGGGCGGCGGCGAGCTCCTTGGGGTTCTGGCCGTGGACCGGCGAGTGGGGCTCGGCGACGGCCTTGGCGAGGGCCCGGTGGATGACGAGGTCGTCGACCGCCGACGGATCGGCGCCGTGCATGCCCGCGACGGCGAGGATCAGCCGGGCATGGATCTCGCACTCGTCCATGCGTCCCTCTTCCAGAGGGACGGCGGGCGGGCTGTAGCGGGCCTGGTTGCGTACCGCGAAGGCGTTGAAGGCGAAGTCGAAGTGCGCGGACCGGGAGGGCGGCGGCGGGGGCAGCACGACGTCGGCGTGGCGCGAGGTCTCGTTGAGATAGGGATCGACGCTGACCATGAAGTCGATCCTCTCGGCGAGGGCCCTGTCGAGGCGGAGGCCGTCGGGGGCGGAGAGCACCGGATTGGCCGCGATCGCGATGACCGCGCGGATCCGGCCCTCGCCGTCCGTGTCGATCTCCTCGGCGAGGGCGGACATGGGGAGTTCTCCCTTGGCCTCGGGGTGGCCGGCGACGCGGCTCGTCCAGCGCCCGAGGTCGAATCCCTTGCCGGGGCCCGGCGGGCGGGGAGCCGGGGCGGTGGCGGAGAGCGGGAAGAGAGCGCCGCCGGGACGGTCGAGGTTGCCGGTCAGGACGTTGAGGACATCGACGAGCCAGTTGGCGAGCGTGCCGTACTCGACGGTGCTGCTGCCCATCCGGCCGTACACGGCGGCGGAGGGCGCGGCGGCGAGCTCACGGGCGATCGAGCGGATGTCGTCGGGGTCCATGTCGCAGGCCGGGGCGACCGCTTCGGGAGTGAAGTCCCGTACGGCCTCCCGTACTTCGTCCACACCCACCACCTGACCGGCGAGCGCGCCGAGGTCGGTGAGGTCCTCCTCGAAGAGGACCTGGGCGAGCGCGGCGAGGAGCAGGGCGTCGGCGCCGGGCCGGATGGCCACGTGCCGGTCGGCGAGCCGGGCGGTCCTGGTGCGGCGCGGATCGACGACGGTGAGGGTGCCGCCGCGCTTGCGGAGCGCCCTCAGCTTCCCGGGGAAGTCGGGCGCGGTGCACAGGCTGCCGTTGGACTCCAGCGGGTTGGCGCCGAGCATCAGGAGATGGGCCGTGCGGTCGAGATCCGGTACGGGGATGGCGTGGGCGTCGCCGAACAGCAGCCCGCTGGAGACGTGCTTGGGCATCTGGTCGAGGGTCGACGCGGTGAAGAGGCCGCGGGTGCGCACCATGCTGAGCAGCACGGGCGGGTAGAGGGCGCCGGCCATCGTGTGGACGTTGGGGTTGCCGAGGACGACCCCGACGGTGTTCGGGCCGTGCTCGGCGACGAGCGCCGGGATCCGGGCGGCGATGAGGTCGAACGCCTCGGCCCAGGTCGCCTCCCGCAGCTCGCCGTCCCTGCGGACGAGGGGGGCGGTGAGCCGGTCCGGGTCGGCGTCGACCTCGGCGAAGGAGGCTCCCTTGGGGCAGATGAAGCCTTCGCTGAAGACGTCGTCCCGGTCGCCGCGAGCGCCGGTGACACGGGTGCCGTCGAGGGTGAGGGTCAGTCCGCAGGTGGCTTCACAGAGCGGGCAGATGCGCAGGGCGTCGGACATGGGGCTCCCCTGGGGCGGCGGCGGTGACGCGCGGGCATCACCGAGCATACCGACCAGTAGGGATGGTGGGGAGGGGCGGCGGGGTACGGACTCGGGGCTCGGCTCCGGGCCGGGTCGGGGCTCGGGGTGGGGGCGGGGCCGGGTCGGGGCCGGGGGCGGGGGCTGGGTACGGATTCGAGGCTCGGCTCCGGGCCGGGTCGGGCTCGGGGTGGGGGCCGGTCGAGGGTGGGGTCAGTCGAGGGCGGGGGCGAGATAGGCGTGGAGGAGCTGGCGGGTCTCCGCGATGAGGGCCGGGTCGCCGGAAGGGTGGGCGCGGAAGGCGAGTTGGAGCAGCGCGTCGGTCGCCTCGACCGCCACCAGCACCTTGCGTCGAAGGACCTCGCCGGCGGTACTGCCCAGGTAGGTGGCCAGCAGGCCGCAGAGCCGGTCGACGACCAGACGGTTGGGGTCGTCGTCCTCGCCCTCGTCCGCGGGGAGCACGGGCTCCCCGACGGCTCCGGGGGCGGTCGGGCTGGTCGGGGCGGCGCTCGGGCTCGGGGCCGGCACCCCGAAGTCGACCAGGGCGAAGCCCGCGACCGTGCGCTTCATGGCGATGTACTCGTCCAGTACGGCGTCGATGGCGCCGTACGAATCCAGCGTGGCGACGGCCGCCAGACGCGCCGCGATGCGCTCGGCGTACCTGTCCAGGTTGCGGTGGGCGAGGGCGGCGGCCATGGCGCGCTTGTTGCCGAAGAAGCGGTAGACCGAGCCGATGGGGACCCCGGCCCGGACGGCGACGGCGCGGGTGCTCAGCTGCTCGTAGCCCACCTCGTCGAGCAGTTCGGCGCAGGCGTCGAGGATCCGGGCGAGACGCTCGGCGCTGCGCTGCTGGACGGGGCTGCGGCGCAGCGAACGCGGCACGGCGGCCTGCCGGGGCGCGGCAGGGTGCGGCGGGGCGGGGTCGGGCCGGTTGGGCTGGGGCACGGGGTCCATGATGCCGCTTCCGTCGGGCGGCGAGGATCAGGCGATGAGCAGTCCGATGCCGCCGAGGGTGTACGTGATCATCAGCGCGAACAGCGGGAGTTGCCCTGCGAGCGCCCGGGCGGGAGGAACGAGCCGCAGCGCGCGGTCGTGCGCGGCGACCACACCCATGACATGACCGGCGACCACGGCGGCGATCTGGAGAGCGGCGAGCCCGCCGGGGCTCAGCGGCGGCGCGGGCGCCTCGACGGGCGGGAGGGGACCGGCCGGGAGGGCGTTGTCAGTGGCGAGTGCCACCATGACGGTGCGTGGTCCTTCCGTCACGAAGAGGGTGAAGTAATGCGCGACGAGATAGCCGAGGGCGATCGGCACGAGTGAGTGGGCGAAGGCCTTGAGGGGATGGGTGACCTCGCGGGCCGCCAGGCGGACCGCGCCCGCGCAGAGGCAGTAGAGAGCCGCGACGAGGGCCACGGCGCCGAGCAGGCCGAGGGTGGCGGTCGGGGTGCGGCCGAGAGGTGAGGTCTGAAGGGTGGTGATCCAGGCAGGGGCGTCGGAGAAGCCGTCGTACGCGGTGGAACCGAGCAGGACGCAGAGGGAGGCGACGAGGCCGGGGGCGGCCGGCGTGGCGTCCAAGGAGTGGAAGGGGCTGCGCAGGACGAGGCGGCCGTCGTGTCGGCGGCCGAGGGGAGAGAGGCGGGCAATGAGGGTCGAGTAGACCTCGAAGGCGTCGGCGTGGGCGAACCAGGCCGCGCCGTGGCGGGCGGCGCCGGCGAGATGGACGGCCGCGAAGGCGGCGAAGAAGAGGAGAAGGGTGGTGGGCGACGCGGGGTCGGGGGCGACGAGTTCGATCCAGGTGAAGGCGAGCAGACCGGCGGCGGCCGGCCGGAGTCCCACATGTGGGGACAGGGGGCGGGGGTTCCTCGTCGGGCGGAGGGCGTGGAGCGCCCTCAGGGGGTTCAGCAGGCGCCACACAGGTCCGAGGAGCAGGGAGGCGGGGACGAGACCGACCCAGAGGAGGACGTAGACGGCCCCGGGCGCCGGATTGCGGTCCGCGTCGTCGGGACCCAGCAGGAGCGAGAGGAGCACGAGCAGGGCAGCGGTCAGGCCGAGCAGGCGCAGGGCGGTGCGGGTGGCGGGGGCATCGGCGAAGCGCTGGAGGGAGGCGGGGATCGGGTGGCCCGAGCGGTCGCCGTGGAAGCGGGACTCCGACCAGAGCAGGCCCAGAGCGAGGAAGGAGACGAAGAGCGCGGCGAACGCGCCGGCGAAGGCGTAGAAGAGCGGGACGGGGAGGTCGTGCTGGGCACCGACCCCATGCGCCAGGGGCGTGGGGAAGAGGGACGACGTCGCGGCGGCGGGGGTTGGCCTCGGGGGCATGGGGGCGAGGGCCGCGGGGGCGAGGCCAGGAAGGGGCAGTGCGGGGAGGGACAGGGTGGGGAGGGACAGGGCGGGGACGGACGGGGTGGGGACGGACGGGGTGGGGTGGGACAGGAACACGGCCGGGAGGGCGAGGGCGGTCATCGGACGGCGAGTTGGGTGAGGACGAGGCCGGAGTCGTGGGTCTCCACCTCGAAGAGCCCGGCGCGGTCCACGGTGAGGGTCAGGGTGACGGGGCGTCCGGCGGGCAGTGGCACGGTCTTGTCGTAGCCGTGCACATGGAGGGTGTCGGCGCGGTCGCTGGTCACCCGCAGGGCGACGCGCGCGCCCTTCCTCAACTCGACTCGGCCGACCGGCGGTTGGACATGGCCACCGCTGACACTGATGTCGAGGGTGCGTTCGGGGGCGCCCTCCGGGGCGGGCGGGGAGGGAGCCGGCTCGGGGGCGCGGGTGGGGGCATGGGGGTGACCGGCAGAGCCCGGCCGGCTGGTGAGCCTCGCCGTGGTCTCGACCGGCTTGCCCGCGACGGCCCAGGCCGTGTGGTCGTCGGCGTGGAGGCGCACCGTGAGGACATGGGCACCCGGGGGCACGGCGCTCGCGGGCAGATGGTGCCAGGGGCCGTAGAGGCGGGCGATCTTGCGGCCGTCGAGGAGGAGGTGGGCATGGCCGCGGCCGAGGAGGGCGGCGCCGCCCACGCTTTCGGGGGTGAAACGGAAGCGCTCCACGGCCAGTTGGAGGTTCCACCCGTCCTCCGGGTCGGGCCGGGCGATGAGACGCACGGCAGGGGCGCCCTCGGCCGCTACGTCCCGGAGCCGGTGGCCGGACTCGTCCTTCGCGTCCAGCAGCCTCCCGGCAGCCCCGGTCGCCTGCTCGTGGCCCGTGCCAGGCCGGTGGTGTGTGGTGGGCCGCCCGCCGCAGCCCGCCGCGCCGAGCAGGACGAGCGCGACGGCGAGCGCGCCCACCGTCCGGCGCCCGGCCGCGCCGCGACCGGGCCTCACGCCGCCCCCTCGCCGCCGGCGCCGCCTTCGCTGCCTGCTCTGTCTTCTCCGCCCGCCGCTCGGGAAGCCTCTCCGGAACCACCTGCGGAGACGCCTGCGGAGCCGCCTGCCGAGCCGCTCCGGCCCGCGAGCGCGGCGGCTTCATCGGGGTGGTCCGCCGCGTCCGGTGACCGGTGGACGGGATCCGGCCCGCCTTCGGCCCCCGTGCGCCCGGACGCCGCCACCACCGCCCAGAGGACCCATGCCACCGCGAGCAGCGTCCTCGCCCACGCCGGGCCGAGCGGGATCCAGGGAATCATCAGGACCGCCTTGTCGAAGGCGTCGAGGAGAGTGAGGGCGGCGAGCGTCAGGGTGGCCCACGCGAAGGCGGGGCGCGCGGGCCGCAGGGCCAGGCCGATTCCGGTCCACCAGGCGCCGAGGAGGAGCAGGGCGAGGGCGGGGACGTACCCGGACGACAGGCCGGTGGTCGACCCGGCGACGTCGAGTACGAGACCGAGCGCACCCAGCGCGGTCGCGACGGCCGCGAGCCGGCTGCCGCGCAGACGACGCCACCACAGGGCGCCGCCCACCAGGGCGAGTACCGCAGCGACGGCCAGGGCGAGCTGGGTCTCGACGCGTTCGATGCCCCGGGCGCCGTACCAGTCGCAGCCGGCCGGGAGGCGTCGGGCCTGGACGTTGTAGTCGGCGCAGACGAGGAGTTGGGCGAGCTTGACCGGTTCCCCCGCCAGCCGGTCGGAACCGCCCGAGACCTCGCCGCGCCGGGCGCCGCAGGTGGGCAGGGTCCGGGGCGAGGAGGGGCCGGTGCCGGACTGCCAGCAGTTGCCGCCACCCTGTCCGTCCCACCAGACGTCGGTGCGGTTGGGGCGCGCCGCTCCGGATCTGTCGACGCCGAGGTGGTTTCCGGCGTACCGGTTGTGGTGCGAGGTGTCGGCCTGCTTGGACCAGGCGGACTCACCGCGGATGAAGGCGGGGACGGCGCTCAGGTAGAAGCCGGTGCGCCGGTGCCCGTACACCCAGTTGTTCTCGTAGAGGTTCCAGTTGCCACCGGCGGTGATGATGCCGGTGCCGGGTGGCATGGAGATCTGCGGGCAGACGACGCCCTGTTCGTAGCCGCGCTCGATCGGCGGCTTGGCGCAGGTGCCGTCGGCGACATGGCGGTAGTAGTTCTCGTTGTTGTCGTGGATCAGGTTCCGCTCGAACCGGGCGTGGTTCTGCGGGAGTCCGGGGTGGCCGGGGAAGGCGCTGTCCATGGAGGCGCCGCCCATGTTGTGGTCGAACTCGTTGTCGTGGACGAGGACGGAGTCGCCCGCGGTCCCGGAGTAGCCCACCATGTTGTGGTGGCTGCGACAGCCGGTGATCTCGATGGAGTAGCGGGGGACGTCGTAACCACGGCCGTTGTTGATGTCGGAGGCGCTGCCGGGGTAGATGCCGGAGTCGCCGTTGCCGTACGACTCGCAGTTCTTGTACAGGCCGTGATCACTGGCGAAGGTGAGGAAGCCGTACTCGTCGTTCCACCGGGTGAGCACGTCGTCGATGACGAAGCCGTCCCCGGCCAGCACGTACAGCGAGTTGAAGGTGGTGCGCTGGGCGGTGAAGTTGCGGAAGTAGATGCCGTCGGACTCGTCCGCGCGGATGGCGTTCAGCTTCTGGTACTTGGCGTCGAAGACGACGTCCGTGCGTGCCGCGCCCGTCCCCTCGATCTGGAGGTTCTTCTTGCCGAGGATGGCGACGAGGTTCTGGTTGTGCGGGCAGCGCTTCTGCTGCTCGTAGCTGAGGATCTGGTAGCCGAGTGCGGAGTTGGACGCCTTCAGGCGGGCGCAGGCGCCGGCCGGGGCGGGGAGTGAGGGTTCCTCCTCGTACAGCCCCGGCAGGACGGCGATGGTCATGCCGGGCCGGTCGACGGCGTCGACGGCCTGCTGCAGATGGCGGTGGCCCTCGCGCAGACAGCGGGCGAAGAGGGCGAGGTTGCGGGCGCGCAGGGCGTCCGGGTAGCCGGAGACCCGGCGTTCGAAGGCCGCCCGGTCGGTCTTGCAGACGAGGAGGTCCGGCTCCCCGGTGCGCAGGACCGGGACGCTGCCGGAGCCGTCGGGGAAGGTGACGGGGCGTTCCTCGTGGGCCCGGGCCGCGGGTGCGGCGGCGAGCGCGGCGAGGAGGGCGGCGGCGAGCGCCGGGAGCACGACCTGGATCCAGCGGGTCCACAGACTGCGCGACATGGCGTGAGAGTAGAGCAATGTTCATCTTTTGGAACCCCTCGCGCACGGGATTCGTCCGAGGGACGGTCCGCGTCCCCCGTCACCTCGGTCAAAGGTCCCGTTGACGTGAGCCGCGCGGAATCCTACGGTCATGCATAGGATTCAGTCAGGGTGCAAGGACAGGGCGCGAGGACAGGAGCGGGCGATGAACACCGACCAGGCAGCCACGGACCGGGCAACGGACGACAGAGCGGCGACCGAGCAGGCGAGAAAGACGGCCGAGGCACTGGCGTACCACTCGGGGTTCGGCAATGAGCACAGCTCGGAGGCCGTCCCCGGCGCCCTGCCGCACGGCCGCAACTCTCCGCAGCGCGCACCGCTCGGCCTGTACGCGGAGCAGCTGAGCGGCACGGCCTTCACCGAGCCGCGCGCCCACAACCGCCGCTCCTGGCTGTACCGGATCCGCCCGTCGGCGGCCCATCCGCCGTTCGTACGGATCGACAACGGCGCGGTCCGCAGCGCCCCCTTCACCGAGACGGTCCCCGACCCCAACCGCCTGCGCTGGAACCCGCTGCCCGAGCCCGCGCCCGGCACCGACTTCCTCGCGGGCCTGTGGACCCTCGGCGGCAACGGCGACGTGACGCAGCGCGCGGGCATGGCCGTGCACCTCTACCACGCCAACTCCTCCATGACCCGCCGGGTGTTCAGCGACGCCGACGGCGAGCTGCTGATCGTCCCCGAACACGGCGGCCTGCTGCTCCGCACCGAGCTGGGCATCCTCGCCGCGCGCCCCGGCGAGGTGGCGCTCATTCCGCGCGGTGTCCGCTTCCGCGTCGAGCTGCTCGACGAGAGCGCCCGCGGCTATGTCTGCGAGAACTACGGGCAGCCGTTCCAGCTCCCCGACCTCGGCCCGATCGGCGCCAACGGACTGGCCAACGCCCGCGACTTCCGCGCCCCGGTCGCCGCGTACGAGGACGTCGAGGGCCCGGTGGAGGTGGTCAACAAGTACTGCGGGAACCTCTGGGCCGCGACCTACGACCACTCGCCGCTCGATGTGGTCGCCTGGCACGGCAACCACACCCCCTACGTCTACGACCTGCGCACCTTCAATGTCATCGGCTCGATCAGCTATGACCACCCGGACCCGTCGATCTTCACGGTGCTGACCTCGCCGTCCGACACCCCCGGCCTCGCGGGCGTCGACTTCGTGGTCTTCGCGCCGCGCTGGCTGGTGGGCGAGGACACCTTCCGGCCGCCGTACTTCCACCGCAATGTGATGAGCGAGTACATGGGTCTGATCGAGGGCGCGTACGACGCGAAGACGGCCGGCGAGGGAGGCTTCGTCCCGGGCGGGGGGTCGCTCCACAACATGATGTCCGCGCACGGCCCGGACCGGGAGACGTTCGACCGGGCCAGCGCCGCCGAACTGAAGCCGCAGAAGATCGACGACGGCCTCGCCTTCATGTTCGAGACCCGTTGGCCGGTGACGGCGACCGGGCAGGCGGCGGGCGCCGCCCATCTGCAGAGCGGGTACGACGACGTATGGCAAGGTCTGGAGCGCCACTTCCGGCCGTAGTGACGTAGTACGGACGTACGGAGAAAAGCCGTGACCGCCTTCGCCCCCGACTCGCTGGTCCTGAACCGCAAACTGCCGCTCTGGTATCAGGTCTCGCAGTCGCTGCGCGCCTCGATACTGGGCCGGACGCCCGACGCCTCGCTGCGGCTGCCCACCGAGGAGCAGCTCGCCGCGCACTACGGCGTGAGCGTGCTCACGATGCGCCAGGCCCTCAAGGAGCTGGAGGAGGAGGGCCTGATCAGCAGGCACAGGCGGCGCGGCACGTTCATCGAGCCGGGCGCCCGGCGCAGCGCCCCGCGCCGGCTGCTCGGTTCGATCGACGCGATCGTGGCCCAGCAGTCGGGCGAGGCGACCACGGTGCTCGGCCATGGCACCGAGCGGGTGCCGGGCGAGCTGGCCGAGTACTTTCCGGGGCAGTCGGAGGTGGTCGCGTACCGGCGGCTGCGCTGTGACGGGGAGACCGGCGAGCCCACCAACTGGGCGGAGAACGCGGTGCGCCCGGATGTGGCGGCCGGTCTCGATCCCGCCGATCTGGAGCGCTGGCCCATGACGAAGGTGCTGCGCGACCTGATGGGGGTGCGGATCAGCCGGATCACGGACACGGTGGAGGCGCGGCTCGCGGACCCCGAGACTGCGGCGCTGCTGGAGGTGCCGCTGCTCTCGCCGATCCTGCACTACACGGGTGTGACGTACGACGAGGTGGGGCGGGTCGTGGACGTGGCCCGGATCCGGTACCGGGGCGACCGGTTCTCCTTCACGGTCACGGTGGAGGCCGACTGAGACCGGCCCCTGCCACCGGTCACTAGCATGCCTGCCGTGAGAGAAGACGTGCCCGAGCTGCCGCTGCTCGACGACCTCATGCCCTGGTCCGTGGCGCCGCTGCGGCTGGGGCGGTCGTGGATCCTCGCCCCCGACGTCCGTACCCTGCGGGCCCGCTGGGAGGCTCTCGTACGGGCGGGGAGCGGCGAGCGGGAAGCGCTGTTCCGGCCGACGCGGGCGCGCACACCGCACAGCTCGGTGGCGGCGCTGCCCGGGCAGCCGACGGGGACGGGACGGTTCGCCCGGGAGCCGGGGCCGTTTCCGGAGCCCGTACGCCTGGCCCACGGCCCGTTCGACGAGCAGTGGCTGATCCCGGACCACCGGCTCATCGACGTCGCCCGGCCCGAGGTGTGGCGGGTGGCCGACCGTCATCAGCTCTTCGCCGTGGAGCAGGGGCGTGTGCCCGGGGCGGACGGGCCGGCCCTGCTGGTCTGCGGCGTGCTGCCGGCCGGCCGTCCCGGGCGCATCCGTCCGCTGTACCGGCGCCCGGGAGGCCTCGAGCCGAATCTCGCGCCGGGTCTGCTGGACCTGCTGAGTGAGCGGTACGGCGGCGAGGTCACCGCCGGGCAGTGGTTCGCGTGGGCCGTGGCTGCCGCCCGGCCGTCCGCCTCCGGCTGCGCGGTGCCACTGGCCGCCGACTCCTCCACATGGGAGGAGGGAGTCGAACTGGGGCGGCGGATCACCGACATCCAGCTGCGCGGGGCCCGGGGCGGAGAGCGGCCCCGGCTGCCCGGCGGCCGCCGCCCCTACGTGCGCGCGGCGATCCCCGACCGGCCGGCGGAGATCGCGTACGACCCCGACGAGGAGGCGCTGCTGATCGGCGGGGGCCGGATCTCTCCGGTTCCGGCGGGGGCCTGGGAGTTCCAGGTCGGCGGCGCCGGGGTGCTGCGCACCTGGTTCGACCGGCGCACCGCCCCGCCGGACGGGGGCGGCCTCGAGGCGATCGGCCCGGCCGCGTGGCCCCAGGAGTGGACCTCGGAGCTGCTGGAGCTGATCAGCGTGCTGGCCCTGCTCGCGGAACTGCGGCCGCGCCAGGACGGGTTGACGGATTCCGGCATCACCCGGGAGGAGCTACGGGCCGCGGGCGTGCTGCCGGTTCCGTCGTCGGCCCGCCGCCCGGCCTCCGTCCTCGACCACCACGAAGAGGGCCCCGAGGGTCAGTTCGCGCTGCTCTGACCGGGCTGGAAGGAGTCGATCACCCGCCGCAGGGTGCGTTCGAACACCTCGTCGGCATCGACCGGCCCGGCACCCGCCGCCCCCAGCACGGCCGCCAGCCTCGGGTACGCGGCGCTCGTCACCTGACGCTTGAGATAGGCGGCGCGCACGGCCTGCTCCTGCTCCGGCGACCAGGGCAGCGAGCGGGCGCGCTCGGCGAGGGCGATCTCACCGGAGACGGTGGTCATCACGGTGCCGTTGACGTTCGCGATCAGCTCCAGCTTGGTGCCGCCCGGGAGGTCGAGGCCGTCCAGGCAGCTGAGGCCGTACTCCAGATAGCGCAGGACGTTGGGGCCGAAGGCGTACGCGCCGGACATCAGCCGGATCACCCAGGGATGCCGGTGCAGGATCGCGCGGGTCTGACGGGCGAGGTCGAGCATGTCGGAGCGCCAGTCGCCGCTGGGCCGCTCCGGGAAGACGTATTCGCCGCCGACCTCGTCGACCATCAGCTCGTAGAGGTCCTCCTTGCGCGGCACATAGTTGTAGAGCGACATGGTGCCGCAGCCCAGTTCTGCCGCGAGGCGCCGCATGGAGGCGGCTTCGATGCCGTCGGCGTCCGCGACGCGCACGGCCGCCGCCGCGATGTCAGCCCGGCTGTACGCCGGTTTCGGGCCGCGGCCCGCGCGCTCGGGGCGCGCCCAGATCACTTCCGGTTCGGCCGCTCGGCCCGTCATGGCTCATCACCTCGCCCCCATCCTAGTTACGTACAGCGTACGTAGTGGGTTATGGTCCCCTCATGACAACTACGTACGCTGTACTTAGTGAGGGCCTCCAGAAGCGGTATGGCGAGGTCCACGCCCTGCGGGGGCTCGATCTCGCGGTTCGCGAGGGCACGGTCAGCGGAGTCCTCGGACCGAACGGTGCGGGCAAGACCACCGCCGTCCGCATCCTCACCACCCTCACCGCACCCGACTCGGGCAGCGCACGGGTCGCCGGTCGCGACGTGGTGCGCGACCCGGCGGGGGTGCGCCGCCTCATCGGAGTCACCGGGCAGTACGCCTCCGTCGACGGCGATCTCACCGGCGCCGAGAACCTGCGGCTCTTCGCCAGGCTGCTGCGCGCTCCCCGCGCACGGGCCGATGAACTGCTGGAGCGGTTCGGGCTGAGCGACGCCGCGGGGCGGCCGGCCCGCACCTACTCCGGCGGCATGCGGCGCCGCCTCGATCTGGCCGCGAGCCTTCTCGTACGGCCCGAGGTGCTCTTCCTCGACGAGCCCACCACCGGCCTGGACCCGCACAGCCGCAACGGCATCTGGGACGTCGTGCGCGAACTGGCCGGGGAGGGCACGACCGTCCTGCTCACCACGCAGTACCTGGAGGAGGCCGACCGGCTGGCCGACGAGATCGTGCTCGTCGACGAGGGCCGGGCCGCCCACCGCGGCAGCCCCGCCGAACTCAAGGCGACGCTCGGCAGTTACGCGGAAGTGGTCGTCGCCGCCCCGGGGCTGATGGGCGCCGCCGCGGCCGTCCTCGACCAGCTGACCGGCTCGGCGCCCGTCCTGGACACCGGACGGAACACCGTGGGGGCGGTCACCACCGACCCCACGCTCACGCTCCCCCGCCTCGTCCGCGAGATCGACACCGCCGGCGTGCACATCGTCGACGTGAGCCTGCGTCCGCCGACCCTCGACGAGGTGTTCCTGCGCCTCACCGAACGCAAGGAGCTCGTCCCGTGAGCGCACTCGTCCACGACGGAACCGCGGTCCTCGGCCGTCATCTGCGACGGATCCGGCACGACCCCGCTATGACCGTCATGACGCAGACGATGCCGATCGTCTTCCTGCTCTTCTTCGGCTATGTCTTCGGCGGCGCTCTCGCCATGCCGGGCGACGCGTACCGGGCGTACCTGGTGCCGGGCCTGCTGGTGGCTACGGCCGCGAACGGCGTCATGACCGGGATGTTCACGGCCGCCCAGGACTCCCACCGGGGTGTCATGGACCGTTTCCGTACGATGCCGGTGAGCCGGGCCGCCGTGCCGCTGGGCCAGGCCCTCGCCGATCTGCTCACCAGCGCCGTCGGACTGCTCCCGCTGATGCTCGTCGGTCTCGCGATGGGCTGGCGCGTCGAGGGCGGGCCGCTCGAAGCGCTGGGCGCCTTCGGACTGCTGGTGCTGTTCCGCTTCGCGACCACCTGGGTGGGGATCCTGCTGGGGCTCGCCTCCAGGAGCGAGGAGGCGGCGGGTCAGCTGGGCAGCGCCACCTTCATGCTGCCGCTGCTGTCGAACGCGTACATTCCGACGGACGACATGCCCGGATGGCTGCGCACGGTCGCGGAGTGGAACCCCATTTCGGCGCAGACGACGGCCGTGCGGCACCTGTTCGGGAACGCCGAGGTACCGGCCGGCGCCGCCTGGCCGGTGGCGCACCCGATCGCCGGATCGCTGGTGTGGTCGCTGGCCCTGGTCGCGGTGTGCGCGCCTCTCGCCGTCAGGCGCTACGCGCGCCGGTAGCCCTCTCCCCGGCGAGGGCCGGGGCGGCCCGCCGGCCCGTGGACCGCTCCCGGCAGAATGCGGTATGACCACTCAGCCACTCCCCCTGGACGGCGTCACCGTCGTCGCCGTCGAACAGGCCGTCTCGGCTCCCTTCGCGACGCGCCAGCTCGCCGACCTGGGCGCCCGTGTGATCAAGATCGAGCGTCCGGACGGCGGGGACTTCGCCCGGGGCTACGACACCGCGGCGGGCGGACTCGCCTCGCACTTCGTGTGGTGCAACCGCGGCAAGGAGTCGCTCGCGATCGACCTCAAGGACCCGCGTGGCCTGGCCCTCGTCCGTCAACTCGCGTCCGCGGCAGATGTGTTCGTCCAGAACCTCGCGCAGGGGGCGGCGGCGCGGCTGGGGCTGGACGCGGCCACCCTGTGCGCCGCGCACCCCCGGCTGGTCGCCGTGGACATCTCGGGGTACGGCGCCGGGGGGCCGTACGCGCACAAGCGGGCGTACGACATGCTCGTGCAGTGCGAGTCCGGCCTGGTGTCGGTGACGGGGACCCCGGACCGGCCGGTCAAGGCCGGAATTCCGGCGGCCGACATCGCGGCGGCCATGTACGCCTACTCCGGGGTGCTGGCGGCGCTGCTGCGGCGGGCGACGACGGGACGCGGCGGACCGGTGGAGATCTCCATGCTGGAGTCGCTGGCCGAGTGGATGGGGCATCCGCTGCACCATGTGATGCACGGGGGCGCGACCCCGGCGCGCACGGGGGTCGGACACGCCGTCATCGCGCCGTACGACGCCTATGCGACGGCGGACGGGAGTGAGGTCCTGCTCTCCGTCCAGAACGACCGCGAGTGGCGCCGGCTGGCCGAGCAGGTGCTCGGCCGCCCCGATCTGGCCGACGATCCGGCCTTCGCGACGAACACGGCCCGGGTGGCGCACCGCGAGAGGACGGACGCGGTGGTGGGCGAGGCGCTCGTCGTGCTCCCGGCGGCGGAGGCCATCGCCCGGCTGGAGGCAGCGGGCATCGCCTGCGCCCGGCTCAACACGGTGCCGGACCTGGCGGCCCATCCCCAGTTGGAGTTCCGTGACCGCTGGCGCGAGATCGACTCCCCGGTGGGGCCGTTGCGCGCGATGCTCCCGCCGGTCACTTTTCCGGACGCGCCGCCGCTTCCCATGGGCCCGATCCCGGCGCTGGGCGCCCACACGGACGTCATCCTGCGGGAGCTGGGTGTCGGCGAGGAGGAGGTGGCGCGGCTGCGGGAGCGCGGGGTGGTCGCCTGACGGGCGGGACTCCGGAGCCGCGGGGCGAGACAGGGGCCGTGGTTCACCGCGGACCGCGTCCCGGGTTCACCGTGGACCGGGCGGGACGGCCTGCGCCGGGCTGCGGACCGGAAGGCGCCAAGGGGCGCGAGCGCGCCGTGTGCACAACACCGAGCAGGGAGCGGGGCGGGGAAACCCGCGAAAGGAGCCGCCAGGCGGGGACGCGAGCGGGGCGGGTGCGCATGACGGGCACACGGGCCCCACCTGAGCGGCGGGGGCAGGCACAGGCCCGAAGGCCTGGCCTTGACGGAGCAGGTGCTAGTGGCGGCTGCCGAAGAGCGAGCGCCGCAGCCGTCGCAGCGGCGCGAAGAGCGAGACACGCGCGCTCCTGCTTCCGATGCTTCCGCGTCGGTGCGCGACATCGCGCGACGTCAGTTCACGCATCAGCAGCGTCGCTTCGGCCGCCTCGCGCTGCGGGACGGCAGGGCCGCCGAGCACCGAGAGGTGGCGGTCGAGACGCGAGCTCGTCGCGCTGCTCCCACAGGTGATCGCAGGCACTCGTGGCCTGCTTCGCACCGTTATCTGTTCCATGTCACTCCCCACCCGTACGAGGGCACCCGGCCCGGGCAGGTTAACCCTATCGCTCCGCAGTGACACCCGTGTATCCCGCTCATGGGATTCACCGTACCCGTACGGGGGTTGACGGTCACTCTTCGAATACAGTTGATTCCAGGTCGAGTTGGACAGGTGTCGATCCGTCACCTTCCGTCCGGTACCGGCACCCCCGTGAGGCCTGTGTGATCTCCACCACCAAGATCACGAAGACACGTCGCCCAAAGGGGCGGCACTCACGTCAGGTTGAGCTAGCTTGGAGTGGTTTTCGACCCTGCAGCGGATGGGGGACCTCGCCGTGAGCGAAGTGCCGGGCGACGAGCGTCTGATCGCGGGGCGGTACCGCCTTCTCAGCCCCCTCGGGGAGGGCGGCATGGGGGTGGTGTGGCGGGCCCGGGACGAGGTGCTCGGTCGCGAGGTCGCCGTCAAGGAGGTCCGCGCACCCGCCTGGCTGGACGACACGGACGTTCGACGGCTGTACGCGCGTCTGGAGCGGGAGGCATGGGCCGCGGCGCGCATCTCGAACCGCAATGTCGTCACCGTCTACGACGTGGCGACCGAGGAGGGCCGGCCGTGGATCGTCATGGAACTGATCCGGGGCCTCACCCTCTCCGAGACGCTGGACGCCGAGGGCCCGATGACACCGCAGCGCGCCGCGCGCGTCGGCGCGGACGTCCTCGCCGCGCTGCGCGGCGCCCATGAGGCGGGGGTGCTGCACCGGGACGTGAAACCCGGCAATGTCCTCATCGCCAACGACGGCCGGGTCGTCCTGACGGACTTCGGCATCGCCGTGGTGGAGGGGACCTCCAACCTGACGATGACCGGCGAGCTCGTCGGCTCGCCCGAATTCCTCTCGCCGGAAAGGGCGTTGGGCCGCACTCCCGGCCCGGAGTCGGACCTCTGGTCGCTCGGCGTACTGCTGTACGCGTGCGTGGAGGGGCACTCCCCCTTTCGTCAGGACACCCCGCTCAGCACCCTGCGCGCCGTGGTGGACGAGGAGTTGCCGCCGCCGCGGCGGGCGGGCGCGCTCACCCCGGTGATCGAGGGGCTGCTGCGCAAGGACCCGGCCGAGCGCCTGCCGGCCGAGGAGGCCGAGCGACAGTTGCGGATCATCGGCGCGGGCGGCGCCTTCCGTGCCGCCCCGGGGCAGTCCCGTACGCCGGTGGCGCCCGTCCCGTACGGTCCGCGCGACGAGGCCGGGCGGACCCCGCCGATGCCACTGCCCGGTCCTGGTCGCGGTCCCGGTCACACGGCCGCCACCGGTCCCACGGCAGCCATGGGGTCCACGCGGCCGGAGCGGCCGCGGCGCGCCGTCGCCGTGCTCGCCGTCGGTGTCGCCCTTCTGCTGCTGGCCGTCGGCGCTCTCGTCTACGCGCTGCTGCGGGCCAACGACCGTCTCGGGCCGCCGGGCGGGGGCACCACCACGAGCCGTGGCGGAGGGCCGCCGTCGACCGGGCAGCCGAGTCCCACTCCCACACCCACCCCGACGCCCGGCACCAAGAGCCCGAGCGTCTCGGGCACACCCTCCGGTACCACGCCCCAGCAGACCGTCCGGGTGCGGGTGACGGCGGTGCGCGACAGCTACAGCGGGACGTGTCCGCCGCCCGAGGCCCGGGCTCCCGCCTTCAGGGCGACGATCACGGTCGGCCGGGTGCCGGTCACGGTGGCGTACCGGTGGGCGACCGAGAGCGGCGGGGCGGAGTGGCGGACGCTGCAGTTCCCCTCCGGCGGCCCGAAGGAGAAGCAGGTCGATCACGTCGAGCTGACGCACCGGGAGAACGACACGCGCCGCGACCGGATCCGGCTGGAGGTCCGTACGCCGGTCGAGGCGCGCTCCGACTGGGTCGCCTTCTCACTGACCTGTGAGCGGGAGACCCCGACGGACGGGGCCTCCCCGCCGACCCCGACGGGGTCGGTCACACCGCCGCCCTGAAGGGGGGCAGATAGCCGCCGGACTGGCCGGAGGCGGTGGGGTGGTACGACTCGCCGATGTTGAGCCAGTTCACGCTGTGCAGCCAGGCCGATCCGGAGCAGATCTCGTGCCCGGTGAAGGCCGGGGTGACATCCGCGAACGTGAAGCCGTGGTCCGCCGCGCGCTTGGCGGTCGCGGTGTTGAGGTGGTCGGCGCCGCCGTTGATGGCGACGCGTTCGTTCTCGCTGAGTCCGGCGACGCAGCTGCCGCCGATCTTGTAGAAGCGGGGATAGCCGAGGACGACGACGCGCGCCGACGGAGCCTTGGATCTGATCGCCGAGTACACCGCGTCCAGCTTGCCGGGCAGGGTGGTGTCGACGTAGGCCTTGGCCTGATTCACGCGGTTGATACAGGTGGCTTCGGACTGGAGGACACAGGTCGTCATGACGTCGGCGAAGCCGGCGTCATTGCCGCCGATGGTGATCGAGACGAGGTCCGTGGCGGCGGAGAGGGGGCCGAGCTGACCGGCCGTGACATCACCCGTACGAGCGCCCGAGCAAGCGGTGAACGCGAACGACGAGGGTGAGTTGGCCGAGGCCCACAGGACGGGGAACGCGCGGGTGCTGCGCTTGCAGTCGCCGCTTGCGCTGTCGTAGCTCCCGGCACCGACACCGGAGGAGTAGGAGTCGCCGAGGGCTACGTAGTCGAGCGCGGCGCTCTCCGCGGACTGCGCCGGCCCCGCCCCGGTGAGGGTGAGAACGGCGCCGAGGAGGAGTGACGATGAGAAAGCCGCGATTCGGGACAGTTTCATGGAACCTCCCTTTAGCAGGATCTCTGCCTCAACTGTCGTAGCAGCGCGCATAGCTCACTGGAAGTGTCCATGCCAAGGAGATTCCGCGCAGACCTCCTGACGAGGCGTCATGAGCTCTCGGCGAGGAGATCCGGCATCAGGACCCTTGCGGGCAAACCACCCGCGCGGAGCATCGAGAACGAGCCACGGGGGCGTGGACGGCGGGAGCCGGTCACAGAGGCCCACGCCGGCGCTCGGATCCGCCCGGTGCGCGCCCCGCTCGGCCGAGAACCGTAGCGGAATCAATTCGCGCGCCGACGGGACTGGAGCTCCTCGTCACAAACGGAATTCCGGCGGCTCGAAATCGATAACTCCCCCGTCACTCCCGCCACTCGACCCCACACCTGTTCGGCGGCAACCAATCGATCGAACTCTGCGTCTCCGCTGTCGAAGAAAGGCAATTCGGCAAAAAATGAGACCATCATCCGGGTCTTGCCATACAGTCCCATTCATCAATACCGTCGTACATCTCACCCGCAACGGACCATCATGCAAAGCGGCTCAGGGGAGGGCTTCAGCGTCGCGATGGTTCCGGGGCGGGGCGCGTAGGGGGGTGCCGCGCTCGGTGGACGTACGTGTGCCGAGTCGCGTGCCACGCGGCCAGTCATGCCAGCTCACTCATGCCGCACGGAGGTCGATTCCGTGACGGCCGGGTGAGAACCCCCCTTTCGAACCGGACACATCACCGGACTGCCCGGGGGTCGGGCGGTCCACCGGACGAGAGGGAAACCCGACCATGAGCTCTTTCCTGCGCCCGCCAGCCACGGGCTCACTCGAGAATCATTCCGCCACATCCGAATCCGCCGACAGTCGAATAGCCGCCCAGTACCGCGCCATCACTTCCCATTTGGCGATCACTCCGCCGGTGAGCGTGGTGATTCCCGCGATGAACGAGGCGGAAAATCTTCCGTACGTCTTCAAGACGCTTCCGGACTGGATCCACGAAGTCGTCCTGGTCGACGGAAACTCCACCGACGACACCGTCCGGGTCGCCCGCGAGCTGTGGCCCGACGTGAAGGTCGTCAGGCAGGCCGGCAAGGGCAAGGGCGACGCCCTCATCAGCGGATTCGCCGCCTGCACGGGCGACATCATCGTCATGGTCGACGCCGACGGCTCGGCGGACGGCCAGGAGATCGTCTCCTATGTCTCCGCGCTGGTCGGCGGCGCGGACTTCGCCAAGGGCTCACGCTTCGCCAACGGGGGCGGCACCGACGACATGACGCCGATGCGCAGACTCGGCAACCGGGTCCTGTGCGGGATCGTCAACGCCAAGTTCGGGGCCCGGTACACCGATCTCTGCTACGGCTACAACGCCTTCTGGCGTCGCTGCCTCGACGACATCACCCTCGACTGCACCGGCTTCGAGATCGAGACGCTGATCAACATCCGGGTCGTCAAGGCCGGCCTCAGAGTGCAGGAGGTGCCCAGCCACGAGTACCTGCGCATCCACGGCGTCAGCAACCTCAACGCCGTACGGGACGGCATCCGCGTCCTCAAGGTGATCCTGAAGGAGAAGGGGGTCCGCCGACCGGCGCGCCGCCGCCCGACCTCGCTCTCGGTCAACGTCCCACGGGGTGAGGTCTCTTGAACCACCGCCGGATCTCCGTGGTGATCTGCGCCTACACCGAGGACCGCTGGGACGACATCATCGCGGCGGTCGACTCGGTGCGGCGGCAGTCCCGGCCGCCCCTGGAGACGCTGCTCGTCGTCGATCACAACCAGCCCCTGCTGGAGCGGCTCACCGAGGAGTACGGGAGCGGAACGGTACGCGAGGAGGTGCGGGTGCTCGCCAACGCGGGCCCCCGCGGCCTCTCCGCCGGCCGCAACACGGGTATCGCCGTCGCGCGCGGCGAGATCGTCGCCTTTCTCGACGACGACGCGGTGGCGGAGCGCGACTGGCTGCGGTACTTCGACGAGGGGTTCACCGACCCCCGGGTGATGGCGGTCGGCGGACGGACCGTGCCCGCCTGGGCGTCCGGCCGCAGGCCGGTGTGGTTCCCCGAGGAGTTCGACTGGATCGTCGGCTGCACCTACCGCGGCCTGCCGCCCGGCCGGGTCCGGGTGCGCAACGTCCTCGGGGGCAACGCCTCCTTCCGGCGTACCGCCTTCGACGCCGCGGGCGGCTTCGCCACCGGCATCGGGCGGGACGGCGACAAGCGCCCGCTGGGCTGCGAGGAGACCGAACTCTGCATCCGGCTCGGGACCGCCCTGCCGGACGCGGTGCTCCTCATCGACGACCGCGCCGTCATCCACCACAAGGTCCCCGCCGCGCGGGAGCGGTTCGGGTACTTCCGCGCCCGGGCCTACGCGGAGGGCCTGTCCAAGGCCCTGGTGGCCCGGAGCGTGGGCGCGGCCAAAGGGCTCGAGTCGGAGCGGCGTTACACCACGCGGGTGCTTCCGGTGGGAGTGCTGCGCGGTCTGTACGACGCGGTGCGCGGCCGGCCGGGCGGCGCGGGGCGGGCCGCCGCGATCGTCGCGGGTGTCACGATGGCGGCGGGCGGCTACCTACGGGGGGCGCTGAACGCCCGCACGGGCGGGACGACGTTCTCGTACGGGCGGATCGGTGACCTCGGTGACCGGACAGCTCACGTGACCGGAGAGGTCCGGTGACCGGCCGCGGGGCCGACCGGCGCGTGCCGATCCTGATGTACCACGCGATCGGGAGCCGCCCCGCGAAGGCGGCGTACGGCCTGTCCGTGTCCCCCGAGGACTTCGCCCGGCAGCTGGACCTGCTCGGTGAGCGCGGCTTCACCCCGCTCACCACCGCGCAGCTCGCCGGGGCCTGGCGGTCGGGCGGCCCGCTGCCACGCCGCCCCGTCCTGATCACCTTCGACGACGGCTACGAGGGGGTGCACCGGCACGCGCTGCCGGTGCTCGCCGAGCACGGCTTCGCCGCCACCCTGTTCGTCTCCACGGGGTGGCTGCGCGGCCCCCACGACGAGGGCGGGGCGCTGGACACCATGCTCGACTGGGACCAGGTGCGCGACCTCGCCGCCGCCGGGACCGAGATCGGCGGTCACACCCACACCCATCCGCGGATGGACCAACTCTCCGACGGGAGGCTGGCCTTCGAGGCGACACACTGCAGGGAGATCATCACCGGGGAGCTCGGCGTGGCACCGGACTCCTTCGCCTATCCGTACGGCCATTCCAGCCGGCGCGTACGGCAGGCGGTCCGCGCGGCCGGGTTCGCCCAAGCGCTCGCCGTCGGCAACGCGCTCGCCCGGCGCCGTCAGGGGCCGTACGCCCTGGAGCGGGTGACGGTGCGGCGCACCACCGGGATCGAGGAGTTCGAGCGGCTGATCGAGGGCCGCGCCGTCGTCCGGACGTTCGCCCGTGACCGGGTCCTGACGAAGGGATACGCCGTCGTCCGACGCGCCCGGCGGGCGGCGGCCGTCCTGGCCAGGACACATACGTAGCGCACCACGTCAAAAGACCGTGCGCGGGGAGGCCCTGTGGCAGATCATGGGCGCATGTCTGCCACGCCGCCCGACCCGCCCGACCCGTCCGACCCGTCCGACCCGCGGCACGCCCTGCCGATCCGGCTCACCGTCGACGACAGCGACTCACCGTCCGACGTCGTCGACGCGCTGTTCCTCGGCCGCTTCGCGACGGGCGAGCAGCCGTACTCGCACAGCTCCACCATCGACCGCGTCAAGCCCGGCGCCACGCTGCTGCCGCCGGGCGCCACGGTGTTGCGTTCGGCGAAGGACGACGACCGCAGCGCCGTGCTCGCCGAGGGCGAGGGGTGGACGCTGCTGATCTCGCGGTGGAACCGGGGCGCCGACGTCACGGTCACCGCCGTCCGGTCCGAGCTGGCCGAGAGCGTCCTGAAGCAGGCGACCGACGGCGCGCAGGACGAGCCGGAGCCGCAGCCGTCGAGTGTCTCGATGGGCTTCTGGTACGTTTCGCCGCGGCGGGGCCCGCACCGTACGACACGGCAGATCTCGGCGGGCACCTGGGACGAGGTACGGCCCAACTACACGGCTCCGGTGGCCGAGGCGATGGACCGGCTGATGAAGGTCACTCCGGACGACATCGCCGGGCGGCTGCTCCTGCTGCACGGGCCGCCGGGCACCGGCAAGACGTCCGCGCTGCGGACGCTGGCGCGCTCGTGGCGGGACTGGTGTCAGGTCGACTGCGTCCTGGACCCGGAGCGGCTGTTCAACGACGTCGGCTATCTGATGGACATCGCGATCGGCGAGGACGAGGGCACGGCGAAGGGCCGCTGGCGGCTGCTCCTGCTGGAGGACTGCGACGAACTGATCCGCGGCGAGGCCAAGCACACGGCGGGCCAGGCGCTGTCCCGGCTGCTGAACCTCACCGACGGTCTGCTCGGCCAGGGCCGCAACGTCCTGGTCGGCATCACCACCAACGAGGACCTGGAACGCCTGCACCCGGCGGTGGTCCGCCCCGGCCGGTGCATGGCCCGCATCGAGGTCGGTCCGCTGTCCCGGAAGGAGGCGGTCACCTGGCTCGGCACCGAGGAGGGCGTCGGCCGGGAGGGTTCGACGCTGGCGGAGCTGTACGCGCTGCGCCGGGGCAATCCCCCGGCGTCGATCCCGGACCAGAACAAGGGCGCGGACGCGGGTCTGTACCTGTGAGGGCGGAGGCGTGTCGGCATGCGGACCCGGGCCAGCCCGGCGGCCGGCCCGGGTCGGGCCCGGCGCTGATGTGTCGTCAGTTCCCGTACGCCGCCCTCAGCGCCTCCTCCACCGCCGCTCCCGCCGCCTCCCGCGTCAGGCCCAGGCGGTGGGCCTCCGTCGCGTAGGCCGCCGCGGCCGATGCCGCCCTGCGGACCGCCGCGTCGCCCGCCGCCGCCACGAACGTGCCGTGGCGGCCACGGGTCTCGATCACCCCGTCGCCCTCCAGCGCGCGGTACGCCTTGGCGACCGTGTTGGGGGCCAGGCCCAGTTCCTCGGCGAGGCCCCGCACGGTGGGGAGCTTGTAGCCGACCGGCAGGGCACCGGTCCTGGCCTGCTCGGAGATCTGGGTGCGCAGCTGTTCGTACGGGGCGGTCGTGGAGTCCGTGTCCACGGCGATCTTCAGGGTCACGCACCCGATTCTCCCCCACCGCCCCGCGCGACGCCGGAAAATGGGAGGCGACCGCGTCGGGCCGGCGCGTAGCGTGCGGCCCCATGACTGTGATCGTCCGTGATTTCCGTCCCGGCAACGACGGTGACGCCGAGGCCGTGACGCGGGTCCGGCGCGCCGCGCTCCCCCACCTGGTGACGACGCCCGAGGCCCTCGCCTTCGGTGTCGAGAACGCCAACCCGGCGGCGAAGTACCGCCTGTTGGTCGCCGAGAAGGACGGGGAGATCATCGGGACGGCCCATACCGGGATCGTGTACGACGGTGACGAGCCCGGTCAGTCGTTCGTGAACCCCAACGTCCACCCCGACCATCGCGGCCAGGGCGCGGGCGGGTTGCTGCTGCGTACCGCCGAGGAGCATCTCGCGGCCGTCGGCGCGACGGCCGTGTACGCCTGGGTGCTCGACGACCCCGAGTCGATGGCCTTCGCCCAGAACCGGGGCTTCTCGCCCAGCCGCTCGGCCCTCTTCCTCCGTCTCCGGCTGGCGGACGCCACCCTGCCCGAGCCGCCCGCGCTCCCCGCCGGCGCCGAGCTGCGCACCGCCGCCGACTTCGCCGACGACCCCCGTCCCCTCTTCGAGGCGGACTCTGCGGTGACGGCCGACGAGCCGGGGGACATTCCGGTGACTCTCGACGACTACGAGGACTGGCTGAACCGCGTCTGGAAGGATCCGCTGCTCGACCGGGAGCTGACGACGGTCGCGGTGGCGGAGGGGAAGCTCGTCGCCTTCAGCGCGGCGCTGACGGACGGGCGGTCCCGCTACATGTCCGGCATGACCGGAACCCTGGCCGCGTACCGGGGGCGGGGCTTTGCGAAGATCGCCAAGACCGAGTCGCTGCGGCGTGCCCGCGCGGCCGGCTACACGGAGGCGTTCACCGGCAACGACTCCGCCAACCGGCCCATGTTGTCGGTGAATCAATGGCTGGGCTATGAGCTCTGCGCTACGGAGGTTCGGCATGTCCGCACGATCGGTTGACGTGGTCCTGGTCAAGGCGGGGCGTACGAAGATCCGCTATCCGGCCACCGTGGTCGCCGACGACGGGACCCGGCTCACCGTGCGCGCCCCGTGGGCGGCCGACGGCGTGCGGGACTTCGGGTTCGTGCGGTTCGAGCCGGGCGATGTCTTCATCGAGCACTACTGGCGCGACCGGTGGTACGCGGTGAAGGAGGTCAGGGCCTCCGACGGCGCGTTGAAGGGCTGGTACTGCGACGTCACCCGTCCGGCGGCCGTGGAGGGTGACGAGGTGGTCGTCGAGGACCTCGAGCTCGATCTGTGGGTGTCGGCGGACGGAACCGAGGTGCTGCGGCTCGACGAGGACGAGTTCGCGGCGAGCGGTCTGGCGGACGCCGATCCTCGGGCGGCGGCGCAGGCCCGCCTGGCCCTGGACGAACTCGAACGGCTCGCCCGTGACGGGCTCGCGCCGATGCTGAATCTCTAGCGGCGGGCCGGAGGCCGGGTTTCCGGCAAGGCGTCCGGCCGGATGTCCTGCTGTGGACATCCGGCCGGGCGACCCGCTGTGGGCATCCAGCCGGATCAGCGCCGGCTGCCGCTCTCCTTCAGCGTGATGTCCGCCTTCCGCGCGGCGAGGAACTCGGGCAGCGAAAGGCCCTGGGTACCGGGCTGCAGCTTCAACAGGGTGGCCTCCGCCCGGGCGGCCCCCGGCTGGTAGCCGCCCCCGGTGACAGCGCCGCTGTTGGTCCAGGTGTGCGCCTGGCCGTCGCATACGGCCCGGGTGCCGCCGATGCCGGTGGCCCGGTTCTGCTGGAAGACGCTGCTGCTCACGTACACCGGGCCGGTCCCGCCGTCGTCGAGACACCGGTAGGTGCCGGTGAGGGTGATGGTTCCGTCGGCGGCGACGGTGCCGGTGTTGTCGACGGTGACGTCGTCGACCGGGCCGGCGTGGGCGGCGGGCGCGGCGGCGAGGCCCGCCAGCAGCAGGCTGCTCGCGGTCACGCCGAGGGCGAGACGGGACGGACGTGCGCTCATGGGGGGGTCCCTTCGGGGCGGGGATGACGATGTCCGCCAGGGATACCGGATCGCACCGCCCCGGCATCGAAACCTCACTCGATCGGGGGCGCGTTACACCCGGCCGTTGCCCAGCCGCTTGCGGTAGTGAATACGGTCGTACGGTCCGTCCACTCGCCGCTCGACGATCTCGTAGCCGTACTTCGGGTAGATTTTCTGGTTCTCCCACATCATGGCGTTCGTGTACAACCGGACCTCCGGCAGCCCGAGTTCGTGCGCATACGCGTCCGCGAAGGCGAGGAGGCCGCGGCCGAGACCCGTGCCGTGGGCGTCGGGGTGGACGGCGATCGAGTCCAGGAAGAGATGACCGGGGCGCGGGACGAGCACGACGAGCCCCATGACGGGGTCTCCGATGACGAAGACGTGCCCCGCGGCCACCTCCGCCCCGTGGTCGGCCTCCATCGGGGCGGGGACGACGCCGATCCGCTCGATGTAGGGGTGATAGGCCGCGTCGGTCACGGCCTTGACCCGGGGGACGTCGTCGGGGGACGCAGGACGGATGATCATGCCTTCACGGTACGACGGCGGGTGATCACCCACGGACTTGGTGCGGCTGAGCGCTCCGACGGCCTTCTCCGCGGCCATCCCGCGCTGGACGTACTGCTCGGCGAGGTCCCTGAGCCACGGGGTGAGCGCGTGGTCGTCGTCGACCATGAGGCCGCACCAGTACAGGGTCTGCTCGGCGATCCAGGCGGTGATGCGCCGGGTCCAGACCTCCTGGAAACCGCCCGTGTCGAGCCCCCGACGGGCGCACTCGGCCTCGGCATCGGCCATGCGCTCGGCCGTGACGTACCGGGCGTAGGGCATGCGCGCGCGGAGGACGGAACGGATCTCGGTCCACTCGGGGTACTCGTCGTCGCCGTGGTCGGTCGCCTCCTCCGGCGGCTCGGGCACGGCGAGCGGCCGGGTTGGCAGGCAGGCGTCCAGTACGGCCCGCGCGTAGGCGAGGGTCTCCTCGTCCTCTTCCTCCGAGGTCCAGATGAAGGCGTTGTCCCAGGGGTACGGGTACGCGCGTACGGCCTCGGGGAGGAGCGGCGTCTCACCCGGTGGCCAGTCGACGGGCCACCGCCGCCCGTCGTCCTCGTTCGGCATGAGCCCCCTGGCCGGATCGTGTCGCGGGCCTCCAGAGCCTGTTCCTGAGCGGCCTCTTAGCCTCACCTTAAACGGACCATAAAGATCGCCATCACCCGCCCCCAGCAGGCCGTTTCGGCGCATTCGCGGGCTAGTTTGCTGATCGCCGGGACGGGTCCGAACCGTCGGTGCCGTAGCTCTCGGGGGGCTGCGCCGCCGGATCGGACCGTCCTCGTGCGCCCGTCCACGGGTCCCCCACACGCCCCTGCCGAAGGAGATCGTCACCATGACCGCACGCCGCAAGGCCGCCGCCGTCGTCGCCCTGGGGATCGGGCCGGTCGCGCTCGCCGGGCTGGCCGCGTTTCCGGCCGCCGCGCACGGGTCGATGACGGATCCGGTCAGCCGGGTCTCCGCCTGCTATGCGGAGGGGCCGGAGAGCCCCCGGTCAGCGGCGTGCCAGGCGGCGGTCCGGGCGAGCGGGGCGCAGGCGTTCTACGACTGGAACGCGGTGAACATCGCCAACGCGGCGGGCAAGCACCGGCAGTTGATCCCGGACGGCAAGCTGTGCAGCGCCGGCAACGACAAGTACAGGGGGCTCGATCTGGCGCGCGCCGACTGGCCGTCGAGCCGGTTGAAGTCCGGTAAGCACACCTTCCGTTACAAGGGGACCGCTCCCCACAGGGGCTCCTTCGAGCTGTACGTCACCAAGGACGGCTACGACCCGTCGAAGCCGCTGAAGTGGTCGGACCTGGAGAAGAAGCCGTTCGCCAAGGTGACCGACCCGCGGATGGAGAACGGCGACTACGTCTTCGACGGAACCGTGCCGAGGAAGTCCGGCCGGCACCTGATCTACTCGATCTGGCAGCGCTCCGACTCGCCCGAGGCCTTCTACACCTGCTCCGACGTGGTCTTCGGCAAGGACAACGGCGGTTCGGGGGCGCCGGCTCCGACGGCGTCCGCGCCGAGCGAGCGGGAGATCGAGGACGGCGCGGACAAGTCGTCGGTCGAGCACCACGGCCATGGTGACGACAAGGCCGAGACCGGTGCGAAGGAGACCGCGCCCGCACCCCGGCCGGAGGAGCCGGAGGCCGAGCCGACCCGGGCGAACGCGCCCGAGGCAGCCGGTGCGGGCACGCCGAGCCCGGCCGCGCCCGGCACGGAGAACCTCGCGCAGACCGGTGGTGACAGCGGCACCGCGTATCTCGCCGTCGGCGGCGCCGCGATCCTGGCGCTCGGCGCCGCGCTGCTGTTCGGCACGGCCCGCCGCAAGTCCGTCCCGGTGGGGCGTCACGGCCGCTGACCGGTCGGTCGGACGGAAGGGGCCCATGTCCGGCGGACATGGGCCCCTTCACGCCTCAGCCGACGACCGACGCGCAGGTGGTCGGCGTGGCCCGCCCGGGATCGAGGGCGTTGGCCACCTCGTGGTAGGCGATCCGGTCCAGGATGCCGATGGCCACGTGCTCGGAGAGGTCGAGCGCGCACTTGTCCTGGATGAGGACGTTGTGAACGCCGTCCCCCGTGAGGAACTGGCTGCGGTAGGGGGTGACGACCTCGTCGTACTTCGTCGCGATGACGGTGTACTTCACACCCGGCACGGTGTCGCCGCCCTCGTTCAGCTTGGTGAGGAAGGCGGACCCGGCCACCTGGTCGGCGAGGCCGGGGGTGTTCTCGCTCAGCAGGTCCGCCGCTCCGGGGAAGTACGGCAGGAGCTCGGCGAGTCCGAGCAGGGTGGTGCCGTGGTTGTCGGGTGCGATGCCGATCAGGGCGTTCACCTTCTCCGCCCCGCCGAGGAACTTGAGGTAATGGCGGGGCATCATGCCGCCCTGGGAGTGGCCGACGAGGTCGGCCTTGGCCGCCCCGGTGGCGGCGAGCACCTTGTCGACGAACACGTCGAGCTGCTCGGCGGACTTGTCGATGGGGCCGAGCCCGTGGAAGAAGGGCACGTTCGGCAGCTGGCCGTAGTCGAGGGAGAAGACGCAGTATCCACGGTTGACCAGGTAAGGGGCGAGGGCCAGCCAGTTGTCGATGGAGTTCCCGAACGTCCCGTGGACGAGGACGACCGGGCGCGGATGGGCGGCCGAGGGCTTGCAGGTGTAGTCGTTCCAGCCCCTGCTGGTGGCGGTGGCGGCCTCGGCCGAGGCGGTGGGGGCGGCCTGGGCCGAGGCGGTGGGGGCGACGGTGGCGGCTGCGGCGAGGAGCAGGACGGCGAGTGGTCTGAACGCGCGCTGGGCGCGCTTCTTCCAGGGCAGCATCGGGCGATCTCCTTGCGGCTCAAGGGAAATGGCGACGACTGGGGATGCCTGCGGCCCGGACCACAAGGGGGATGAGTGCTCACGACAACGTACGCACCAGTAACCACAACTGGGAAGTTACGCGCCGGTAAAAACTGAGGGAAAGTACCCGGGGTAAGGGGGAGGCCACTCATCGGCATGTGATAGGGGGCCCGTTCGGGGTACTCCGAGCGGGCGGCTATGCCGCGAGCGAGCCCGGAAGGACCGCCCGGGGCCCGAACCTCGCCCGCGCCCGGTCCGCCACCGCCTCGATCCGACGCGCCTTCTCGTCCGTCGGGTCGAAGGTGAGCTGATGCGCGGCCCGCTCGGCGGGGGTCAGCCCCTCGGCGCGCAGCGCGATCCCCCGCACCCGGGCCCGCTGCAGCCCGAGCGACTCATGGACGGCGTACGCGGTGGCGGTGAGCTCCGCCGAGTGGGCGGTCGGCTCGCGCAGCGTGCGGGTGCGGGTGGTGGTGGAGCGGTCGGCGTACCGGACCGTGAGCGTCAGCGAGCGGCACACCTGCTCCTCGGCCCGCATCCGCGCGCCCAGTTCCCCGGCGAGCGAGAGCAGGGCGCGGCGGTGCCTGTCCTGGTCCAGCTCATCGCGCGGGAAGGCGCGTTCGGCGCTGAGCGACCGGGCGGCGGCGTTCGGGACGACCGGCGTGCGGTCGATGCCACGCGCCCGCTCCCACACGTCCCTCCCGGCGCGTGCGCCGATGAGCCGCTGGAGGACGGCGAGCGGCGCGGCGGCGACCCGGCCGATCGAGTCGAGGCCGTACGAGCAGAGGGTGCGGGCGGTGGCCCGGCCGACGCCGTCCAGCGCGGCGATCGGACGTTCCTCAAGGAAGCCCACGGGATCGTCGACGACGAGGGTGACCCCGGGCCGGGCCTCCCGGGCCGCCATCCGGGCCAGCATCGGGTTGGGGCCGGCCCCGATGACGCAGTCCACTCCGTACAGGGCGAGCGCCCTGACCCGTATCAGCGCCGCCAGGTCGGCGGCGGGCCGGCCGAAGTAGCGCAGGGAGCCGCGCACGTCGGCGAGCGCGGTGTCGGGCGGAACCGCCTCCACCACCGGCGTGAACTCGCCGAGCAGTCCCATGAGCTGGGGCATGAGGACCTCGTGGGCGGGGCCCGGCCGGAACCGTACACAGAGGATCATCCCGCGCTCCCCGGACTCTGGTGCCACAGCTTCCGCCCCGTGGGCACCCCTTCGCCCGCCGGCTGGAGGTCCGCCCAGGGGTTCATCTCGTATCCCGTCGACATCCGGATCCGCCGGCCGCCGTCGCCGCCCTCGGGCGCGCCGGCCACCGGCTCCGCCAGCCGTGCGCCGACCGCCTCCAGCCCTCCTGCGGCGCGCAGTTCCACCAGCTCCGCGAGGTTCCAGGCGGCGGCGCCGACCACACTGAGGCTGCGCGGCCCGCGCCGCTGCACCACTCCCCGGACCAGCAGCAGCCAGGAGTGGAAGACGGTGTGGGCGCACGCCTCGTGGGAGTCGTCGAAGAAGGCGAGGTCGACCAGACCGGTGCCGTCGTCGAGGGTGGTGAAGATGACGCGCTTGCCGGAGCGGATCGGCGGGGTCTGGGTGGCGGCCTTGGCCCCCGCGACCAGCACGGTCTGTCCGTGCTCGGCCTCGCGCAGCCGCTTGGCGGAGACCACGCCGAGCTCTTCGAGGAAGGCGTGGTGGTCGCCCATGAGATGGCGTGAGGCGTCCATGCCGAGGACACCCAGCTCGGCGCTGAGGCGTTCCGCCTCGTCGAGATCGGGCAGCCCGATGGAGGCGGTCTTCCGGCCGCGTGCCAGCGGGAGTTGACCGCCATAGGAGGCCGCTCCCCGCTGGGTGCGGTGGAGCTCGGTGAGGTGCAGCAGCAGATCGCGGCGGTTGGCGCCGAACGCGTCCAACGCGCCCACCTGGGCCAGCCGTTCGGCGACCGGCTTGCGCGGCCTGGCCCGCTCCCAGAAGTCGAGCAGCGAGGAGTACGGCTGCGCGGACTCGATCCGGGCGCTCTCCGCCTCGCTGATGCCATGGACGTCCGCGAGCGCGAGCCGAAGGCCCCACACCCGAGGCGATTCAGACACCAGTTCGATCCGATGGGTGGCGCCCGAGCGGTTCACGTCCAACGGAAGCACCGGCACCCCTCGTCGCCGCGCGTCCGCGAGCAGCAGCCGCTTCGGATACATCCCGGGGTCGTGGGTGAGCAGCCCGGCGTAGAAGGCCGCCGGATGGTGCGCCTTGAGCCACGCCGACTGATAGGTGGGCACGGCGAAGGCCACCGCGTGCGCCTTGCAGAAGCCGTACGACCCGAAGGCCTCGACGATCTCCCAGGTGCGCGCGATCACTTCGTATCCGTAGCCCCGCCGCTCCGCCCGCCGCGCGAACCAGACCTTGATCTTCGCCTGCGATTCGGGGTGCGAGAGACCGCGCCGGGCCTGGTCGGCCTCGTCCCGGCCGCAGCCGGTCATGATGCTCACGATCCGGATGATCTGCTCGTGGAAGACGACCACGCCATAGGTCTCCTTCAGCGCCTCCTCCAGGTCGGGGTGCGGATAGCGGACCGGCGCGCGGCCGTGCCTGGCCTCGATGAACGGCCGCACCATGTCGGCGGCCACCGGCCCCGGCCGGAAGAGCGAGATGTCGACCACCAGGTCGTGGAAGGTCGCGGGCTGGAGACGGCCCACCAGGTCCCGCTGACCCGGCGATTCGATCTGGAAGCACCCCAGCGTCTCGGTGGACTGGATGAGCCGATAGGTCTTCGGGTCGCCCTCCGGAACCGCGTCGATGTCCACCCGCTCCCCCGTCGCCCGCTCGACCTCGGCGACCGCGTGCGCCATCGCGGACTGCATCCGCACCCCCAGGACGTCGAGCTTGAGCAGCCCGAGCTCCTCCACGTCGTCCTTGTCGAACTGCGCCATCGGGAAGGGGGCGCCTCCCCGGCCCCCGGGGCCGAGGGGGACCTCGCCTCTGGTCGGCATCACGGGCGTACGGGTGAGCAGCGAGGCGTCCGAGAGGAGCACCCCGCAGGGGTGCATGGTGATGCCGCGCGGCAGCTTGTCCAGCGCCTCGACCAGCTCCCACATCCGACCGTACTTCCCTCCCTCCCTCCGGAACTCCTCGGCCAGCCCGCGCAGTTCGGGCAGCTCGTCCATGGCCGCGCGGGCGTCCCTGGCCCGGATGTGCGGGAAGGACTTGGCGATCCGGTCGATCTCGGCCGGATCCATGGAGAGGGCGGCGCCCACGTCCCGTACCGCGTGGCGGACCCGATAGGTCTCGGGCATGGCGACGGCGGCGACCCGCTCGGTGCCGAAGCGGTCGATGATCGCGCGGTAGACCTCCAGCCGACGGGCGGACTCCACGTCGATGTCGATGTCGGGCAGGGCGATGCGCCGCTTGGACAGGAAGCGCTCCATCAGCAGCCCGTGCTCGACCGGGTCGGCGTGCGCGATCCCGAGGAGATGGTTCACCAGCGACCCGGCGCCGGAGCCGCGCGCGGCGACCCTGATCCCCATCCCCCGTACGTCGTCGACGACTTGGGCCACCGTCAGGAAGTAGGTGGCGAAACCGTGGTGGGCGATGATGTCGAGTTCGCTCCACATCCGCTCCCAGTACTGCCGTCTGTCCTCGTATCCCCGCAGCACCATGCCCGCGGCGGCCCGGGAGGCCAGTACGCGCTGCGCGGTGCGGTGCGCGGCGCCGACGAGATACGGCTCGGGGAAGTGGGCGGAGCCGATGCCGAGGTCGTCCTCGGGGTCGACGACGCACGCGGCCGCGGTCTCCTCGGTCAGGGAGAGCAGGCGGTGCGCGCCCTCACGCCGGAAGCCGGCCGCCTCGGCGACCCGCTCGGCGGTACGGGCCATCACCTCCGGGTCCTTGAGCCAGCGCTCACCGCTGTCCAGGCCCCTGCGGGGGTCGATGGGGACCAGTCGGCGGGCCGCGTCGAGGACGTCGGCGACCGGGCCCTGGCCGGAGTCGGCATAGCGGACGGCGTTGGTGAGTACGGCCCGTACGCCCTGCTCGGCGGCGAAGCCGAGAGTGCGGGCGGCGTGCCGCAGCGAGCCGGGGCCGGTACCGGTGCGGCCGTGGTGCACGACCTCCAGGCGCAGGTCGTCGCCGTAGACCTCCCGCCAGGGCGCGAGCAGACGGACGGCCCGGTCGGGGCGGCCGGCGGCGAGGGCGCGGCCGACCTCGGAGTCCGGGCCGAGGAGCACGGTCAGCCCTTCGCCGTGGTTGTCGGACCAGGGCAGCAGCGGGGTGGCGGCACCGGCCGCGTGGGCGGCGGTCACCAGGCGGCACAACGCGGTCCAGCCGCGACGGTCGCGGGCGAGGAAGACGGTGCGGGGGGCGGACTCGTCGACGAAGGCGCCGCCGCGCACGGGGGTGCGGCGGCGCTCGGTGGTGCCGCCCTTGGGGCCCGGCGGTCCGCCCACCGCGAGATCCGTTCCGAACAGGGCTCGTACGCCCTCCTCGGAGCAGGCCCGGGCGAACCGGACCGTGCCCGCGAGGGTGTCGCGGTCGGTCAGGGCGAGGGCGTCCATGCCCCGCTCGGCGGCGCGCTCGGCCAGTCGCGACGGGTGCGAGGCCCCGTAGCGCAGGGAGAAGCCCGACGCCGTGTGCAGGTGCGTGAACCCGGGCATCCGCACCTCCTGGATCGATCCGTCTCACCTCCCCCACCACCACCATAGACCAGTTTCGAACGCACGTACGACACGAATGTTCGAACGACTTCTCTTCAGCCATTCGGCCCCTGCCCACCTGCGGGCGCACGGGCCGCCCCGGAGCGTGGGGGCATGAGTTTCGCCGAGGAACTGAAGAGCGCCGTCACCCCGCGAGCAGCCCTGCTCGTCATCGGCGTGCTGGCCCTGCAACTGCTGTTCATCGCGTCCTACGTCGGCGCGCTGCACAACCCGAAGCCCAAGGAGGTCCCCTTCGGTGTGGTCGCGCCGGGCCCCGCGGCGCGGCAGGCGGCGGACCGGCTGGCGAAGCTCCCCGGCGACCCGCTCGACCCGAAGGTGATCACCGACGAGGCAGGCGCCCGGAAGAAGATCATGGACCGCGAGATCGACGGCGCCCTGATCATCGACCCGAGGGGGACCAGGGACACACTGCTCGTCGCATCGGGCGGCGGCACCGTCCTCTCCAGTGCCCTGGAGAGGATCACCACGGTGATCGAGAAGCCCCAGGGCCGGACCGTGCGGACGGTGGACGTGGCCCCCGCGTCCGCGCGGGACTTCGACGGCCTCTCCGCCTTCTATCTGGTCGTCGGATGGTGCGTGGGCGGATATCTCTGCGCCTCGATCCTGGCGATCAGCGCGGGCTCCCGGCCCGCGAACCCCGAGCGTGCGGTCATCCGGCTCGGCGTCATGGCACTCTCCGCCCTGGCGGGCGGCCTCGGTGGCGCGATCATCGTCGGACCGATCCTCGGCGCGCTGCCCGGCAGCGTGGTGGCGCTGTGGGGTCTCGGCGCCCTGGTCGTCTTCGCGGTCGGCGCGGCCACGCTCGCCCTCCAGGCGCTCACCGGCATCGTGGGCATCGGTCTGGCGGTCCTGCTGATCGTGATCGCGGGCAATCCCAGCGCGGGAGGCGCCTTCCCCGCCCCGATGCTGCCGGACTTCTGGCGGGCGATCGGCCCGGCCCTCCCACCGGGGGCGGGGACATGGGCGGCGCGCTCGATCGCCTACTTCAAGGGCAACGCGATGACCGGGCCGATGCTGGTGCTCTCCGCCTGGGCCGTGGTCGGCAGCGTGATCACACTGGTCATGGCGGGGCTGCGGAAGACGAGCGACACCGAGGAGGGAGCCGTGGGGGTGGACCGGAACGGGACGCTGGGAGCCGACCGGGTGTGAGCCCGTCGGGTGGGAGCCGACCGGGTCGCGAGCCCGCCGGGTGCACGGCCGCGTGTCGGCCGGCCGGGTCGCGAGCCCGCAGGGTGGGGCCGGGCGCGGACAGCACGGGGAGCCGGCAGGGGAAACGGCTACCGGGATGCGGGCAGGGGCCGCCCGGCGACGGCCGGGCGGCCCCTGTGTCCGGAAACGGCTCCCGTCAGCCGATCTCCGCCCCGAACGCCGCCAGCGCCTCCGGCACCGGCTGGAAGAAGGTCTCCCCGCCCGACGAGCAGTCGCCGCTGCCGCCCGAGGTCAGACCGATCGCGGTGTCGCCCGCGAAGAGCGAGCCGCCGCTGTCGCCCGGCTCTGCGCAGACCGTGGTCTGGATGAGCCCCTCGACGATCTGGCCGTTGCCGTAGTTCACCGTCGCGTCGAGGCCGGTGACCTCGCCGTCGTGGACCTGGGTGGTGGAGCCGCTGCGGGACACCTTCATCCCGACGGTCGCCTCCCCGGCCCGGGTGATCTCCTGGCTGCTGCCGTTGTAGAGGTCGACCGCGCTCGGGTGCTCGGCGTCCCCGTCGTACTTGACCAGCGCGAAGTCATTGCCGGGGAACTGCGAGTCGACCATCGTGCCGATCGCCGGCCCACCCTGGGACTCGGCCCACTCGCTGCCCGCCTCGCCGCAGTGTCCGGCGGTGATGAAGTGCGGCTGACCGTCCTTGACGACGTTGAAGCCGAGCGAACAGCGCCCGCCGCCGGTGTGGATCGCGTCGCCGCCCGCGAGGAACGGCTTGAACTCCCCCGCCGACTTCTTCAGTACGGCCCGGGAGCCGAGGCCCTTCACGACTCCGGAGAGCTTCGCCCAGGCCTCGCCCTTGACCGTACGGTCGGCCGTGACGATCACCTTGTTGGTCACCGGGTCGACGGCCCAGGACGTACCGGGAATGGTGGCGCGGCTCTTGAGGGTCTGCCGGGCGCCGGTCAGTTCGGCCAGTGAGTGTTCGACGATTCTGGCCTTGCCGCCCGCCTCGCGCACGGCGTCGGCCGCGTCCTCGTCGACCACATTGACGACCAACGCCTGGGAGGAGACGTCGTAGTAGGCCCCGGCCGCGTCGCCGCCGAGGTCGTCGCCGAGCGTCGAGGCAAGGTTTCCGGCCGCTGTCGCCGAGAGCTTCTTCACGCTGAACTGCTGTGGTTCCTCGCTGGCGTTCGCAGTCTGGAAGGTGATTCCCGCGACCACCAGAGCCGCTATGGCTCCGCCGGCCACTGCCGCATGCCTCTTGGGTATGCGTCGGTGCTTCACGATCGACCTCCTGTGGGGGGCCGCGTCGGGGCAAGTGGGGTGCCCTGACACGGAGGATGGAGCCGCCCACTATTCCGAGACCGACGGGTAGCACACAAGGTCGACTTCAGGACGCGCACGCGCCAACTCCGGTGCGCCCCCTGCCCGTCGAGCGCCCCCGATCCCTCCTGGTCGGTTCCGATTGCGAACACCGGGTGCGACCGGCCGATGGTCAGGGGGTAAGGACTAGTCCTGTCTTGAAATCGACGTACGCTTTTCGGTCATCCACCGCACGGCGTGATCCACGGCGTCCCGCAGCGAGACCAGTCTCGCGAAGGCCGCCCCCACCGGGCCCTTCCGCTCCAGCTGCCGGGGAAGCGCACCGCCGATCGCGCCGAAGTCGCTGTCGTCGAGGCACGCGTCGTGGTACTCCACCCACCGCGGTCCCCGCTCCCCGGAGATGACACAGCGATAGGTGCGCGGAGGTGATCCGGTGCGGTATTCGGCGAGGTGGAACGCGGTGCAGGCCTCGAACCCCACATTGATCAGCAGGATCCGCGCGTCGGCCCGCCAGAGCGCGCCCAGAGGCGAGTCCTCGCCGAGATGGCTGTGCAGCGGATGTCCGGCGAGCAGTTCGGCGGCACGGGGGCCGAGCGCCGCGAATGAGGTCTGCGGGTGGGAGCTGCGCACGGCTCCCGGGGCGGTGCGCACCGACTCCGCCAGTCTGCCCATCGCCGGGCAGGGCGTGGTGTCCGGGTCGAAGGCCGGCATCCGCGCCCTGTGGTCCGCTTCCTGCGCGGGTGACAGTCCCTGGACGCTCGTCCGGTACTGCGGTGAGGTGTCGGAGTTCTCCGGGGTGAACGCCGGGACGACCAGGGTGCCCCGGGGGCCGAGCGCCTCCCGCAGCGCCTCCCGCAGAACGTCCGCGTCCAGGCCGGTCCCGCTGAGCGAGGCGTGCGCCAGGAGCACGGCCCCTTCTCGTACGCCTAATCGCCTGAGGTCACCAACAACACCGTCCGCCATGCGGCCAGTTTAGGGCGGGGGAAGGAGGGGGCACGCACACGAACAGCGCCACGATTCGCCGCGAAAAGCGTCACGCTTCTTTGCCACCGGCGGCCGGGAGCGCACCGTTGCGGTGCCCAGCGATACGACTTTACTCTCATGGCACTTTCCATTGGAGGAAGCGAAGGCGAAAGCGCGACCGGGGGGTGCGCATGACCGGGATTCCGGGCCCATTGCAGAGCATGGTCTTCCGTAACGCCGACCTGCCGGTTCTCTTCCACCGCACGGACGAGCTGGCCGTCACGCGTCAGCGTGAGGCGGTGACGAACACCCGCCTGCAACTGCTGCTCCTGGTCCTGGGCGCGGGCCTGGCCACGCTGCCCCAGGGGTGGCGGATCGGGGACTCCTTCCAGCTGCCGAGCGCCTTGAGCGCGTTGGCGTACGCGGGGGTGCTCGTGGTCACCTTCCGCGCCTCCCGCCGCCGGGCCAAGTCGCACTGGCAGCTCAATCGCTCCGCGGCCGAGTTCATCAAGTCCCTGTGCTGGCGGTACGCGGTCCACGGCACCCCCTTCGACGCCGGCTCCCCCGACCCCGACCGGCTGTTCGTGGAGCGGCTGGAAGAGGGGCTTCAGGAGTTGCGGAAGGTGGGCTGGCAGGATCCCCGGGCGTCCGGCGACAGCACCCGCGCGGAGCTGATCACCACGCCCATGCGGCTGCTGCGCGAGAAGCCCTTCCCCGCTCGGAAGGAGACCTACGTCCGGGACCGGCTGATCGAGCAGCGCGCCTGGTACCACCGGCGGACGGTCGTGTCACGGCGGGCCACCGCGCTCTGGTCGGCGACCATCGCGCTCCTCACCGTGCTCGCCCTCTTCTTCGGAGCCGTGCACACCTTCTCGCCCGACGAGTCGTTCGATCCGGCCGGTCTGCTGTCCGCCGCCGCGGCCGCGTGCGTGGCCTGGGGCGAGGCCCGCCGGCATCAGCCGCTGATCGCGGCGCACTCGCTGGTGGAGGAGGACCTCGCGGCGATGCACACGGCGATGGAGACGACGGTCGGCGAGGGACAGTGGGGGTCGGCGGTGTACGAGACCGAGAGGATCGTCTCGCCCCAGCACACCGACTGGCTGGTCCGGCACCGGAGTTGAGGACCAGACGGACCGGTGGTCACGGCTCACCTCCGCGCCTCGCGTCAGACCCGGGCAAACGCCCCGCCCCATGCCTTGCGCGTGGCCCGGCAGGAGGGGCGGCGTCAGCCCCGCTCCACGCCCTCGCGCCAGATGACCGTGACGGGCTTCCCCCGCTCCCGGGCGTAGCGGACGATGTCGCCCGTGCCGCCGTGGCCGCGGGCCGGGCGGCCGTCCCAGACCGCGAGCAGCCGGTCGCAGTGGTCCGCGATGTAGGCGCCGGCGGCGTAGTACGCCTCGTCGGTGGACTTGGGGAACGCCATCCTGATCTCGCGGGTGGCCCGCTCCCGCAGGTCCTGGTAGCGGGCGAGTTCACCGGGGTCGGCGAAGCCGTCCTCGTAGTCGCCACTGGGGATGACCACGGTCAGTTCGGCTCCGCAGTCCAGGGCGAGGTCCGCGAACAGCTGGTCCGCGCCGGCCGCCAGGCTGGAGAGCGCCTCCAGCGAGCCGTCATGGCCGCGGAGCACCGCGCGCAGGGCGGCGCGCACATGCGCGTACGCCTCGTCGGGGATGTCCCTGTGGCCGGTCACTCCGATCCGCTTCATCCGCCCCCGCTCTCCTGTGGCCGACCGCTCTCACATCCTCTCAAATGTGGGCGGTTCGTCCAGCCGCGGAGCCCCTGCCCGAAGTTTTCGGACAGGGGCTCCGCGGCTGCCGGACGCGGTGCGCGTGGCGGTGTGCCGACGGGACGTCTGTCAGTAGACGCTGACGCCGTAGGCGCTCAGGGCCTCCGTGACGGGCTGGAAGAAGGTCGTACCGCCGGAGGAGCAGTTGCCGCTGCCGCCGGAGGTCAGGCCGATCGCCCGGCTGCCGGAGTAGAGCGGACCGCCGCTGTCGCCGGGTTCGGCGCAGACGTTGGTGCGGATCATGCCGTAGACGATGTCGCCGCCGCCGTAGTTCACCGTGGCGTTGAGGCCGGTGACGCTGCCGCTGTGGGTGCCGGTGGTGGAGCCGCGGCGGGTGACCGACATGCCGACGGTGGCGTTGGCGGCGCTGGTGATGTCGACGCTGCCGACCGTGCCCGGGTGGGCGAGGGAGGTGTTGGCGTAGCGCACGAGGCCGTAGTCGTTGCCGGGGAAGCTGGAGCCGACCGTGGGACCGATGCTCGTGGTGCGCGCGGAGTTGGTGTACCAGGGCGGGTTGCCGTCGGTGCAGTGGCCGGCGGTGAGGAAGTAGTACGTGGTGCCGCTGCGGACGTTGAAGCCGAGCGAGCAGCGCCAGCTGGTGGCGTAGATGGCGTCGCCGCCGGCGATGAGCTTGGAGAAGGTGCCCGGGGTGCGCTCGATCTTCAGGGCGCCGGCGTTGGATCCGGCCTTCTGCTTGAGGGCGGCTATCTGCGCGTTGGAGACGCGGGAGTCGACGGTGACGACGACCTTGTTGGTCGCCTTGTCGACGTGCCAGGCGGTACCGGCGATGTCCGCGCCGAGCACGGCGTCACTGGTGGCGGAGAGCTGGGTGGCGCTGAAGGCCTGGTTGGAGTCGGCGTTCGCCGTGGGGACGGCGAGCGCCGCGGCGGCGATCAGGCCGGTCGTGATGGCGACGAGGCGGGTTCGTCTCGCGGTGCCATTGCGGGGGGTGGTGCGCTTGATCCTCACTTCTCGTTCCTCCCGAAGGGAATCCGGGGGCCCGCGGTGGGGTTTCGGGCCCGTGAGGCGCAGCCGGGGGCCCTGGCCTGCCCGGTTTTCGGACAAGGCGTGCCCCTGACAAGCGCTGTTCGGGAGTATTCGGTGCGTCAACTCCGCGCGCAAGGGCGCCTTTCGGCCGCCGACGGCGGCACGGCAGGGGCCCCGGTGGCGGGAAGGTGCCACCGGGGCGATCGAGGTGCCGTGGGCCGGCGTTCGGGGATGGGACGGGTCAGCGGGCGCGCGGGTTCCGTTCGCCTGCCGGGACGCCGGTCGTCAGGGTGTTCCCGGGCGGCGGGAACGGGCAGATGAAGTGGTCGGCGAAGGCGCAGGGCGGCAGCAGCGCGCGGTTGAAGTCGACCGTCACCGAGCCGTCCGCTTGAGGTGCGGCGGGCCGCAGGAACCGGAAGCGGTAGCTTCCCTTTCCGCTGGTCGCATCGGCGAAGACGGCCCAGAGCGAACCGTCGTCCTCGACCGCGACGCGAAGCGTGTGCGGCTCACCGTCGATCTCGAGGGCGATCTCCCCCGCGAGGCCGAGACCGCGCTCGCGGCCGTCGGCGTTCTCGACCCGCACGCTGCGCGTCTGTGCGTACGGACGGAAGGTGCCGGGCAGCGACCAGCGCGGGTCGTACGCGGTCGCCTCGATGCCCTGGAAGTCGCGGCGCGCCTCGGACCGCGGGTCGAAGTCCCGCACCGCCCACAGCCCTTCGCGGCGCAGCACGACCAGACGCCTGCCGTCGGCCGCGACCCGCGACGCGTGGACCGGCCCGTGGTCCGCGGTGAGGCGGACTTCGCCGGTCAGGGGCTCGCCGTCGACGGTGAGGGAGTCCGCGGCACCGGCCGTGAGGACCACCTCGTCGGCGTCTTCGCGCCACCGCCCGGGGACGGCCGGAATTCGACCTTCCGGGTAGTCGGAGAGCCAGTACGTACCGGTGAGGGAGAGCGGGCCGTGCGGTGCGGCGACCGCGGCGGTGCGCTGTTCGTGCCAGTGCTTCCAGTCCTGCTCGGGGTCCGTGCTCATGGTGCTCGACCTTATCCACCCGAGAAGGCGGGCTCAGTGGGGGCGGGGCGGGGGAATCAGCAGTCGCAGCCGCAGTCGCAGCAGTCGCACCCATCCCCGCAGTTCGAACAACAGTCACAGCAATCGCAGCAGTCTCCACAGTCCCCCTGATGACACAGCCCCTCCCGCCGCTCCCTGCTCCACGGGTCCTCGAACGTGCCGCAGCACATCTGGCACGTGCAGGCCAGACCCATCCAGACCGCGCAGCCGGCTATCAGGCCGCGCCTGCGGTTCGGGGGCTCCGGAGGCAGGGGCGCGCCCGGGCCACCCGGGGCGTACGGGCCACCCGGGGCGTACGGATTGCCCGGCAGGGGCTGGTGGGCGCAGGGGGTCGTCGCGAAGGCCCTGTTCACCGACTGCTTCAGCTCGTGCACCAGCAGCACGTGCAGCAGCGTGTCGTCGACGAAGTCCGCGTCCCGCAGCGCCAGCCGGATCCCGTGCCGCGCGTCGTCCGCCAGGCGGCGCGCCTCGCCGAGTGAGGTGCCCGTCGCCGTGAGCGGGTTCCAGGCGCCCGACGCCGCGTCGGCGTCCTTGTCCTCCACCGCGTCGAGGAGATGCGCGAGACGGCCGAAGAGCCGGCCCGCCTCCGCGAGGGGTGCCGCGTTGCCGGGGCGGCCGGCCAGGACGGCGGTGTGCGCGAAGGCCGCCGCCGTCGCCGTCTCGGTCGGCTCGGTGACCGTGAGGACGGGCGTGCCGGGCCCGGCGAGCGCCTCGATGCCGGTCTGCCGGTCGACCGCGTCGACCAGGACCGCCGTGTCGAAGCCGAGCGCCCGTCCGGTTCTGGCCCCGGCCCGGTCCCAGCCGAGGGCGACCCGCCGGGCGGCCGCGGCGGCAGGCCGCCGCGCCAACAGCCCGTCCCCGTCGGCCACGTGGTCCCGTACCTTCGCCGAGGCCAGGACGAGCGACACCGCCGCCGCCAGCCGCGCCCCCTCTCCCCGGGCGACCGGGGCGGTGCGCATCGCGCGCAGCGGGCAGGGCCCCGCGGTGCGCCGGCCGCCGGCCGTGACGCCTGTCTGAGCCTCCGTCAGAACCGAGACGATGAGGCCGTCGTAATTGGTGACGACCCGGGCGAACTGGCCGTGGTCGGCCCGAAGTGCGAGGCACAGCCCGCAGAGATGGGCCATCCACTCCGTCTTCAGGCCCTCGCTGAGCCGATGCGTGCAGGGCCTGACGATTCCGAACATGAGCACTTCCCCCGAGAGTCGATCGCACGTGCGCCGGGCATCGTATCGAGTGGGTCGTTCACCCGTACGTCCCCTCGATCACCCGTCTGGCCCGACCTTCATATTTTCTGTTCCGCGATGCCCCATCAGAGGCTGTACCAAGGAAGAACCTTGACGAATCGCCACATGTTCTGCACCAGTACCGTCACGAATCCCCTGCGCGCCGACTATCCACTTGGCGCGCGATCCGCATCATGGACGACCATAGGGGTGCGGAACCACAAGTGACCGCGCTGAAAGGAGGCGTCCATGGGATCGGTGCGCAAGGCAAGTGCCTGGCTGGGACTCGTCGAGGACAGCGACGAGCGTTACTACGACGACGAGTACGTCGAGGGTGCTGAGAGCGGCGACGCATGGGTGACCGACCCGCGGGTGCGGGTGGCCTCCGAAACGGCGCAGGAGGAGGGCCGCCGGATCGCGACGGTCTCCCCGGACGGCTTCCGGGACGCCCGCAGCATCGGCGAGCTGTTCCGGGACGGCGTCCCGGTCATCGTGAACCTGACGGCGATGGAGCCCTCCGACGCCAAGCGCGTGGTGGACTTCGCGGCCGGTCTCGCCTTCGGTCTGCGCGGGTCGATCGAGCGCGTCGCGACCCGCGTCTTCCTGCTGACCCCCGCGGACACCCAGATCGTCAACGGGGAGTCCGCGGGCCGCGCGACGGACGGCTTCTTCAACCAGAGCTGACGGCAGGCCTCACCGGCGGCGCCTCTCACCGAAAGGCGTCGAGTCCGGTGAGTGCCTTGCCGAGCACGAGCTGGTGCATCTCGACCGTGCCCTCGTAGGTGAGGACCGACTCGAGGTTGGTGGCGTGCCGCATCACCGGATACTCCAGCGAGATTCCATTGGCGCCCAGGATGGTGCGCGAGGTGCGGCAGATCTCGATCGCCTCCCGCACGTTGTTGAGCTTTCCGAAGCTGACCTGCTCGGGGCGGAGCTTCCCGGCGTCGAGCCGCCGCCCGAGGTGATGGGCGAGCAGGATGCCCTTGTGCAGTTCCACTGCCATGTCGGCGAGCTTGGCCTGGGTGAGCTGGAAGCCGCCGATCGGCCTGCCGAACTGCTCCCGGCTCTTGGCGTACTCCAGCGCGGCCTCGAACGACGCGCGCGCCGCGCCCATCGCGCCCCACACGATGCCGTAGCGGGCGTGCGACAGACAGCTGAGCGGGCCCTTGAGACCGGTGACCCCGGGAAGGACCGCGTCGGCCGGCAGCCGCACGTCGTCGAGGACGAGTTCGCTGGTCACCGACGCACGCAGCGACCACTTGTGCTTGATCTCGGGGGCGGAGAAGCCAGGGGCGTCCGTCGGCACGGCGAACCCCCGGACGCCCTGGTCGGTCTGGGCCCAGACGACGGCGACGCCGGCGACCGACCCATTGGTGATCCACATCTTGCGGCCGCTGAGAACCCAGTCGGCGCCGTCCTTCTTCGCGTAGGTCCGCATCCCGGCCGGGTCGGAGCCGTGGTCCGGCTCGGTCAGACCGAAGCAGCCGATGATCTCGCCCGCGGCCATCCCGGGCAGCCAGCGCTGCTTCTGCTCCTCGGAGCCGAACTTCCAGATCGCGTACATGGCGAGCGAGCCCTGTACGGACACGAGCGAGCGGATGCCGGAGTCGGCGGCCTCCAGCTCCAGGCAGGCCAGTCCGTACTGGACGGCGGTGGCGCCCGCGCAGCCGTAGCCGTCGAGGGACATGCCGAGCGCGCCGATCGAGCCGAGTTCGCGGGCCAGTTCACGGATGCCGGGCAGCTCGCCGCGCTCGTACCAGTCGGCGATGTGGGGCAGGACCCGGTCGGCGGCCCAGCCGCGGACGGTGTCGCGGATCGCGAGGTCCTCGGGGTCGAGCAGATCGTCGATGCCGAGGGGGTCGCTGGGGTCGAAGGGCGGGAGCTTCGCGGGTGCGGACATGGCGGGGCCTCCGGCGGCTGACACTCGTAAAACTAGCGTTGGTAGTTACAGCGGCGCTGACGTTACGGCTCAGTGTGCCGTGCGTCCAGACCGGGCCGGCTCCACGACCTCGCGCCTCGCCGGAAGCCTCGCTTCGATGCGCGTGACGGGCTGCGGCGGAACGGCGACGGCAGCCTGGTCGCGTTCGACGGCAGTCTGGTCGCGCGTGTCCGCGGACCGCTCGGGCTCGTCCGCCGGGCACTCCATGATCCGCGGCAGTCGCAGGGCCATCAGCGCGCCGAGGAGCAGCAGACCGGCGCTGACCAGCAGCGTGACGTGAAGGCCGTGGACGAAGGCGTGGCGTGCGGCGGCGTGCAGGGAGGCGCCGGCGGCCCCACCGAGATGGGCCGCCACCTGATAGGCCTCACCCAGCGAGTTGCCGGCCGCGCGGCCCGCCGCGGCCGGGACGCCGGTGATCGACGCGAGGCCGGGGGCGTAGACCGCGTTCATGACGCTGCCGAGCAGCGCGATGCCCATACCTGCACCGAGCTGGTAGGAGGTCTCGCCGATCGCGGCCGCGCCGCCCGCGCTGTCGGCCGGCGCCTCGCTGAGCATCGACTCGTACGCGCCGAAGAGAGTGGTCTGCAGTCCGAAGCCGAGGAGCACGAAGCCGACGGTGAGCAGCAGCGGGCGGTCGTGCTGCCCCATGAGGAGCAGGAGGAGCACGGCGCCCGCCGTGAGCATGAAGCCCCAGCCGACCATGCGACGGGGACCGATGCGGTGCAGGGTGTACGACCCGGTGGCGCCGGCCGCCATGGCGGCGAAGGTCAGCGGCAGCAGCCGCAGACCGGTCGCCAGCGGGCTCAGCCCGAGCACCAGCTGGAGGTACTGCACGGCTATGAGCTCCAGGCCGACCAGCGCCAGCATCGCGAGGACGATGCAGCCCACGGAGGTGGTGAAGGTCGCGCGGGAGAACAGCCGCATGTCGACCAGCGGATGGGTGCGGCTCTTCTGCCGTCGTACGAAGAGGACCAGCAGCGCGGCGCCGACCAGCAGCGGCACGGCGGTCGCCGCGGACAGCAGGGGGTCCATGGCGCCCAGTCGCTTGACTCCGAGGACCACACCGAGGACACCGGCCGCCGCCATCAGCGCGCCCAGGACGTCCCAGGGTCCGTCGGCGGCGCCTTTCGACTCGGGAAGGAGCCAGCGGCCGAGGGGAAGGATCAGCGCCATCAGCGGGATGTTGACCAGGAAGACCGAGCCCCACCAGTAGTGCTGGACGAGGAAGCCGCCCAGGACCGGCCCGGTCGCGGCGCCGACGGCGGCGACGGCCGTCCAGATGCCGATGGCGGTGGCCCGCTCGCGCCGGTCGGGGAAGACGGCACGGAGGAGGGAGAGCGTCGCCGGCATGATCATCGCGCCGCCGACGCCGAGCAGGGCGCGGGCGCCGATCAGTACGCCGGGGTTGGTGGCGAGGGCGGCGACCGCGGAGGCGGCGCCGAAGATCCCGTATCCGAGGAGCAGGACCCTGCGCCGTCCGATCCGGTCGCCGAGGGTGCCGAAGAGGATCAGCAGTGAGGCGCAGACCAGCGGATAGGCGTCCACGATCCACAGCAGCGCGGTGCCGCTGGGACGGAGGTCCTCGGTGACGGACGGCACGGCGACATGGAGCACGGTCGCGTCGAGCGCGACCAGCAGGAGGCTCACGCAGAGGACGAAGAGGACGACCCAGCGGTTGGCACCGCCGCCGGCGGCACGCAGCCGTGCTCCGGCCGTGATCGTCCCGGACATGTACGTACCTCCCAGTGAATCCCTCGCGCTCGGTGGGCGCCGACCGGGGGCGGGACCCTCCGGGGCGGCCCGGCATCGACGGGCGAGTGAGCAGTCAGCGTACGCGAGTTCACCGGGGGGACGCGTGGTCCATCTCTCACCCCGGCGGGCCCGCGAGTGTGGCGTACGCCACTCAGGGCGCCCCGCGCGTCGTCTCGCATCGCGGCGGGAATTCCGTACTCACATCCGTACGGGCCATTTCATCGACGTACAAACACACTTCCGCCAAAGCCTCACGGCGGTAATAGGGCACAAGGTCCCGGGGGTTAGTGGATTGTCCGGGAATAAATCACTCGCTGAGACGGACTCCACATCACATGGTCATCACGAAGAGGCCGGATCGGCCGGGACCGGCACTCACTCGCTGTAACGTCGATTGGGTGCGTACCGACATCTTTGCCCGGCTGGACCGGGAGCCGGAACCGCCGAAGATAGAGATCCCGGGGATGACCCACACGCGTCTCGCCCTCTTCGGCGGGACGTTGGCGTTCTATCTCGCCATCGTCGTCGCCGTGCTCATCTCGTCCTGGCTGGTCATCCTCGACTGGAAGATCATGCTCTTCCGGCCCTACCAGCAGTGGCCGGAGCTGCACGCCTTCCTGGACTACTACGTGGTCCTCGGCCAGCGCGGTCCGACGGCCGTGATGGTGGCGGCCTGGCTCGGCTGGCGTTCCTGGCGTCAGCACACGCTGCGACCTCTGCTCGCCCTGGGCGCGTCGCTGCTGCTGCTGAATGTCACCGTCGGCGCGGTCAAGATCGGCCTCGGCCGGCTCGGCCCCCACTACGCGACGCAGATCGGCTCCGCCGAGCTCTTCGCCGGCGGCGATATATTTCCTTCCGGACATACCGCCAACGCGGTCGTGACCTGGGGAATCCTGGCCTATCTGGCCACCACGCCGCGGGCGAGGCGCTATCTGTCGGCCGTCTCGGCCGTGGTCGCGCTCGGTGTCGGGCTCACCACCGTCTATCTCGGTACGCACTGGCTGAGCGACGTGCTGCTCGGCTGGGCCGCCGGTCTGTTGATCCTGCTGGCACTGCCCTGGTGCGAGCCGGCGATCGGCCGGGCCGAGGCGTTCATCCTCTCGGTACGCGAGCAGCTGCGGGCACGCCGTCGTCTGGTGCCGTCCCTGCCGGTCGCGACCGGTGGGCCGCGGCCCGCGATGTTCCCGCGGCGGGACCTGGCCGAGGAGGGCGAGGAGCCGGTGCGCGAGCCGGTGGGCGCGGCCAGCGGCGGGCGTCCGACCGTCCGCTCGACGGCCCAGTTGGCACCGCCGCTCGGCACGCACCGGGCGCACACGGCCCGCTCGGAGCGCACGCCGGTCACCCCGGTCGGCAGCCGCCGGCCACCGCACTCGCGGCCGGTGACGGGCGGCTGATCCCGGCGGTCCCCTTGTCAGGACCGCGGGGGCGGTACGCACAGACCGGCCCCCGCAGCGCGAAGGCCCCGGCTTCGGCCGGGGCCTTCGGCGTTGTCGGGTCCGGCGTCCCCGGCGCCGTCTCAGCCGAGCCAGCAGCGGGTCACCGTGTCGTCCTCGACCTCGAAGTTGATGCGTTCGGGCATGTACTCCATGGTGATGATCGAACCCGGCGGCAGGGCGCGGACAAGGGCCCAGCCGCGGTCGTGGGCGAGTTCTTCCGCGGCGTGCGCGTCCAGGCCGACGTACGACTCTGGGGCGTCCTCGGGCGGTACGGGAGGGGTCGGAATCGGTGCCATGTTCCTCACCGTAGGCGGCCTCGGACGGTGACGGAAGCGGGGGACGGGCAGTTGTGCCAGCACCCTCACGTACCTCAGCGGTCACACTTGTGTCACAGGCTCTCGACATATGTTCGGCGCGAAGGCGCTGACTCGAAGTGTCGGAAACCGGCCTCTTCGACGGCAATTGGGGGCCCTTCCGGCGGTAACTCGGACACGCGTTCCGGAATTCTGTCCGAGCACCTTGTCCGATGAATTGACGGGCCGTCTTCCATTCCCCTTTCCCTGCCTGCCGCGCCTATCCGTCCGGTAGGCGCTCTGTCGCGTCCGCCCAGGGGCGAGCATCATGTCCCGACGACCGGACGAAGCCCGAGCCGCGCACGCGAAGGGGGCAGCGATGGGGACGGAGACCGCGCACTCACCGATCGGGCCGGCGCCCGTACGCCAGGGAAAAGTGCTCGTGGACTGGCTGACCACCACGGACCACAAGAAGATCGGCCACCTCTACCTGATCACGTCGTTCGGCTTCTTCCTCGTCGCCGGGCTGATGGCGCTGATGATGCGCGCCGAGCTTGCCCGGCCGGGCCTCCAGCTGATGACCAACCAGGAGTTCAACCAGGCGTTCACCCTGCACGGCACGATCATGCTGCTGCTCTTCGCGACGCCGACCTTCGCGGGCTTCGCCAATGAGCTGGTGCCCCTGCAGATCGGCTCGCCCGACGTCGCCTTCCCCCGGCTGAACATGCTCGCCTACTGGCTGTTCCTCTTCGGTGGACTGATCGTGCTCGGTTCGCTGCTCGTGCCCAGTGGCCCGGCGGCCTTCGGCTGGTTCGCGTACGCCCCGCTCACCTCGATGGAACGCTCCCCCGGCATCGGCGCCGACCTGTGGATCATGGGTCTGGCGCTCTCCGGCTTCGGCACGATCCTCGGCTCGGTGAACTTCGTGACCACGATCATCGGGATGCGCGCGCCGGGCATGACCATGTTCCGGATGCCGATCTTCACCTGGAACATCCTCTTCACGTCGATCCTGGTGCTGATCGCGTTCCCGGTGCTGGCCGCCGCGCTGCTGGTGCTGGAGGCGGACCGGCGGTTCGGATCGGTGGTCTTCCAGCCCGAGTCCGGCGGGGCGCTGCTGTGGCAGCACCTGTTCTGGTTCTTCGGCCATCCCGAGGTGTACATCATCGCGCTGCCGTTCTTCGGCATCATCAGCGAGATCATCCCGGTGTTCTCCCGCAAACCGATGTTCGGCTACCTCACGCTGGTCGCCGCGACCATGGCGATCACGGGACTGTCGCTGGTGGTGTGGGCGCACCACATGTTCGCCACCGGGGCGGTGCTGCTGCCCTTCTTCTCCCTGCTGTCGTTCCTGATCGCCGTGCCGACCGGAGTGAAGTTCTTCAACTGGACCGGGACGATGCTCCGGGGCTCGCTGTCCTTCGAGACGCCGATGCTGTGGGCCGTCGGCTTCCTGGTGTCGTTCCTGTTCGGCGGACTGACCGGAGTGATCCTCGCCTCGCCGCCGCTGGACTTCCATGTCACCGACTCGTACTTCGTGGTCGCCCACTTCCACTACGTGGTCTTCGGGACGGTCGTCTTCGCGACGTTCGCCGGCTTCCACTTCTGGTGGCCCAAGTTCACCGGCAAGATGCTCGACGAGCGCCTGGGCAAGATCCACTTCTGGACGCTGTTCACCGGTTTCCACACCACGTTCCTGGTGCAGCACTGGCTGGGCGCGAACGGCATGCCCCGGCGCTACGCGGACTATCTCGCCGCCGACGGCTTCACCCTGCTCAACACCGTCTCCTCCATCGGCGCGTTCCTGCTGGGCCTGTCCACGCTGCCGTTCCTCTACAACGTCTGGAAGACCCACCGGTACGGCACCAGGGTCGCCATGGACGACCCCTGGGGGTACGGACGCTCCCTGGAGTGGGCGACCTCCTGCCCGCCTCCCCGTCACAACTTCCTGACCATGCCCCGCATACGCTCGGAGTCGCCCGCCTTCGATCTGCACCACCCGGAGTACGCGGCGCTCCGGTCGGCGGACGCCCGGGCCGGCGGCGGAGAGTCCGGGCCGACCGGGGTCATTCCCCGAGGGCCCGGGAGAGACGGTCCCGGATCTGCCTGATGTGGTCGTCCAGTGACCGCGGCTCGAGCACCTCGAACGCGAAGCCCATCAGCACCACATGGATGACCAGCACATCAAGGCTCGTTCCGCCGGTGTGCAGCAGACATGTCGACGCGGTCTCGGCCTCCAGCACGCCGTCGGACGGACCCACGGTCCGGGCCGCCTCCTCGATCGGGACATGCAGCCGGATCACCGCCCTTGCCGCGTACGCCGCCGTCGACACGCCCTTGGACACATAGGCGGCCAGATCCTCGGCCGGCGGCTCCCTCGGCGGGAAACGCGGGCCGTGGGGCGGCGTGGGGACGATCCGGTCCGCGCGGAACGTACGCCAGTCCCGGCGGTCCACGTCCCAGGCGACGAGGTACCAGCGGCGTTCCGTGCAGACCAGCCGGTGCGGCTCGGCGGTCCGCCGGGAGGTGGAGCCGTTGTGGTCGCGGTAGTCGAAGCGCAGCCGCTCACCGTCCCGGCAGGCGTTGGCCAGTTCGGTGAGCACGGACGGGTCGAGCGCCTGGGTCTGCGGGGCGCGCAGCATCGGGACGGTGAAGGCGTTCAGTGCGCCGACCCTGCGCCGCAGCCGGGCGGGCAGTACCTGCTCCAGCTTGGCCAGCGCCCGTACGGAGGTCTCGCCGATGCCCTCGATGGCCTGCCCCGCCGCGGTACGCAGGCCGACGGCGACCGCCACGGCCTCCTCGTCGTCGAGGAGCAGCGGCGGCAGCTCGGCCCCCGCCCCGAGCTGGTAGCCGCCGCCCGTGCCGGGACTCGCGTGGACCGGATAGCCGAGTTCGCGGAGCCGGTCGACATCGCGGCGTACGGTACGCGGCGTGACGCCGAGCCGGTCCGCGAGGTCGGCGCCCGACCATTCGCGGTGGGCCTGCAGCAGTGAGAGCAGGCGCAGCAGTCGTGCCGAGGTCTCCAACATGCGGGGATTCTGACAGCCGTTGCGGACAGCTGCTGTCCGCGGGGCGCGGCGAGGTCAGCTCACCCGGACGCAGAGGTCGTTGGCGGAGGTGTAGACGGGAGTGACCGTGCGGTCCCCGACGGCCCGGTCCGGGTAGACGAAGATGGTCCTGCGGTCCCAGATGTCGTCGAGGAGCCGGGCGATCCTGACCGGTTCGGCGTCCCCGGCCGGTCGCAGCCACAGCTCCCACAGCCGCTGCGCCGCCCCGGACGCTCCCGCCCCCGCGCCCCCGGATCGCTCCGACCCGGCGGCCTTCCCGGGCTCTTCGGGTTCTTCGGGCTCATCCGGCTCTTGGGCCAGCGGCGCGTACGGCAGGGTGAAGGTAAACGTTTCCTCGGTTCCGGTCACCGGCACCTGACGGGTCCACTCCCCCAGCCTCGCCTCGGCCACCGCGCCGACTCCGAACGCGGCGCCGTGCAGCCGCCCCTGGACCGTGCAGCCGGCCGACCCGAACGTCAGATCGCCGGCCTCGGCATGGGGTGCGCGCAGCCAGCTGCGGACCGCGAGCCCGCCGTCGGGCGTCGGCTGCGGGATGCGCACCGAGACCGGACCGGTACGGACGTGCTCCCGGGCCATCAGCGCTCGTACGTCGCGGATACCGGGCTCGACGGCCCGGCCGTCGACGTACGCGTCCCAGCGGCCCTCGGCGAGCTCGGTGTCCGCGTCGAGGACGGCACGCACCCGGCCGGTGCCCGCCGGGGTCAGCGGCAGACGGATCTCGTCGGCAAGGCCGGCCGCCCCGCGCGGCCGCAGGACGAGTGCGCCCCCGGCGCCGGGTCCTTCGGCGGCTCCTTCGGCGAAACCGGTGCTCAGCTCGAAGACGACGTTCCCGGCGGCGTCGGCCACGCAGTCGGCGCGCGGCGCACGCGCGCTCGCGCTCTCCACGGCGGTGGTGGAGGTGGTCATGCGCGCTTCCCCTTCCGGAGGACGTCGGCGGCCTTGTAGCGCAGGGCGTAGGCGGTGTCGAGGATGCCGCCGCGCGCGCGGTGGAAGCCGTCGCGGAGTCCGCTGCGGGAGCGGCCGTTGGTGCCCCGCTCGACCAGTTCGGCGAAGAGCGCCTCATGGCGCTCGGCGATCGGGACCGGGTCGAAGCGCTCGGACGCGGCCAGCGCGGCCTGTCCCCTCTTGCGGCGCAGCTCGTCGTCCTCGATCAGCTCCAGCAGTGCCGTGGCCACGGCGTCCGCGTCACCGACGGGCACCAGCCGTCCGTCCACACCGTCCTCGATGATCTCGCCGGGACCGTGCGGGCAGTCGGTGGAGACGACGGCCAGACCGCAGCGCATCGCCTCGACGATGGTCATGCCGAACGACTCCAGGCGGGAGGTGACGGCGGCGATCGAGCCCTTCACCCACTCGGGCTCCAGCGGGTGGGCCGGCCCCATCAGGAAGACGTGATTGTGCAGGCCGCGCTGTTCGACGAGGGCGCGCAGGGCGTTCTTCTCGTTGCCGGTCGCGTCGCCGCTGCCGTAGATCCGCAGCCGCCAGTCGGGGCGGACCTCGACGACCTTGGCGAACGCCTCGACCAGCAGGTCGTACCGCTTGACCTGGGTGAGCCGGCCGGCGGAGACCACCCACTTGGCGCTGGAGTCGGCGGGCGGCAAGGAGGGGACGGGGACGCTGTTGGGCACGGAGTCGATCCGTACGCCGGGAAGCTTCAGCCGGGTGCGGTAGGAGCGGGCGTCGGCTTCGGTGACGGTCGTGATGGCGTCCAGGAGGGCGTAGCGGTGCCCTATCTCACGGCGCAGCCGGTAGCCGTGGCTGTCCAGGGTCAGATGCTCCTGGCCGACGCGCACCGGGCCCCGGCGGACCTGCCGGGCGATGTGGATGTTGAGCCCGGGGCGCGTGCCGACGACGACATCGGCCCGAAGGTTCTTCAGATGGGCGCCGATCCGCGCGTCGGTGAGCCGGCTGTACTGCTTCCAGCGGCCGTCGCCCCGGGGGAAGACCCGTGCGGGGCGCCGGTAGTCGGGATGGTCGCCGTCGTAACCGGGGCTGTTCCTGCGGAGATCGACCAGGTGCTTCATGGTCACTCCGGCCGGTGCGCCGAGGGTCGGCTCCTCGCGGTGCCGGAAGACGGACACTATTTCGACGTCGTGCCGCTGGGCCAGGATCTGGGCGAGGTTGAACGTCGTACGGATCGTTCCCCCGATGCCGTAGGCGTTGTGGAGCAGAAATGAGATGTGCATCGCGCTGCCGCGTCTCCCCCGGTTTTTCATGGTCGTCAGTCAGAAAAGGACTGTACTTGGCTCCTCCCGGTGTATCAGGGCCGGTAGCCGAGCTGAGGAACCGTGGCGCAGTTGGTGGTCATGTCACCGCTCTGGGTGATCCATCCACGGCCGTCCTGCCAGCGGGCGACGGACAGACAGGTGCGCAGGGTGCGTGGCGGTTGGGCCAGTCGGTCGAACCGTACGGGCAGCAGCAAGCCATGAGCCGTGTACGGCGCTTGGCGCTCCAGGAAGCGCTCGACGCACGCGCGCGTGAGGGTGCCGCAGGCTTTGGCGGCGTCCGTGAACCACATGGCGGCTGCCCATCCCTCCAGCTGCCACTGCGAGACCTGGCGGCCTTTCAGAGCCTGCCGGAACTCCCGGACCGCCGGGTGGCCCACGTCCTCGTAGTTGCGACTGGAGCCGGTGACCCAGAGGGTGTTGCGGCAGACGGGTGCCTTGCGGAATTCCTCCGGGACGGCCGACGACCAGTTCTGCACGTTGGTGACCTTGGCCGTGACACGGACACCGACCGTGTCCATCGCCTCGCACAGGCGGGCGTTCCCGTGGGTGTCCAGGGCGTCGAAGACTAGGTCGGCGCCCTGCTCGCGGAGGTCGGCGGCGACGGCACGGAAGTTGGGCAGGGCGAAGTCGACCTGCTCGCTGACGACCCGGTAGCCCTCGGCCCGGAGGCCGTCGGTGACGAGCCGTGCGTAGGCGGCGGACGCGGCCTGGTTGTACGCGACGACCGCGGCCGTGCGGGCGCCGTGTCGCGTCTTGAAGTAACGGTAGACCTCCGTGCCGCCGTAGAGGGTGCCGTTCCAGCCGGGCGCCCTGCCGGTGCGCGGGGCGAGGCTGCCGTAGATCCCGTACAGGTGCGGATAGGTGTCGTAGGCCGGGCCGAGCGGCTGGCCGCCGATGTCGGGCACGCCCGCCCGGGAGACGAGCGGGGCGCCCGCGTAGTCGAGGGCCGTGGTGGCGACGAGGGCGAAGACCTTCCGCTCGTCGACGAGCCGGTGCACGCACTCGTTGTTGCCGACGCCGCTTCCGCCGTCGTCGCAGGTGAGGACCTCCACGCGGCGGCCGCCTATGCCGCCGCGCGCGTTGAGGGCGTCGAAGTAGGCGCGGGCGCCGTCGCGCGGGCCGGTGAAGGCGGCGCCACCGACGGGGCTGGTGGCGCTGGTGATGATGCCGACGCGGATCGGCTCGGCGGAGGCGTTGGCGTTAGGGGAGGTGCTCCGGTGTGCGAAGTCGCTCTCCGGCAGCCGGCTTCCGCACGCGGCGCCGAGGAAGAGCAGCGCCGCCAGGAGAAGTGTCTCAGCAGCCCGGAACGGCCGCATTGCCGCTGATCCGGACCAGGCCGCAGAGTGTCTTCACGGACACCTTCCAGGTGTTGTCCTGGAAGACCGCGGTGCCCTTGGAGTCGGGCAGGGCGGGCGTCCCGCCGACCAGCAGGTCGTAGGTGACGTCGGCGGCGGTGGGCGAGGTGAAGCTGACGGCGGTGACCTTGGCGGAGGTCCTGGCGGCGTTCGGGTCGCTGCCGAAGGCCGTCAGCACGGGCCGCATCCGCTCGCCGTCCTCCAGAACCGCGGTCTTCTCGTCGGTGGACGCCGTCGGGTCGAAGAACGTCTGCCAGGCCTTCTCGATCTGCGCCCGCGCGGCGGTCGCGTCGGCGGGGGCGTCGGCGGCGGGCTGCTCGCTGCTCCGGGTCGCCGAGGGGCTCCGGGACGTCGTGGAACCGTAGCCGTCGTCGTCCGAGCAGGAAGCGAGAGCGGGGGTGAGGGCCAGCACCGCGGCGGCCCCCAGCGCCGCCATACGGGGGCGACCGCCGGGGCCGCCGAGACCCTTGAGTACGCCGTTTCCGCGAAGGCCCATCTGGCTCACCACCGGGTGTACGACCAGGCCGTGCGGCCTGATGCTTCCAGGGTCGGACGCTTTGGGGCATAGTGCAAAAAATCGGATGTTCACCAGCCGGAGCGGGAGGCCATGCGATGCCGACATCCCGACTGCTGTGGTGGGGCGGGCTCGCGGCGGTCGTCTGCGGGGCGGTGCTGTGCGCGGCGGGCTGGTACGGGGTGTCGGGGGAACGGTTGGCCGAGCGTCAGATCCCGTACGTGGCGTCGTGCACGGTACCGGGGGCGGCGCTGCTGGTGGCGGGGGCGGTGCTGTGGGCCGCGGCGTGGGAGGCGGCCGGACGGGCGGCGGGACCGGAGCCTGATGAGGCTTCGGCCGTGGGCGTGGCGGACACCGAGTCGGGGGCCCCGCCGCCCTCCTCGGAGGGGCCGCCGCTGCGCGTCCCGGGCGGCACGCTCGCCCACCGGCCCGACTGCCCGCTGGTGGCGGGCAAACCGGAGGCGGTCCCGGCGGGCGACGAGGCACTCGACCCCTGCCCGGTGTGTGAGCCGTGGCCTCGCTGACGTACGAACTCACCCTGGCGGGCCTCGCGATCGGCAGCGCGGCCGCGCTCACCGGCATCGGACTGGTCGTCACCTACCGCGCCACGGGCGTACTGAACCTGGCGCACGGGGCGATCGCGATGGTGTGCGCCTATGTCCTGCGGCAGTTCACGGTCGAGTGGGGGTGGCCGCTGCCGCTCGCCGCGTGCGTGACGCTGCTGGTGGTGGCGCCCGGTATCGGTCTGCTGCTCGACCGGGCGGTCTTCCGCCCCCTGTCCGTCCTCGGCTCCGACCCCGCCCGGACGCTGGTCGCCTCGATCGGCGTCTTCGTCCTGCTGGTCGGCGCCGCCGCGCTGGTGTGGGGCTCCGGGGCGCGGGACGACGCGCCGGCGCTGCTTTCCGACGACCCGTGGCTCCAGTCGGCGGCGGCGGTGCTGCTGGCCGGCGCGGTGGGGGCGGTGACACGCTGGACCCCTGCAGGCAGGGAGTTGCGAGCGGTGGTCGACGACCGGGCGCTCGCCGAACTGGGCGGGATCCACGCGGACCGGGTGTCGGCGGCGGGGTGGGCGTTCGGGTCGTTCACGGCGGGTCTGACGGGGGTCCTGCTCGCTCCGTACGTACGCCTCGATCCGTACGGTCTGCCGCTCCTGGTCGTCGAGGTGATCGCGGTCGCGGTGGTGGCCCGGATGCGGAGCCTGCCGGTGGCCGTGGTGGCGGCCCTGGTGATCGGCGTCGCGCAGGCGCAGCTGACCCGGCTGCACCCCTCCGGCTGGGCGGGCCCGCTGGTCCAGGCGGTCGGCGCGAACCTGTTCGTCGTCGCCCTGCTGCTCGCGGCTCTGCTGCTGCCGGGCGTGGGGGCGCGGGACGCGTTGCCGCGCGCCTCCACGGCGGGCGCGCGCGTGCCCGGCGGTCTGTGGCTCCTCGTCGGCGTCCTCTTCCTCCTCCCGCTGGGATTCGCGGGCCGGGACCTGCACACGGCGATCCAGGTTCCGGCGCTGGCGGTGATCCTGCTGTCGCTGGTCGTCGTGACGGGGCGGGGCGGACAGGTTTCGCTCGGGCAGGCGGCGTACGCGGGGCTGGGCGCCCTGTTCACGGCGCTGCTCGCGGCCGGCCGCGTCCCGGGGCTGCCGACGATGCCGGAACTGGTGGCCTTGGCGGTGGCGGTGCTCCTGGTCGCGCCGCTGGGGCTGCTCACGGGCTGGCCCGCGATCGGGCGCCGGGGGCTCGCCCTGGCACTGGCCACCCTCGCCGTCGGCGTCGCGGTGAGCCGCTTCGTCTTCGCCCAGCCGTACGCGACGGCGGGCCTCGACCTCGGCCGCCCGGCCGGCTTCACCGACGACCGCTGGTTCTACACCCTCGAACTCGCGCTCCTCGGCTGCGCGTCGTTCGGGGTGGCGGCGCTGCGCCGAGGCCGTACGGGCAGGGCGCTGGCCGCCCTGCGTGACCACGAGGCGGGCGCGTCGGCGGCGGGCGTGCCGGTCCCTTCCCTGAAGCTCCTGGCCTTCGTCACCGGCGCCGCCCTGGCGGCCCTGGGCGGCGGCCTCCTCGGCATGGGCCTGCGCGCCTTCGACCCGGACGCCTTCGACCCGGTCCGCGGCCTCCTCTGGTTCGCCGCGGTCCTCGTCCTCGGCGCGGACAGCCTCCTCTCCCCCTTGGCGGCCGCGGCCCTCCTGATCGGCCTGGACGCGGGCACCCGGGGCGGAGTGGCGGCGGCGACGATCGGCCTGCTGGCGGCCCTGACGGGACGGGTCCCGCCGCTGACGTCGCTGTTGGAGCGAGGGGGCGCCGTCGTTACCACCCCCGCCCCAGCGGTCGCGGCCACCCGGCCCGACGGAACGCGGGCCGCCGCGCGGGACGCCCACACACCTCCCGCCCGAACGCCGACCGCCCCGCCGACGGGGGACAACGCCCAAGACGCACGTCCCGGCTCCGCGCGGGACGCCCACACACCTCCCGCCCGAACGCCGACCGCCCCGCCGACGGGGAACGACGCCCAAGACGCACCCCTCCGCTCCGCGCGGGACGCCGACACTCCTCTGGGCTCGGCCCAGCCGCCGGCCCAGGGGCCTGCGGACGCCGGAAAGCCCGGCCCTCCCGGGCGGGACGGCACCCTTCCCACCCCCACCGGCGCCCGGCGCGCCGCGCCGGCCGCCGCACGGCTCAGCGCCGAGGGGCTTCTGGTGCGGTATTCCGGGTTCCTCGCGCTCGATGGGGTCGGGATGGCGGTGCCGCAGGGCCGGGTCACCGCCGTCGTCGGGGTCAACGGGGCCGGGAAGAGCACCCTCTTCCACTGTCTGGCCGGGACCCTGCGGCCCGGGCAGGGGCGGGTGGTGCTCGACGGGAGGGACATCACCGCGCGGCCCGCGCACGCGCGGACCCGGCTCGGGGTCGCGCGGACCTTCCAGGAGCTGGCCGTGTTCCCTTCGCTGACCGTGGAGGAGAACGTGCGCGTCGGCGCCGAGCAGGGCCGCGTACGGGACCCCGCGACCGGCCGGGAGGCCGTCGAGCAGGCGCTGCGGTTGCTCGGTCTTGACGGGCCCGTGCGGCACCGGCCCGCCGCCGGGCTGGCCACCGGGACGCTGCGACGGGTCGAGCTGGGGCGGGCGCTCGCGGGGCGGCCGCACACGCTGCTGCTGGACGAGCCGGCCGCCGGGCTCGACGCCGTCGAGACGCGGGCGCTGGCACGGGTGCTGCGGGCCCTCGCCGCGGACGGACTCGCCGTCCTCGTCGTCGAGCACGATCTCGATCTCGTCTCCGGGATCGCCGACACGGTCCACGTCATGGAGGCGGGGCGGATCGTGTCATGAGCGTCGAGATCGAACTGCGCGCGGCGCGGGTGCGGTACGGCCCCCTGGAGGCCCTCCACGGCGTCGATCTGCCGGTACCGGCCGGCACGCTGACGGTTCTTCTCGGCCGCAACGGCGCCGGCCGTACGACCACCCTGCGCGCGCTCGCCGGGACCGTCCCCCTCTCCGCCGGTCACGTGCTCTGGCGGGGCGAGGACGTGACCGGTCTGCGGGCCCACTCGCGGGCCCGCCGCGGACTGGGCTTCGTACCGGACCTGCGCGCCGTGCACACCACCCTCGGCGTCGCCGAGAACCTCGAACTCGCCTCGCCCACGCGGGACTTCCGGGTCGCCCTGGAGGCTTATCCGGAGCTGCGGCCCCTGCTCGCCCGCCGGGCCGGCACCCTCTCCGGCGGCGAGCAGCGGATGCTCGCCGTGTCCCGCGCGCTGCTCGCGCCCGCGCGTGTCGTGCTCGTCGACGAGCCCTCGCTCGGCATGTCGGGGGCCGTCACGGCTCGTACGTACCGTCTCCTGGCCGCCCTGACCACCGCCGGCGCCGCTGTCGTCCTCGCCGAGCAGCGGCTGCCCCCCGGGCTCCCCCGGGGGACGCTCGTGCACGAACTGCGGCGGGGCTCCCTCGCGTTCAGCGGGGAGCCCTCCGAACTCAGTTTCCGATGACCAGCATCATGCCCACCTTCAGGAGGTTCGGGTTCGCGCCGACGACGGTCCTGTTCGCCTCGTAGAGCGCCTGCCATCCGCCCTTGATCCCGAACCTGCGGGCGACCTTGCTGAGCGTGTCGCCCGCTTGGACCGTGTGCACCCGGCCCTTGAGCCCGTACTTCTTGGAACACACCGGCCAGGCCCGCCACCCCTGTGTCCGCAGTACCTCCTCCGCGACCTTGATCTGCTGCTGCCGTGTCGCGAGGTCGGCGCGGCGCGCGTACGCGAGACCGCCGTGCTCCTCCCAGGTCGGCTGCCAGAACTGCAGCCCTCCGTAGAAGCCGTTGCCCGTGTTGAGGTTCCACCGTCCGCTGCTCTCGCACTCGGCGACACAGCCCCACGGCCACTGGTCGGCGGCGCACTTCGGTGTACCGGCGTCGGCCCGCGCCTGGGCGGGGACGAGCGCGAGCAGCGCGGCGGCGAGGGCTCCCCATGTCCACAATCGGATCTTCGACATCGGGTCACGCTAGGCACCTCCCCCGCCCTCCCGGGCGGTGCCGCGCGGGAGCGGTCCCGTCACCCACCCGGACGGCGGTCCGATTCCCGTTGGCGTTCGCGCGTGACCCCGGCCACGGATCTCCCGTTGAAGTCTCCATGAGACGAGCCGGGACCCGCCCGCCTCGTGTGCACCGAGTCCGAGGAGTCACCCGTGCCGCGCATGCTCGACGTCAGCGAGGAAGTACGCGCCGAGATCGGCGATGAAGAAGCCGACCGGCTGCTCGCCGGCGAGAACGCCCCGGGCAGCTATGACTGCACCTCCTGCCGCACCCCGGGCGACTCCGAGCAGGAGCGCACCAGCACCGTGCTCTTCGTCGGCGACGAGACCGCGGTACTGGCGTTCGCCCACGCCACCTGCATCCCGTCGCAGGTGGTCCAGGTCGCCGAGGAGCAGCTGCAGGGCGCCGTCCGGTCCATCACCGGAAAGGAATCCGGTCCGGGCGTCCCCGAGCAGGCCGTACTGGGCGTCACCAGCGGTCTCGTCCTGATCCAGGGCGAGCTGTACCCGGCGATCGTCGTCGAACCGACCGCCCCGGTCGTCCGCCCCGGCTCCGGCAGCACCACCGACGAGTTCATGCAGCTCCTCTCCGAGCAGGGCTTCCTGCCCGTGCACGACATGGAGACGCTGCCCTCCCCGCTCCCCGGCTGGTCCGTGCTGGTGGCCATGGGGCAGCTGCACGCCGTGCTCCAGCCGGGTACGGGCGGCGGCGGCAGCGGCCCCGCCTGGTGGCAGGCCCACCAGCCCCTCCAGGTCACCGAGGGCTGGCGCGCGGCGGTCAACAAGTCGAAGTCGGTCCTGGTCTACGCGGCCTCGGTGGGCACGATCGGGCAGCAGCCCCGCGAGGACCTGCTGCGGGAGGCCCTGGAGAAGGCGGCTGCCAACGGTCGGCTCGTCGGCGCCGTGATGCCGCTGGCGGGCACCTGATGGACGACGTACGCGCGGGCATAGGCCCGGCGTACGTCCCCCGGGTGCCGACCGTGGACCGGCCCGGGCGGGCTTCGATTTCCCAGGCCCGCCCGCATCCGAAGGGCGGTGGGTTCGTTGGCACCTACGTGCACGCATACGACCGCTCCCGCCAGCCGTCCCAGAACCAGATCCCCGCGATGCGCCCGGCGCACGAGGCGACCGTCAGCCCTTCCGCGACGCCCATCTACGACGCGCTGTACTCCGAGTACCTCCGCGCGTTCCGGACGCTGCCGGGTGACCGCAGCGGCGAGGAGGACCTGACCTTCCAGGGGTTCGGCACGGGGCTGCACGCCGGCCGTGCGGGCCATGGCGGCACCGGGTACTCCGGGCACGGCGGCGGCGCCCACGCGGCTCCGCGCACCCCCTACCCAGGGGCGTGGCGGCCCTACACGCAGCATCACGTCCCGGCGGCGCTGCCGCCGGCTCCCCGCAGGGGACTGTGAAGACGGCTCACGACAGCGGCCGGCTCGATGACAACGGCTGAGGGCCGGGGCGATTCGCCCCGGCCCTCAGCCGTTGTCCACGCGGGTCACCCCGCCGGTTCACCCGATCGGCTCACCCGGCCGGTCACTTCTTGCGGCCGCGCTTCTCGCGCACCCGTACCGAGATGTGGATCGGAGTGCCCTCGAAGCCGAACTCCTCACGCAGCCGGCGCTCGACGAAGCGGCGGTAGCCGGCCTCCAGGAAGCCGGAGGCGAAAAGGACGAACCGGGGCGGCTTGGTGCCCGCCTGCGTACCGAACAGGATGCGGGGCTGCTTGCCGCCGCGGATCGGGTGCGGGTGCGAGGCCACGATCTCGCCGAGGAAGGCGTTGAGCCGGCCCGTGGGGATACGGGTCTCCCAGCCCTCCAGGGCCGTCTCGATCGCGGGGACCAGCTTCTCCATGTGGCGGCCGGTCAGGGCGGAGACGTTGACCCGGGGGGCCCAGGCGATCTGGGCCAGCTCGGTTTCGATCTCGCGCTCCAGGTAGTAGCGGCGCTCCTCGTCGAGGGTGTCCCACTTGTTGAAGGCGACGACGATGGCACGGCCGGACTCGACCGCCATGGTGACGATGCGCTGGTCCTGGACGCTGATGTTCTCGCTCGCGTCGATCAGGATGACCGCGACCTCCGCCTTCTCGACGGCGGCGGCCGTGCGCAGGGAGGCGTAGTAGTCGGCGCCCTGCTGGAGGTGGACGCGCTTGCGGATACCGGCGGTGTCGACGAACTTCCAGGTGACGCCGCCGAGCTCGATCAGCTCGTCGACCGGGTCGCGGGTGGTGCCCGCCAGCTCGTTGACGACGACCCGCTCCTCGCGCGCCACCTTGTTCAGCAGGGAGGACTTGCCGACGTTCGGGCGGCCGATGAGCGCGATGCGGCGCGGGCCGCCGATGGCGGTGCCGAAGGTCTGCGCGGGGGCCTCGGGCAGCGCCTCGAGGACGGCGTCGAGCATGTCGCCGGTGCCGCGGCCGTGCAGCGAGGAGACCGGGTGCGGCTGGCCGAGGCCGAGCGACCACAGGGCCGTCGCGTCCGCCTCGCCGCTGGGGCCGTCGACCTTGTTGGCGCACAGGACGACGGGCTTGCCGGCGCGGCGCAGGAGCTTGACGACGGCCTCGTCGGTGTCGGTGGCGCCCACGGTCGAGTCGACCACGAAGACGACCGCGTCGGCGGCCTCGATCGCGTACTCCGCCTGGGCGGCGACCGAGGCGTCGATGCCGAGGACGTCCTGCTCCCAGCCGCCGGTGTCGACGACCTTGAAGCGGCGGCCGGCCCACTCGGCCTCGTAGGTCACGCGGTCGCGGGTGACGCCCGGCTTGTCCTCGACGACGGCCTCGCGGCGGCCGATGATGCGGTTCACCAGGGTCGACTTGCCGACATTCGGGCGGCCGACGACGGCAAGGACGGGGAGCGGGCCGTGCCCGGCCTCCTCGATCGCGCCTTCGACCTCCTCGACGTCGAAGCCCTCTTCCGCGGCGAGCTCCATGAACTCCGCGTACTCGGCATCGCCAAGTGCCCCGTGTTCGTGCTGGTCGTTCATGAAGTCCGTTCCTTGATCTTTTCGTGGTCGGTGGGCACGAGGCCCACTACTCAGAGTCTCGCTCAGCGCCCGGTGAGGCGCCTGGCGTTTTCCAGGTGGCCGGTGAGCCGCTCCTGGATCCGTACGGTGGCGTCGTCCAGCGCCGTGCGGGTACGGCGTCCGCTGCCGTCGCCCGCCTCGAAGGGGTCGCCGAAGACGACGTCGACGCGGCTGCGCAGCGGGGGCAGCGCCCGTATCAACCGTCCGGGGCGCTGTGTGCTTCCCAGCACGGCGACCGGGACGATCGGCGCGCCGCTTCGGACGGCGAAGTAGGCGAGGCCCGCCCGCAGGGAGGCGAAGTCGCCCTCGCCGCGGGTGCCCTCGGGGAAGATCCCGAGCACTCCGCCCCCGGCGAGCACGCCGAGCGCGTTGGTGATGGCCGCCCGGTCCGTGCTCGTGCGGTCCACCTTCAGCTGGCCGATCCCTTCCAGGAACGGGCCGAGGGGCCCGACGAAGGCCTCCCGCTTGATGAGGAAGTGCACCGGCCGGGGCGCGGTGCCCATGAGCATCGGGCCGTCGATCATGTGCGAGTGGTTCACGGCGAGGATCACGGGACCGCTCGCCGGGACGCGCCAGGCGCCGAGGACACGCGGCTTCCACAGCCCGTACATCAGCCCGATGCCGATGCCCCGGCCGACCGCCGCACCCTTCTCGGAGGGCAGGGTCACGCGGCGGCCCGCTTCTCCTCGACGAGGGTGACGACACACTCGATGACCTGCTGGAGGGTCAGCTCGGTGGTGTCCACCTCGACGGCGTCGTCGGCCTTGGCGAGCGGGGAGGTCTTGCGGCTGGAGTCGGCCGCGTCCCGCTTGATCAGAGCCTGCTGGGTGGCGGCCACGTCGGAGCCCTTGACCTCGCCGGAGCGGCGGGCGGCGCGGGCCTCGGGCGAGGCGGTCAGGAAGATCTTGAGGTCGGCGTCCGGGAGGACGGTCGTGCCGATGTCCCGGCCCTCGACGACGATGCCCTGCTCGGCGGCCGCGGCGATGGAGCGCTGCAGCTCGGTGATCCGGGCCCGCACCTCGGGGACGGCGCTGACCGCGCTGACCTTGGAGGTGACCTCGTCGGTACGGATGGGGCCGGCGGCGTCGGCGCCGTCGACGGTGATCGTGGGTCGGGCCGGGTCGGTGCCGGAGACGATGTCGGGCTTGCCGGCGGCGTTGGCGACGGCATCCGTGTCATGGACGTCGATCCCGTTGCTCAGCATCCACCAGGTGATCGCGCGGTACTGCGCACCGGTGTCCAGGTAGCTCAGACCCAGCTTGGCGGCGACCGCCTTGGAGGTGCTCGACTTGCCCGTGCCGGAGGGCCCGTCGATGGCGACGATCACGGATTCCACGGTGTGGGACACCTTCCTGATACGCGGGGAGGGCCGGCCGGACTGCCGAGGGCCCCGCACAAGGTTACCGAGTACTGGCGCTTCCCCATGCACCCGTTCGGCGGAGCCCCCCGGCGGGCGGCGGAACGGAGGCCGCCGGGGACCCGTCCGCCACCCGCCGGTGGCCTGGTCAGCCGGTCCGCAGTGCCCAGCCCCGCTCCCGCAGGGCCGCGCTCAGCTGCGGGGCCGCCGCGGGTTCCACCATCAGCTGCACCAGGCCCGCCTGCTGGCCGGTGGCGTGCTCGATGCGGACGTCCTCGATGTTGACGCCGGCCCGGCCGGCGTCCGCGAAGATACGGGCCAGCTCGCCCGGCTGGTCGCTGATCAGGACCGCGACGACCTCGTAGGTGGCCGGCGCGGCGCCGTGCTTGCCCGGGACCCGTTCGCGGCCCGCGTTGCCGCGGCGCAGGACGTCCTCGACGCCCGTGGCCCCCTCCCGGCGCTTCTCCTCGTCGGAGGACTGCAGGGCCCGCAGCGCCTGGACCGTCTCGTCCAGGTCGGCCGCCACCCCGGCCAGCACGTCCGCCACGGGCCCCGGGTTGGCCGCCAGGATGTCGATCCACATCCGGGGGTCCGACGCCGCGATCCGGGTGACGTCGCGGATGCCCTGCCCGCAGAGGCGCACGGCGGTCTCGTCCGCGTCCTCCAGGCGTGCCGCGACCATCGAGGAGATCAGCTGCGGGGTGTGCGAGACGAGGGCGACCGCCCGGTCGTGCGCGTCCGCGTCCATGACGACGGGGACGGCCCGGCACAGCGCGACGAGTTCCAGGGCGAGGTTCAGGACCTCGGTGTCGGTGTCGCGGGTGGGTGTCAGGACCCAGGGACGGCCCTCGAAGAGGTCGGACGTGGCGGCCAGCGGACCGGAGCGCTCCTTGCCGGACATCGGGTGCGTGCCGATGTACGAGCCGAGGTCGAGGCCCAGCTGTTCCAGCTCCCGCTTCGGTCCGCCTTTGACGCTGGCCACGTCGAGGTAGCCGCGCGCGATCCCGCCGCGCATCGCCTCGGCGAGCGCGCCGGCGACGTGCGCCGGCGGTACGGCGACGATGGCCAGGTCGACGCGGCCCTCGGGCGCCTCGTCCGTCCCTGCGCCCAGCGCGGCGGCGGTGCGGGCCCTGGCGGGGTCGTGGTCGACGAGGTGGACGGTGACGCCGCGGCCGGCGAGGGCCAGCGCCGCCGAGGTGCCGATGAGGCCCGTTCCGATGACGACGGCGGTCCTCACTGGGCGATGTCCTTGCGCAGGGCGGCCGCGGCGCCGAGGTAGACGTGCGCGATGCGGGACTTCGGCAGGTCGGACTCGATGTGCGCGAGGAGCCGGACGACGCGGGGCATGGCTCCGTCGATGTCGAGTTCCTGGGCGCAGATCAGGGGCACGTCGACGATGCCCAGCTTGCGCGCGACCGCGGCGGGGAAGTCGCTGTGGAGATCGGGCGTGGCCGTGAACCAGACGCTGATCAGGTCCTCCGCGGTGAGCCCGTTGCGCTCCAGCACGGCGGTGAGCAGTTCGCCGACCTGCTCATGCATGTGTACGGCGTCGTCCCGCTCCAGCTGGACGGCTCCCCGGACCGCTCGTACCGCCACGACGTACTCCTTCACCTGTGCGAGTGCTGCGGCTTCAGCCTAGTCAGCCGGTCGGACACGCACGCGCGGCGACCGCCCTCCGAGACGCGCGCCCGAAACGGCCTGGCGGCGCGGGGCCCGGAGCGTCCACTGCCGGCAGTGCCGTCCGCCGTGAACCCGCGTTCCGTCCGGTACGGAACAGGGTCAATCTCACCCGGACTCGTCCGAGGCGCTACTCGGCCCGAACGCGGCCGCCGGCTCTGCGCTAGAACTGTCGGATGCTGCTTCATGTCGTGCCCCTGGACGAGTGGGCCGCGGACGCCGGGCGTCCGTACGGCCCCGCCTCCCTCTCCTCCGAGGGCTTCGTGCACTGCTCACCGGACGGCACGTCGGCCCTGGCCATCGCCGACGCCCACTACCGGGAGGCTCCCGGGCCGCTGCTCGTACTCGTCATCGACGAGGCGCTGCTGGGATCCGAGGTCCGCTGGGAGGGCTCCGAGGACATGCTCTACCCGCATGTGTACGGGCCGATCGAACGGGACGCCGTGACCGGCGTGCTGGAGGTCCGCCGGGACGCGGACGGCCGGGCGACCGAGCTCGTGCCCTGGGTCTAGGGAGTGTCCTCGTGCCCTTGCCAGGCCCATTAGGGGTGGGGGGCGCCCGTGTCGCGGGGGTGTGGGCGCCGCGCCGCGCCAAGCTGTACGCCATGAATCCTGATGCCACGCCCCGCCGTACCGTTCTGCTGGCCGGTGCGGGTTCCGTCGCCGCCCTGGCCACCGGCTGCGACTCGGGCGACGACGGGGGCGGCAGGACCGCCACCCCCACGCCGCCCGCGACCACCGCCGGGTCGGCGGTTCCGCCCGCGGTGAGCCCGCCCGCCCCGTCCCCGTCGGAACCGTCCCCGGGCGTGTCGCCCCCGGGCGCCGGCGACACGCTCGCCAAGACCTCCGACATCCCGGTGGGCGGCGGCAAGGTCTTCGCCGAACGGAAGGTCGTGGTGACGCAGCCGGAGGCCGGCCAGTTCAAGGCCTTCTCCGCGATCTGCACCCACCAGGGGTGCACGGTCGGCAAGGTGGCCGACGGCACCATCGACTGCCCCTGCCACGGCAGCAGGTACGCCGTCGCCGACGCATCGGTCGTACAGGGGCCGGCGCGCCGGCCCCTGCCGCCCCGGCAGATCACCGTGTCCGGGGACACCATTCGGCTGACCTGACGCCGATGGGGCTGACGTAATCTCACGCCCATGACTCCGGAAGAGCTGGTGCGCGACCACACGATCTACTCCTGTGTCATGGGGTCGCGCGCCTTCGGTCTGGCCACCGACGGCAGTGACACCGACCGCCGCGGGGTGTTCCTCGCGCCGACGCCGCTCTTCTGGCACTTCGAGAAGCCGCCGACCCATGTCGACGGCCCCGCTGAGGAGCAGTTCAGCTGGGAGCTGGAGCGCTTCTGCGAACTGGCCCTGCGCGCCAACCCGAACGTGCTGGAGTGTCTGCACTCCCCCACCGTCGAGCGCGTCGACGACACCGGCCGCGAGCTGCTGGCGCTGCGTGACGCGTTCCTCTCCCGGCAGGCCCACGAGACGTTCGTCCGCTACGCCCTGGGCCAGCGCAAGAAGCTGGACGCGGACGTCCGGCGGCACGGCGCGCCCCGCTGGAAGCACGCCATGCATCTGCTGCGGCTGCTCGTCGCCTGCCGGGATCTGCTGCGCACGGGCGAGCTGGTCATCGAGGTGGGCGAGGACCGCGAGCGGCTGCTCGCGGTCAAGCGCGGCGAGGTGTCGTGGCAGGAGGTCGAGTCCTGGATGGCGCGGCTGGCCGCTGAGGGCGACGAGGCGGCCCTGAGGACACCGCTGCCGCCCGAACCGGACCGGGCGAGGGTGGAGGACTTCCTGACGCGTACGCGCCGCGCCTCAGCCCGCGAGGCGGACTCGTACGACGAAGTCGTGGAGGGCGTCGTGCGCGCCCGGGGCGTCCGCTAGCCCGGACGCGGCCCGCGCCTCGTCGAGGACCCCGTGCAGGGCCTCCACATCGGCCCGCACGGTGTCCTGGTCCACCTCGGCACTCCCGTGCTCGGCCTCGGCCTTGATCTCGACGAGTTCCGGAAGGTACGCGGGAGCGGCCACCTCCCCGACCAGGGTGGGGAGATGGGCGACCACCTCGCCGGAGCGCATGAGATGGATGCCGGTGAGCAGGGCCCGGAAGGTGTAGAGCAGCGGTTTGAGTTCCCCTGTCTTCTCGAAGAGCCGCCACTGGGTCACGGCGAACCCCCGGTAGTGGTGCGCGTGGTGTGCGGTCAGCACACCCGGGACGTACGAGATGAGCTCGGCGTGCGCGTCCGTTGTGTGGACCACCAACGGGGAGAGCAGTTGTTCCAGGACGTAGCCGTTGCGTCGCAGCATCAGCCGTACGAACTTGCGCAGGTCGTGTGTGACCAGATCCATCTCGACGCCGTCCCGGTCCCACATCCGGGACCGGGTCTCCTCCGGCTCGCGGAGTCCTATCAGGCCGGACACCGGCAGCAGATGGACCCCCCGCAGGTCCACGTCCGAGTCGCGGGAGGGAAATCCGTAGAGATGCGCCCCGGAGACGGTGGCGAACAGCAGGGGGTCGGGCTGTTCGGCCACCACGGCGGCCAGGTCGAGGTCGAGCGGTGCGGTCGTCATGGATCAAGCGTCCCAGAGGGCTCCCAGCGTCAGCAGCTCGCTCCGGTACTCGATCCGCTCGGCCCATTCCTTGGGCCATGCCCCCGCCCCCAGGTGCGCCCCGGCGAACGCGCCCGCCAGGCAGGCGATCGAGTCCGAGTCGCCCCGGGTGCAGGCGGCCCGGCGCAGCGCCGTCACCGGCTCCTCGGGGAAGAGGAGGAAACAGAGCAGGGCCGTGGTGAGCGCCTCCTCGGCGATCCAGCCGTCCCCGGTGAGCAGGCAGGGGTCGACCTCGGGGCTCGCCGTGCCGAGCGCCGAGGCGAGGACTTCGAGGGCCGCGAGGCAGTCGTCCCAGCCACGCTCGATGAAGGCGGCGGGCGTCGCGTCGTGGGAGTAGGTCCACAAGTCGCCGAGCCACTTGTGGTGGTAGCGGGAGCGGTTCTCGTAGGCGTAGGAGCGCAGCTGGCCGACGAGTCCCAGCGGCTCGGCGCCCCGCGCGAGCAGGAACACCGCCCGTGCCGTCAGGTCGGAGGCGGCCAGCGCGGTGGGGTGTCCGTGGGTGAGGGCGGACTGCAACTGCGCGGCGCCCGCGCGCTGTTCCTCGCTCAGTCCCGGTACGAGCCCGACGGGGGCGACCCGCATGTTGGCGCCGCAGCCCTTGGAGCCGATCTGGCTCGCCTCCTGCCAGGGCCTGTCGCTGTCGAGCAGGCGGCAGGCGACCATGCAGGTGCGGCCGGGCGCGCGGTTGTTCTCGGGCGAGTGGTACCAGGAGACGAACTCGTCCCGCACCGGGCGGATCAGCCGCAGCGGAGCGAGCACGCCCCGGTCCATCGCGGTCCTTATCCCTCGCGCCAGGGCGAGGGTCATCTGGGTGTCGTCGGTGACGATCGCCGGCTTCGGCAGCCGCATCTCACGCCACGGCCCGCACTTCGCGAGGATCGAGGGGACGTCGTTGAACTCGGTGGGGAAGCCCAGCGCGTCCCCGAGGGCCAGGCCGACGAGCGAACCCGTCGCGGCCTGCTTGGTGATGGTGCGTGCGGCGATCACGTGGCACGTCCTTCCGGTCGCAGGAGTGGGGGGTACAGCGCTGTCGCCGCACCCGCCCGGTAGAGAGCGGCCGGTTTCCCCCGTCCGCCGGTGAGGCGCGGCGGTCCTTCCACGGCCTGGACGAAGCCGGGCGTGGCGAGGACCTTGCGCCGGAAATTGGGGCGGTCGAGTTCGACGCCCCAGACCGTCTCGTACACCTGCCGCAGCTCGCCGAGGGTGAACTCGGGCGGGCAGAAGGCGGTGGCGAGGCACGTGTACTCGAGCTTGGCGCCGACGCGGTCGTGGGCGTCGGCGAGGATCCGGTCGTGGTCGAAGGCGAGCCGCCCCCGCGCGCCGTAAGGCGTCCAGCGGGCACGGGCGGCGTCGCTCCCGCCCCGCGGCTCGGGAAGGTCCGGTACGAGCGCGGTGTACGCGACGGACACCACCCGCATCCTCGGGTCCCGGTCCGGTTCGCTGTAGGTGCCCAGCTGCTCCAGGTGGAGGGAGGCGACGGTGTCCGCGGACAGCCCGGTCTCCTCGGCCAGTTCGCGGCGGGCGGCCTGCCCGGCGGACTCCCGGGGCAGGACGAACCCGCCGGGAAGCGCCCAGGCGCCCTTGTAGGGCTCCTGGCCGCGTTCGACGAGGAGGACGTGCAGCCGCTCCTCGCGGACGGTGAGGACGGCGAGGTCGACGGTGACGGCGAAGGGCTCGAAGGCGTACGGGTCGTAGCCTTCGGGGACCCGTCCCCCCGGGGCGGTCATCGGGTCTCCGGCGGGGTGTCCTCGAGGTCCCAGCCCTCGGCGAGGAGAGCGTCCACGGCGGCGACGGCGGTGGCGAGGCGCTGCTCGTGGGGCCCGGTGAGCAGGACCGTGCGGCGTCCGGTGCGGGTGAGCCGGGCCATGAACCGTGCGGTCATCCAGGGCCGCAGCCGGCCCCCGTCGGGCGTTGCCCCGCCGGCGGCGGGGACGCCCCGGTGGTCGGTGAGCAGCCACAGGTGGCGGGTGCCGCGGGCGGCGACCCGGCGGACGTCGTCGTCGGCCGTGCCCAGGTACCGCTCGTGCCGGATGGTGGTGGTGAAGGCGTCGGTGTCGCAGAAGACCACGGGGGAACCCTCCCGGGCGGCCTCCTCCTCCAGTTCGCTCTGCCGCTGCGCGACGAGGAGGAACTCCTCGGAGGTGAAGGCCACATCCGCCGGGCCCGCGTCCGGGCGCTCGGTCCGCAGAGCGGCCAGCTTCTGTGCGGCGAACGCCCGCCCGTGGTCGGGGACGAGGCGGGTCCGTGTCCAGACGCCGCCGCGTCGCCGGTAGTGCTCGGCGAGCGCCCACGCCATGGTGGTGGTGCCGGTCGATTCGGCGCCGAGCACCACGACCCGCCGGGCGAGCGCGGCCCGCACGGGCGGCTCCAGGAAGTCCCAGCAGCCGACGGGGTCCTTGCGGACGGCCCTGCCCGACACGGGGAAGACCGTGTGCCCCGGGTCGACACGGACCGCCTCGGCGCCGAGGCGGCGGCCGAGCTCCTCCCCGTACGCCTCCGAGGTGAACACGGCGTCGACGGGCTCGGGTACGGCGGCGAGGACGGCCGGCAGCCGGGCCTCCCATCCCTCCGGGGCGTGCGGGTCGACCGGGGCGTCGTCGAGGCCGCCGACGACCTGTACGCCGGGGTGCGCCTCGCGCATCCAGGCGATCCGGTCGTCGAGCGGCAGGGCGGCGGAAAAGCCGCAGACGAGCACGGTGAGCCGCTCGCAGCGGTCGGCGGCGGTCCGTACGAGGTGGTGGTGGCCGGCGTGCGGCGGGGAGAACCTGCCGGGCACGAGCCCGTGCGCGTACCGCTTCATCCCACCACCACCTTTATAGTCACTCTGACTATAAAGCCCCGGCGGGAGCCCCGACAAGCACGAAAAGCCCGCAGCCTGGACGGCTGCGGGCTTTTCGTACGGGTCTGCCGGGAAGTGTCCCGAAGTCCTAGAGACCGACTTCCTTCATCAGCATGCCGACCTCGGTGTTGGTCAGGCGGCGCAGCCAGCCCGACTTCTGGTCGCCGAGGCCGATCGGGCCGAAGGCCGTGCGCACGAGCTTGTCGACCGGGAAGCCCGCCTCGGCGAGCATCCGGCGCACGATGTGCTTGCGGCCCTCGTGCAGCGAGACCTCGACCAGGTAGTTCTTGCCGGTGTTCTCGACGACCCGGAAGTGGTCGGCGCGGGCGTAGCCGTCCTCCAGCGGGATGCCGTTCTTCAGCTGCTTGCCGAGGTCACGCGGGAGCGGGCCCTGGATCGCGGCGAGATAGGTCTTCTTGACGCCGTACTTGGGGTGCGTGAGGCGGTGGGCCAGCTCGCCGTGGTTGGTGAGCAGGATGATGCCCTCCGTCTCCGTGTCCAGCCGGCCGACGTGGAAGAGCCGCGTCTCACGGTTGGTGACGTAGTCGCCGAGGCACTGGCGGCCGTCCGGGTCCTCCATGGTGGAGACCACACCGGCCGGCTTGTTCAGCGCGAAGAAGAGGTACGACTGGGTGGCGACGGTCAGGCCGTCCACCTTGATCTCGTCCTTCTCGGGGTCGACGCGCAGGCCCTGCTCGGTGACGATCTGGCCGTTGACCTCGACGCGGGCCTGCTCGATGAGCTCCTCGCACGCGCGGCGCGAGCCCATGCCGGCCCGGGCGAGGATCTTCTGCAGCCGCTCGCCCTCCTGCTCGGCGCCCGGGAAGGTCTTCGGGGTCTTGACCTCCGGCTTGTTCGCGTACCGCTCCCGGTTGCGCTCCTCGGTACGGGCGTCGTACTCACGGGAGCGCGCGGGCGCGGTACGGCGGCCGCTCTGCTGCGGGGACTGCTTGGGGCCACCCTTCGCGCCGCCGCGGGCTGCGCTGCCGCGCCCCTTCTTCGGCGCCTCGGAGGGGCCGCCCACGTCGTAGCGGCGCTCCTCCGGGCGGGGCTTGCCCGCGCGCTTCTGCCTGTCGTCGCGCCCACCGCCGGCGCCCGGCTTACCGCCGCGCCCGCCGCTGCTGCCGCGGCCGCCGCTGTTGCCACCACGGCTCCCGCCGTTGTTTCCGCTGCTGTTCCTGCCGCTGCTGCTTCGCATCAAAGTTCCGTCTTGTCGTCTGCGTCCTCGGAATCCGGTGCATCCGGATCGAACGACGGGACCCCTTCCTGGGTCTCGGCCTCGATCGCCTCCGCCTCGGGGAGGAAGGGCGCGAGCTCCGGGAGCTCGTCCAGGCCGCGCAGGCCCATCCGCTCCAGAAAGTAGTTCGTCGTCCTGTACAGGATCGCACCTGTTTCGGGTTCCGCGCCCGCCTCCTCGACCAGACCGCGCTGGAGGAGGGTGCGCATGACGCCGTCGCAGTTCACTCCGCGCACCGCCGACACCCGCGAACGGCTGACCGGCTGGCGGTAGGCGACGACCGCGAGAGTCTCCAGGGCGGCCTGGGTGAGCCGCGCCTGCTGGCCGTCGAGCACGAAGCGCTCGACGGCGTCGGCGTGCTCGGGACGGGTGTAGTAGCGCCAGCCGCCGGCGACGAGGCGCAGCTCGAAGCCTCGGCCCTGGAGGGTGTACTCGTCGGCGAGCTCGCGCAGGGCGTCGGCCACCTCCCGTCTCGGCCGCTCCAAAACCTTGGCGAGGTGTTCCTCGGTGGCGGGCTCGTCGACGACCATGAGGACGGCTTCGAGGGCGGGCTTGAGCTCACTCATGCCTTCTCCTCCGGGGTCTCGGGTGCGCGGTCGAATTCATCGGTGACGGTCACGGTCTCCCCGCCGGTCCAGGTGACGGTCAGCTCGCCCAGGGCGTCGTCCTGGTCGAGGGCGACGGCCTTGTCGCGGTAGAGCTCCAGCAGGGCGAGGAAGCGGGCGACGACGGTGAGGGTGTCACCGGCGTCCTCCGCGAGCTCCTGGAAGCTCACGGCCCCGCGCTCCCGCAGCCGCGCGACCACCACGGCGGCCTGCTCCTGGACGCTCACCAGCGGCGCGTGGATGTGGTCCACGTACACCTGCGGCTTGGCCCTCGGCTGCATGGCCTTGACGGCGAGCCGGGCGAATCCCTCGGCGCCGATGCTGATGACGACCTCGGGGAGCAGCTCGGCGTGATGGGGCTCGAGACCGACGGTCCGGGGGTAGCGCCGCCCCTCGGCCTCCCAGCGGTCTCCGAAGATCGCGGCGATCTGCTTGTACGCGCGGTACTGGAGGAGGCGGGCGAAGAGCAGGTCCCGCGCCTCCAGCAGCGCGAGATCGGCCTCGTCCTCCACTTCGGCGGCGGGCAGCAGCCGGGCGGCCTTGAGGTCGAGCAGGGTCGCGGCGACGACGAGGAACTCGGTGGTCTGGTCGAGGTCCCAGTCGGGTCCCATGGCCCGGATGTGGGCCATGAACTCGTCGGTCACCTTGGAGAGGGCGACCTCGGTCACGTCGAGCTTGTGCTTGGAGATGAGCTGCAGGAGCAGATCGAAGGGCCCCTCGAAGTTCACCAGCCGCACGGTGAAGCGCCCGTCGCCGGAGGGCTGCTCCCGCCCTTCGGGAGCGGCCTCCGCGACCGGGACGGGAGGCGACGCGGGCGCTTCCGCCACCACCGGGGGCGCCGCGGCCACGACTGCCGGGGCCGCCGGGTCCGGGGCCACCGGGCCCGTGGATGCCGGGCCCGTGGATGCCGGGCCCGTGGATGCCGGGCCCATGGCCCCCCGGCCAGTGGCCGCCTGGTCCGTGGGTGCGGGTGCCGACAGGTCCGTGCCCGCCTGGGCCGAGCGCCTCTCGGCTGCGGGCGCCTGGGGTGCCGGGCCCCGGGATGCCGGGCCCCACAGACCCGCGGCCACCTGGTTGGGGGCCGCCTGGGCCGACGGGTCCTCGGCTGTGGGCGTCCCGGTGTCGTCTCGCGAGGGGTCCTGGGGCGCGGTGGCCGGTTTCGCGGGCGGGGGTGACGGAGGCGCCGACGGGCCGGCCCCCGGGCCCCGGCCCAGGGTGCGGCGGCGGGAGGCGGGGGCGGAGGGGTCGTCCGTCGGGGGCATCGTGGTCCAGGGAGGAGCGAGGAGCGGCAGGCAGGCCCGCAGGCTACCCTCAGCGTCCGCGCAGGCGCCGTACGAGGATGCTCGCGTCGCCCCGGGACTCCAGGTCCGCGAGGACCACCGCGACCGCCTCACGGACGATCCGGCCGCGGTCGACCGCCAGGCCGTGCTCCCCGCGGAGCACCAGGCGGGCGTGCTCCAGGTCCATCAGCTCCTCGGCGGAGACATAGACCGTGATCTTCTCGTCGTGGCGCTCACGTCCGCTGGGCCGCCGGTTCGCCGCCCGGGCCCGCCGCCGCGCGGCGGCGTCGTCGCCCGAGCGCCGGGGCGCGCGGGGCGCCTCCGCCTCCGGCGTACGGGACCGCGGCTCGGCGTTCTCCGCGTCGGCGGCCGAGTGCTCCTGCGACGACGGGGCGGGCGAGGACGGGGGCGGCGTCTGAGCCGCCTCCGTGTCGCTCTCCCCCGCCGGCGCCGGCACCCGTGGCTCCCCGTTGGCGCCCCGCCGCGGTGACGACGCCTGCAGCCCCATGCCCCCGGTCGTACGGAACAGCTCGTCGGCCCCGGGCAGACTCACTCGGCGTGACACCGGGCGAGCACCTCCCTGGCGAGCTGGCGGTAGGCGGCGGCGCCGACGGAGTTGGAGGCGTAGGTGGTGATGGGCTCACCGGCGACCGTGGTCTCCGGGAAGCGCACGGTCCGCCCGATCACCGTGTGGTAGACGTGGTCGTCGAAGGCCTCGACGACACGCGCCAGGACCTCACGGCTGTGCACGGTCCGCGAGTCGTACATCGTGGCGAGGATGCCGTCGAGCTCCAGGTCGGGGTTGAGCCGCTCCTGGACCTTCTCGATGGTCTCCGTCAGCAGGGCCACGCCGCGCAGCGCGAAGAACTCGCACTCGAGCGGCACGATCACCTTGTGAGCCGCCGTCAGCGCGTTCACGGTCAGCAGACCGAGCGAGGGCTGACAGTCGATCACGATGTAGTCGTAGTCCTGCATCAGCGGCTTCAGGGCCCGCTGGAGCGTCGACTCGCGCGCGACCTCGCTCACCAACTGCACTTCCGCGGCCGAGAGGTCGATATTGCTCGGCAGCAGGTCCATGTTGGGCACGGCGGTCTTGAGCAGCACCTCGTCCGCCGACATGCCCCGCTCCATGAGCAGGTTGTAGACGGTGAGGTCGAGCTCCATCGGGTTCACACCGAGGCCGACGGACAGGGCGCCCTGCGGGTCGAAGTCGACGAGCAGCACCCGCCGGCCGTACTCGGCGAGCGCGGCGCCCAGGTTGATGGTCGACGTCGTCTTGCCGACGCCGCCCTTCTGGTTGCACATGGCGATGATCGTCGCGGGTCCGTGCTCTGCCAGCGGGCCCGGGATCGGGAAGTACGGCAGGGGACGTCCCGTGGGGCCGATCCGCTCGCGGCGCTGGCGGGCAGCGTCGGGTGCGAGGGTGGCCGCGTACTCGGGGTCGGGCTCGTACTCGGCGTCAGGGTCGTAGAAGTGCCCCTCGGGCACCTCGTCGTAGGCGGCGAAGTGGGTGGACTCTCGGCCACTCTCGTTGCCGGCCGTGGCGTTCACGTGTAGGCCGTCCATCATCTTCATCGTGTGGGCTGTCGTCGTGTGCTGGTTGGTCGCGAAGGTTCGGACAGCGACGGAGCCGACAGCCTCGAGCCCGGACTGCCCCGGTGACGGGACCAGGCCCCTCGCTGGGGGCACCTCCCCCACGCCCCCCGGGCGTCGGCGGGGAGTTCCTGGTTGACCACCTCGGGGAGTAAATGTCGACTCATTCACAAGTCGTCTTACCTCCTTGGACATGACCAGGAAACTTATCGATTCGTCAGCGTGGCACCATGCCGACGGTTGGCGACTCTATGGCGTGTCACCGCTCCGCAGCAACACAATCCGCCGGACCCGGCCCGATGTGTCGGCAATGGAACACCGTGATGTCAAGGGTGCACGGCTGTGCATCGCCACGTTTCGGGGGTGTGCGAAACGGTTAAAGGGTTACGTTCGAGGCGAGTTGAACGAGGGTCACAAAGTGTCCGGACACACATGCGGCCGGACCTTGGTCGACAAGGTCCGGCCGGATGCGTGAGGTTGACGGCGCGTATTGACGGAGCGCCGCCCGAGGTCAGCCGAGCAGGCTGCTGAGCTCCAGGTGCTCGAGGCCGTGCGCCTCGGCGACCTCCTTGTAAACCACCTTGCCGTCATGGGTGTTGAGGCCCAGGGCGAGCGCGGAGTCGCGGCGCAGCGCCTCGACCCAGCCGTTGTTCGCCAGCGACACGATGTAGGGCAGCGTGGCGTTGGTCAGCGCGTAGGTGGAGGTGTTCGGGACCGCGCCCGGCATGTTGGCGACGCAGTAGAAGACCGAGTTGTGGACCTGGAAGGTCGGCTCGGCGTGGGTGGTCGGGTGCGAGTCCTCGAAGCAGCCGCCCTGGTCGATCGCGATGTCGACAAGGACACTTCCGGGCTTCATCTTGGCGACGAGCTCGTTGGTGACCAGCTTCGGGGCCTTGGCGCCCGGGATGAGGACGGCGCCGATGACGAGGTCGGCCTCGACGACGGCCTTCTCCAGCTCGTAGGCGTTGGAGACGATCGTCTTCACCTTGGTGCCGAAGATCTTGTCGGCCTCGCGGAGCTTGTTGATGTCGCGGTCGAGCAGGGTGACGTGGAAGCCCATGCCGACGGCGATCTGAGTGGCGTTCCAGCCGGAGACGCCACCGCCGATGACGACGCACTCACCGGCGTGGGTGCCGGGGACGCCGCCGGGGAGCACACCACGGCCGCCGACCGAGCGCATCAGGTGGTAGGCGCCGACCTGCGGGGCCAGGCGGCCCGCGACCTCGGACATCGGGGCGAGCAGCGGCAGCGCACGGTTCGCGGTCTCGACGGTCTCGTACGCGATGGCGGTGGTGCCGGACTCCAGCAGGGCGTCCGTGCACTCGCGGGACGCGGCGAGGTGGAGGTAGGTGAAGAGCGTCTGGTCCTTGCGGAGGCGGTGGTACTCCTCGGCAATGGGCTCCTTGACCTTCAGCAGCAGGTCGGCGGTGGCCCAGACCTCGTCGGCGGTCGGCAGGATCTGCGCGCCGGCGGAGACGAACTCGTCGTCCGTGATCGAGGAGCCGACACCGGCGTTCTGCTCGATGAAGACCTGGTGGCCGTGGCGCACGAGCTCGTGCACACCAGCGGGGGTGATGGCCACCCGGAACTCGTTGTTCTTGACCTCGCGGGGGATGCCGACCTTCATCGTCGATCACGGTCCTTGGCTCAGGGGGATTACTGGGGCAATGCCATACATACCCGGGCGCACTGCGGCACACCGGGGTAGACCGCGAACGGTTGCGGCTCACCCAGTCTAATGAAGGAGTTCCCTCTGTCTAGCCTTGCAAAGCATTAATCTTCGTCGAAAGCACTGCGGATTTCGTAGGCAGAGTCCTCGGTTCCCAGAAGACGTTCGGCCGTGGCGCGGTGCAGCCTGGCGGCGGCCGGGTCCCCGAGCCGGTCGAGGGTGTCGGCCAGCCTGAGCTGCAGCGCGGCCTGGAGCCGTACGTCCTCGGCCCGGCGCGCCCACTCGACGGCCTCCTCGCAGGTACGCAGCGATTCCTCGGGCCGGCCGGCGTACTCCTGGACCCGGGCGGCCTCGCTCAACGCCCGTGCGTAGCCCGGCAGATCGGCGAGCCGCCGGTAGCCGGCGGCAGCCGCTCGCCAGTTCCGCAGCGCCTCGCCGTAGCGCCCCGCGTAGGTGTGCACCGCGCCGAGGCGCCCGTACAGCCGCGCCTGGTCCGCCCGCTCGTCCCGGGCGAGGCGGTGGGAGAGCGCCCGTCCGTACCAGTCGGCGGCCCGCTGCCAGTCCCCCAGCTCCTGGTAGGAACCGCCTACGGATTCCATCGCGCGGCCGATCGCGTACGGGTCGTTCGCCGCCCGTCCGGCGTCCAGCGCCGCCCGGTAGCGGGCCAGGGCGGACTCGGTCCGGCCGGTTCCGGCGTCCAGATCGGCGAGATTCAGCAGGGCGGCGGCCCGCTCGCGGTGCAGTCCGCGCCGCTCGGCGACGCCGAGGACCAGCTGGTGCAGCCCGTACAGCTCGGGGGCCGCGGCCTCGGCGCCCCGGTGTGCGCTCAGGGCCCTGACCAGGGCGGCGATCAGCCGGCGGGCCAGCGTGTCCAGCTCCCCGTCGGCGACGGCCAGCCGGGCGCAGGCCAGCAGCACGGGCTGCCGGGTCCGCAGCCAGTCGGCGGCGGCCCGCGGAGAGGGGAAGCGCAGGGCGCGGGGCAGTCCGGCGAGCTTGCGGCGGGCGGGCGAGCCCTCCGGCTCGGTGACCGCCCGGCAGGACTGGAGGAGCCGCACCGTCCGCTCCAGCATCCGCGCCCGGGCGAGCTGCAGCTCCCCGGGCCGGTCCCGCTCCTCCAGGAGCGCGCGCAGGACGGGGACGAGATGCCCGGGCACCTCGTACTCCCCGTCTTCCCCGGTCCGCAGCAGCCCGGCGGCGGCGAAGTCGTCGAGCGTCGACTGGGCGGCGGAGACGGAGCAGCCGGCCAGCGCGGACGCGGTGTGCGCGTCGGCGAGGCCGAGGGGCGCGAGGGCCAGCAGCCGGAGCAGGCGGCCGGTCGGCCCCGACAGGGACTCGTACACCATGTGGAACGCGCGGGCCAGCGGATCGCCGGGCAGGGCGTGCAATCGCTTGGCCAGATCGGCGACGGACGCCTTGGGGCGCGCGGCCAGCCAGCCACCCGCCAGGACGAGCGCGGCGGGCTGGCCGCCGCAGACCTCGGTCAGCGTCTCGGCGGACTGCGGGTCGACGGTGATCCGTACGGAACCGGTGAACCGTTCGAGGAGTTCGATCGCGGACTTCGTGTCCAGCCCCCCGAGGGTGCAGGGGCGGACGTCGGGGATGCCCGTGAGCGGCCCCCGGGCGACGGCGACGACCAGGCAGTCGGGGTTGTCCGGCAGCAGGGGGTCGACCTGCTCGGCGTCACGGGCGTCGTCGAGGAGCAGCAGCGCGCGGCGGACGGCAAGGGCCTCCCGGACCATCTCGGACAGCTCATCGCCGTCCGCGCCGGCGGGGGCGGGGATCCCGAGCGTGTCCAGGAGGTCCCGGGCGGTCCGCTCGGTGGGGACGCGCTCTCCCCCGGGCTCGGTCAGCCGGGCCCGGAGAACGCCGTCGGGGTAGTCCTCGGCGAGCGAGGCGGCGAGCTCTTCGGCGAGCGCGGTACGGCCGGAGCCGGGGCGTCCGGCGATGAGCAGCACACGCGCACGAGGGGCCTTGCGGCCGGAGATGGTGTCCAGGCCCGCGCGCTGGATGTCGGCGCGCAGGGCTTTCAACTCGCGCTGTCTGCCGAAGAACTGACGGTCCGTGGGTGTCGGTGTCCCGGTCGGCTGCCCACCGGGACCGCGCCGGGCGCGCTCCCGGCCGACGCCGCCCACGCCCACCGCCTGATCCGTCACGGGCCACGCTCCCGTCCACTGCGCACGAGCCGAACCCGTCGGGTCTCCGGACGGGTGATCCCGAGCGTAGTTCAGGCCGGTTCCGGTTCCCGGCGGAGCGCGACCGACGGGTCCCCCGATCGGATCAGCGGATCGTCACACCACGGGTCCGTTGGAGCGGCCCTCGGGGCGGGGAGGGGGCGAAGGGACCCGGGGCACGGACCGGCGCACTGGAACCGCCGGGCCGCGCCCGGGCTCCCGAAACCTCACGACGGGATGAGCCACCGGGACGAGCCACCGCCCCCGGGGCCTACGCCTCGAACGGCCTCGCCGGCCATTCCGCTTCCGCCGGGCGCAGGGTGTCGAGGCCCGGGCCGTTGAGCACGACCGTCAGGGCGAGGGCGCCCACCACCAGGCAGTTGTGGTGGAGCTCGCCCGCCAGCGCGCCCTTCACCAGATCCTCCAGCGGCACCCGCGCCAGCTCCATGTCCGCCTCTTCCTCGGCGACCTCGAAGCGCTCGCCCTCCGCCGCCGAAAGGCCCCGCGCGAGGAAGATCCGTACGGCCTCGTCGCAGCCGCCCGGCGTCGTGTAGACGTCCGTCAGGACGTTCCACTCCTCCGCCTTGACGTGCGCCTCCTCGTACAGCTCCCGCTGCGCCGCGTGCAGCGGGTTCTCACCGGGGACGTCCAGCAGGCCGGCCGGGATCTCCCACAGCTTCTGGCGCACCGGGTGGCGGTACTGGCGCAGGATCAGGACCTGGCCCTCGTCGTCGAGGGCGAGGACGGCCACCGAACCGGGGTGGACCTGGTAGTCGCGGCGTGCGACCGACCCGTCGGGCATGACGACGTCGTCGGCCCGGACACTGGTCTTGTTCCCCCGGAACGGGGTCGCGGTCGCGGTGACCCGCCACTCCTCGGGCGTGTCCTTGATGGTCATGAAGACGTCCTCCCTCGCACAGAAAACCGGGGCACGTGCCTGAAGAAGGCTCGTACCCCGGTCAACCGTATCGCCTGTGCGCTACTTGCCCGTCTTGCGCTCCACGGCCGCCTTCACCAGGCCCGCGAACAGCGGGTGCGGGCGGGTCGGACGCGACCGCAGTTCCGGGTGCGCCTGGGTGGCGACCAGGTAGGGGTGCACCTCGCGCGGGTACTCGACGTACTCGACGAGCTTGTTGTCGGGGGAGGTGCCCGAGAAGACGATGCCCGCCTTCTTCTCCAGCTCCGCGCGGTAGGCGTTGTTCACCTCGTAGCGGTGGCGGTGGCGCTCCTCGACGTAGGGCTGGTCGTCGTAGACCTCACGGACGATCGAGCCCTCGGCGAGCTTCGCCGGGTAGAGGCCGAGACGCATCGTGCCGCCCAGGTCGCCGGCGCCCTCGACGTACGCGAGCTGCTCCTCCATCGTCGAGATGACGGGGTGGGCGGTCGCGGGGTCGAACTCGGTCGAGTTGGCGTCCGGGATCTCGGCCAGGTTCCGCGCGGCCTCGATCACGATGCACTGCAGGCCCAGGCACAGACCCAGCAGCGGGACCTTGTTCTCGCGGGCGTACTGGATGGCGCCGACCTTGCCGCTCACGCCGCGGTCGCCGAAGCCACCGGGGATGAGAATGGCGTCGACGTCACCGAGCTGCTTCTTCGCCCCGGCCGGGGTCTTGCAGTCGTCGGAGGTGACCCACTTGACCTTGACCCGGGCCTTGTTCGCGAAGCCGCCGGCCCGCATCGCCTCGGTGACCGAGAGGTAGGCGTCGGGCAGGTCGATGTACTTGCCGACGAGCGCGACCGTGACCTCGTGGTCGGGGTTGTGGACGCGGTCCAGCAGGTCGTCCCAGGTGGTCCAGTCGACATCGCGGAACGGCAGGTCGAGCTTGCGCACGACGTAGGCGTCCAGGCCCTCGGTGTGCAGCACCTTCGGGATGTCGTAGATCGACTTGGCGTCGATGGCGGCGACCACCGCGGCCTCGTCGACGTCGCACATCAGCGAGATCTTGCGCTTGATGGCGGTCGGGACGTCACGGTCGGCGCGCAGCACGATCGCGTCGGGCTGGATACCGATGTTGCGCAGGGCGGCGACCGAGTGCTGGGTCGGCTTGGTCTTCAGCTCGCCCGACGGGCCGATGTAGGGCAGCAGCGAGATGTGCACGACGAAGACGTTGTCCCGGCCGACCTCGTGGCGGACCTGGCGGACGGTCTCCAGGAACGGCAGCGACTCGATGTCACCGACCGTGCCGCCGACCTCCGTGATGACGACGTCGACGTCGTCGGTGGCCATGCGGCGGATGCGGTGCTTGATCTCGTTGGTGATGTGCGGGATGACCTGGACGGTGTCGCCCAGGTACTCGCCGCGCCGCTCCTTGGCGATGACCTGCGAGTAGACCTGGCCGGTGGTGACGTTGGCCGAGCCGTCGAGGTCGACGTCGAGGAAGCGCTCGTAGTGACCGATGTCCAGGTCCGTCTCGGCGCCGTCGTTGGTGACGAACACCTCGCCGTGCTGGAACGGGTTCATCGTGCCCGGGTCGACGTTCAGGTACGGGTCGAGCTTCTGCATGGTGACGCGAAGACCCCGCGCCTTGAGCAGCGCACCCAGGCTGGAGGCGGTCAGGCCCTTGCCGAGGGAGGACGCGACACCCCCGGTGACGAAGATGTGCTTGGTCGTCGTGGATTTGGGCGGCATCGCCAAGAGGGGGCTCCCGTGGTCGCTGAGTCGAGGTGCGTACCGGCTTCCGCCCAGATTTCGGGGGTGCCGTCGCTGCGGTTTCGGGGCCCCTGGATTTCACAGGGCGACCACCGGTCCACGGGGTACCAGGGTATCAGCGACGGCGGGCGGCTGCTTCCGGCCACGCGCGGCAGTCGTCCGTGCACTTCGGGCGACGACCCCCGGGGGTTCACCCCTTCGCCACCCTTGAGTCAAGCGTTCGGCCGCGCCGTGTTGCCAAGGCGGTCGCGCAGATCATCACCGTGCGTCGTATCCTGCTCGGACACTCGCTGCCGAGCCAGGCCGGCCAACGGCACCACCCCCGCCCACCGGAACAAGAGCTCGTCAACGATCCCTTGACCGCAGAGACTCATGTGAGACACAGAGTCATGTGAGACTCAGTAAGCGCCCCGCGGGGCGGACGTGGCCGTTCGACTGGAGATGCACGTGGCCGGGCGCATCGAGGATTACGCACTCATCGGAGACATGCAGACCGCTGCCCTGGTCTGCCGGGACGGCTCGGCGGACTGGCTGTGCCTGCCCCGCTTCGACTCGCACGCCATCTTCGCCGGGCTTCTCGGCACGGAGGACCACGGCTTCTGGCGGGTGGGGCCCGCGCACGCGGAGGGCACCACCCCACCGGCCGCCGACCGCCGCCGGTATGTCGGCGACTCGCTCATCCTGGAGTCCGAGTGGGACACGCCGCGCGGCACCGTCCGCATCACGGACTTCATGCCGCCGCGTGACGGCGCCCCGCAGCTGATCCGCATCGTGGAAGGCGTGAGCGGGCGCGTCCCGATGCGCTCGGCGCTGCGGATGCGCTTCAGCTACGGCCGTGTGGTGCCGTGGGTGCACAAGGTGGACGGGCGTACGGTCGCCGTCGCCGGGCCCGACTCCGTCTGGCTGGATACCGCCGTCGAAACGCACGGCGAGCACCTGACGACGTACTCCGACTTCACCGTCACCCCCGGCGAGCGGATCGCCTTCACGATCAGCTGGCAGCCCTCCCACCACCAGCCGCCGGCGCTCCCCGACCCCGAGGGCGCGCTCGACGCGACCGCGGACTTCTGGCGGGGGTGGGTCGAGCACTGCACGTACCACGGGCCCTACCGCGAGGCCGTGGTCCGTTCGCTGATCACCCTGAAGGCGCTGACGTACGCGCCGACCGGCGGGATCGTCGCCGCCCCCACCACCTCGCTGCCGGAGGAGATCGGTGGCGTACGGAACTGGGACTACCGCTACACCTGGCTGCGGGACGCCGCGATCACCCTCTCCTCGCTGCTGCGCACCGGCTACCGCGAGGAGGCCAGCGCCTGGCGCGAGTGGCTGCTTCGCGCGGTCGCCGGCGACCCGGAGAACCTGCAGATCATGTACGGCATCGCGGGCGAGCGCGAGCTGGGCGAGGCGGAGCTGGACTGGCTGCCGGGATACGAGAACTCGAGTCCGGTGCGGGTCGGCAACGGCGCCGCGCACCAGCTGCAGCTCGATGTGTACGGCGAGGTCACCGAGGCGCTGCACCTCGGCCATATGACGGGTCTGGCGCGCAACGACTACGCCTCGCTGCTCCAGCTGAAGCTGATCCGCTACCTGGAGAACCACTGGGACCAGCCCGACGAGGGCATCTGGGAGGTGCGCGGGCCGCGCCGGCACTTCGTGCACTCCAAGGTGATGGCCTGGGTCGCCGTCGACCGGACGATCAAGCTGATCGAGTCCGGGGACGCGGACGGCCCGCTGGAGCGCTGGCGGGAGCTGCGGGACGACATCCACCGCGATGTCTGCGAGAAGGGGTACGACAAGGAGCGGAACACCTTCACGCAGTCGTACGGCTCGCAGGAGCTGGACGCCTCGCTGCTGCTGATTCCGCAGATGGGCTTTCTGCCGCCGGACGACAAGCGTGTCATCGGCACGATCGAGGCGATCCAGCGTGAGCTGTCGACCGAGGACGGCTTCGTCCTGCGGTATCCGACGGCCGGCGAGGACGCGGGCGTGGACGGCCTGGAGGGCGACGAGGGCGCGTTCCTCGCGTGCTCGTTCTGGCTCGCGGACGACCTGGCGATGATCGGGCGGGTGGACGAGGCGCGCAGGCTCTTCGAGAAGCTGCTCGGGCTGCGCAACGACCTCGGTCTGCTCGCCGAGGAGTGGGACCCGCGGCTGCAGCGGCAGGTGGGGAACTTCCCGCAGGCCTTCAGTCACGTTCCGCTGATCGACACGGCGCTGCGGCTGACGGCGAGCGGGGCGTACGGCGGCTAGCCGGCGGGGGCCGGGGACCGTTCGACGCGTCGTCGGTCCCCTTCCGGGCTAGTCTGAAATGGTCCTGTCGCCCCTTGGAAGGGGGCACCATGGCTCCCCCCGGCGTGAAGAACAGCGTGAAGAGCACGGCTCTGGACGGCTTCCGCGAGGAACTGTCCGGCGATGTCCTCGTCCCCGGCGATCCGGGCTACGACGAGGCCCGCAAGGTCTTCAACGGCATGATCGACCGGCATCCCGCAGTGATCGCCCAGTGCGGCTCCGAGGAGGACGTGGCCCGGGCGGTCCGCTTCGGGCGTGAGCACGAGCTGGCGATCGCGGTCCGCGGTGGCGGGCACAGCGTGGCGGGTACGGCCCTCGTCGAGGGCGGTCTGGTCGTGGACCTCCGCCGGCTGAATTCGGCGGACGTCGATGCCGAGGTCCGTACGGTGCGTCTCGGCGGCGGCGCCATCATGAGCGACATGGACCGGGCGGCGGAGCCGTACGGCCTGGCGACGACCGGCGGCCGCGCTTCCACCACCGGCGTCGGCGGCTTCACCCTGGGCGGGGGCTCCGGCTGGCTGGAGCGCCTGCACGGGCTCGCCTGCGACAACCTGGTCTCCGTCGACCTCGTCACCGCGGAGGGCGTGTCCGTCCACGCGAGCGGCGACGAGAACCCGGAGCTCTTCTGGGCGCTGCACGGCGGCGGCGGCAACTTCGGGGTGGCCACGGCGATGACGCTGCGGCTGCATCCGCTGCCCTCCTTCGCCATGGCGCTGATCCTCTACCTGCCGGAGCGGGGTCCGGAGGTGGTCCGGACCTACCGCGACCTCCTGGCTTCGGCGCCGGACGAGGCCGGGGGCGGGGCCGTCTACATGACCGCGCCGCCCGAGGAGTTCGTACCGGAGCACCTGGTGGGACAGCTGCTGTGCGGGGCGCTGGTGACCTACGCGGGCACCGAGGCCCAGGTACGCGAGCTGTCCGGGCCCCTGCTGGACATCCCGCACGAGGGCGAGGTGATCGGCGCGCTGCCCTACGCCGACTTCCAGTGCATGCTCGACGATCCGCCCGGGCTGCGGAACTACTGGTCCGCCGAGTATCTCGACGCCCTCCCCGACGAGGCCGTGGACCGATTCTGCGCCCGCGCCCACAGCATGATCGTTCCGTCCGGCAGTCAGCATGTGCTGTTCCCGCTGGGCGGCGCGCTGGCGAGGACGGGGGCCGAGTACCCGATCCCCTGGCGCCAGGCTCCCTGGGCCACCCACCCCTTCGGGATCTGGGACGACCCGGCGGACGACGACCGCGGCAGGAAGTGGGTCCATGACGTCCGCGAGGACGTCGAGCCGTGGTCCACCGGGGCCGTCTACCTCAACTTCACCGGCCAGGAGGGCAGGGAACGGGTCGTCTCCGGCTTCGGCGCCGGCAACTACCGGCGCCTTGCCGCGATCAAGGCCGAGTACGACCCCGACAACGTCTTCCGGCTCAACCACAACATCGAGCCGGCCCCCGAATAGGGCCGTCGGAGCCGAGTCGGCTATCGGAGCGCGGCGATCACCTCCCGCGCGGCCCGCTCGCCCTCGGTGGCGCCGCCCTCCATGAAGCCCTGGAAGTCGTAGCTGCAGTGCTCGCCGCCGATGTGGACGCGGCCCTGCGGGGTGCCCTCGTACCCGGCGTAGCGGTGGAGGTACCCCACCGGCCAGCACGAGTAGGCGCCCAGGGAGTACGGGTTGCGGTGCCAGGCGGACAGCTGGGCCCTGCCGGTGAAGGCCCCGGAGGTGCCGGGGAAGAACGCGTCGATGCCCGCGAGGTACCGCGCGGCGAGGTCGCGTACATACGGGTCCGTCTGGGTGGAGAAGGGCCCGGCCGGCGTGAGCGACCTGGCGAGGTCGCCGCCGCCGTACTGGAGGAGGATGCCGCCGGCCCCAGGCTGGATCTTCGTGGTGTCCCAGGTCTGCTGGACCGTGGTGTCGGTGAAGCAGTCGCCCGCCGACACTCCGGGCCAGGGGCCCGTGCCGCGCCAGGGCCTCGACGAGAACTGCATGTTGAGCTTGGTGCAGTACCCCATACGGGCGTCCCGCAGCAGGTTCGTCATGAGCGGGTCGAATCCGGCTCGGGACAGATCGAGGCCCTGGAGGATGGGCAGCGGGACGCAGAGGATGGTGCGGTCCGCGGTGACGGTCCTGGTGGAACCGCCCTCGGTGAAGGTCAGCGTCTGGGTGCCGTCGGCGTTGGCGCGGACGGCGGTCAGGGACCAGCCCATGCGCAGGGTTCCGGCGGGCAGGGACTGGGCGATCGCGCGTGGGAGTTGGTCGTTGCCGCCGGTGATGTGGTAGCGCTCGTTGGACAGGCCCCAGACGTTGAAGTCGCCGGGATTGGTCTGGTAGCCCATGAGCAGGACCAGGGCGAGCGCGGACTGCTCGGTGGTCTCCGCGCCGTACTCGACGTTGTAGGCGACGTCGATGAACCGGCCGAGCGGGGAGCCGTGTCCGCCGGGGACGCGCGTGTCGATCCATTCGTATATCGACATGTTGTCGAGTGCGGTGCCGGCCGGGGTGGTCTGGTTCCACTTCACCTCACCCGCCTCGGACAGATCGCGGTGGAGGGACTGGTAGACCGCCTTGAAGTCCTCGTCGGCCCGGGTCCGGGAATAGTAGGTGCCCTGGAACCACAGGACTTCCTCGGCTCCGTTCGGTCCGCCGCCGAGGAAGTCCTCGACAGGAAGCCCGAAGCGGCGACAGAGCTCAAGGATCTTCTTGTGGCTGGTGTCGATCAGCTCGCCGCCGATCTCGGAGGTCTGGCCGTTCGACCAGAGGTCGCGCTGGGTCCACATCCTGCCGCCGACACGCGACGGATTGGCTTCGTAGAGCGTGCAGTTCAGACCCGCGTCCTTGAGGGTGAGGGCCGCGGTGAGCCCGGAGATCCCGGCACCGACCACGGCGATCCGGGGTGCGGCGGCGGATTCGGCGGCGCGGGCCGGGGCGGGCCGGACGGCGGCCCCTCCGATCCCGGCGGCGAGACCGAGGGCGGCCGCCCGGGTCAGCAGCTCGCGCCGGGTGGAGCCGCGCACCTCGGCCACGGGCAGGTCCAGGCGCCTGGCGGCGGAGTGTTCGGCGGCGAGTCGTCTCAGGGCGTGCATCAGAGGCGTACGGGACATGGCTGGCTCCTCAGACGGTGGCGGCGGTGGGGGTCTCTTCGCGTTCGGCCGCGTCCTCGAGGACGATCCGGCCGATGATCTCGTAGCGCTCGGGGCGCTTGGCCCGCAGGTAGAAGCCGAGGCCGAGGCCGCCGAAGCACACCGCTCCGACGATCCACGGGATGGCCTTGAAGACGAGCGAGTCGGCTGCCGTGCCTGCCGCCGTGTCCATGTTGATCACCAACAGGACGACGACGGCGATCATGCCGATGCCGCCGAGCAGCGGGGCGGTGAAGGTCCTGAACCAGTGCCGGTCCTCGGGGTGGTTCTTGCGGAAGTAGCCGATGACGGCGAAGGAACAGAGGGTCTGGACGATCAGGATCGCCATCGTGCCGAGGATGGCGAGCAGCGTGTACAGGTGGATGTACGGGTCCTGGCCGGTGACCCAGAAGACACCGACGAGGACGACGGCGATCGCCGACTGGACGTAGGAGGCGATGTACGGGGAGCCGTGCTGGGGGTGGGTGCGTCCGAGCGCGGGATGCAGGAAGCCCTCGCGGCCGATCGCGTACAGATAGCGCGAGGCGCACTGGTGGAACGCCATGCCGCAGGCGAAGGAGCCGGTGAGCAGCAGCCATTGGAAGGCGTCGACGGCCCAGGCGCCGATGAAGGAGCGGGCCGGGTCGAAGAAGAGGTCGAGGGGGCTGGTGGAGCCCGACGCCTTCACCGCGCCGCTCAGGCCGTTGCCCGCGATGGTCATCCAGGAGACGTAGATGTAGAAGAGCCCGACCCCGACGACGGAGATCAGGGTCGCCTTGGGGATCACCCGCTTGGGGTCGCGGGACTCCTCGCCGTACATCGCGGTCGACTCGAAGCCGACCCAGGACCAGAAGGCGAAGAAGAGCCCCAGGCCGGCGGAGCTGCCGGTGAAGGCGTTCACGGGGTTGATCGGCTCGACCGGTATGCCGTCCGGGCCGCCGCCCGCGAGCAGGACGGCGGTGGCCACCGCGAACAGCACCGCGATCTCGGCGATCAGCATCACGCCGAGCGCCTTGGCGGTGAGGTTGATGTCGAAGTACGCGAGGACGGCGGTCACCGCGAGCATTCCCGCCGCGTACACGATCCACGGCAGGTCGACACCGAGCTGGTCGGCGACCGTCGTTTTCGTGAAGTAGGCGAAGACGCCGACGATCGAGGCCTCGAAGACGATGTACGCGAGGACGGCGAGCATCCCCGAGGCCATTCCGGCGATGCGGCCGAGGCCGTGGGAGATGTAGCCGTAGAAGGCGCCCGCGGCGGTGATCCGCTTCGCCATGGCGACATAGCCGACCGAGAAGACGGTCAGGACGACGGTCGCGAAGAGATAGCCGGCGGGCGCGCCGGTGCCGTTGCCGAAGCCGACGGCGATGGGAACGTTGCCGGTCATCGCCGTGATCGGTGCGGCGGTCGCCACGGCCATGAAGACGACGCCGACGAGTCCGACGGAGTTCGCCTTGAGCCGCTGCACCTCTGGGGTGGGGTTCTCTGCCATGGCGCGACACCATCCTCCGGGGTGACGTAGACCACAATCGACAGGCGGTCGCACAAATGCCGGGCGGGGGCGACGAGTTGTCGGGTCAGACGGCCGGAACACCACGCTTGTGACCGTGGGGTGATGTTGCCGGAACATCGACGCGGGTAGCGTCCGGACGTATGGACAATCAGGGCGGGATCACCGTGCAGCGGGCGCTTGAGCTGCCCGGACTGCGCGGCGGACTCCCGGAAGTGGTCGCCGGCGCCGACCGGCTGCACCGCACGGTGCGCTGGGTACACGCCGGCGAGGTGCCCAACATCGCGTCACTGCTCAAGGGCGGCGAGCTGCTGCTGACGACCGGCCTGGGGCTCGGGACCCGCCCCGCCGAGCAGCGGGCCTTCGTCCGGCGGCTCGCGGACCGCGGGATCGCGGCGCTCGTCGTGGAACTCGGCCCGCGGTTCTCCCGGCTGCCGGCGACGATAGTGGACACGGCGCGGGCGGCCGGTCTGCCGCTGGTCCAGCTGCATCGCGAGGTGCCGTTCGTGGCGGTGACCGAGGAGATCCACACCGAGATCGTCAACGGCCACTACGCGCTCCTTCGGCAGGCCGAGGAGGTCCACCGGCAGTGCACGGAGGCGCTGCTCGGCGGCGGAGGAGTCCCCCAGGTCCTGCGGATCCTCGCCGACTTCACCGCGAACCCGGTCTTCCTGGAGACGGCGGACGGCCAGCTGCTCTACGCGGCGGGGACCGAGTCCGGCCCGGCCGCGGCCGACCCGCTCCAGGTGTGGGACGGACTGCGCGGACAGCGGGAGGCGAGGGAGGCCCCGCCGACGGGAGCGGTCCTGGTGGACGTCCCTGGCGGAGGACCGGGGACGGGCGCCGTACGGGCCCGTCTGGTGCTGCTCGCCGTGTCGACGCCGCTGTCCCTCGTCCACCGGATGGCGGCCGAGCGGGCGGCGGGCATCCTCGCGGTGGTCCTGATGCAGGCCCGGCAGGAGGAGGAGCTGGCGGCGCGCGGCCGGGGCGACTTCCTCACCGACCTCGCGGAGGGCCGGATCACGGCTGAGGACGCGCCCGCGCAGGCCCGGGTCCTCGGCTTCAAGCCGGGCGACGGGCCGCTGCTGCCGGTGGTCATGCGGCTGGCCTCGGAACTCTCCCCGTCCGGCAACTGGGCCCTGCTGGCCCGGGCCGTACTGGAAGAGCTGTCGTCGGTGGGCGTACCGGTGCTGCTGGGTGTGCGTCCCGTGGAGGGCCGGGTGCCCCTGCTGCTGGGCCTGCGGTCGGAGTCGGAGCGTACGGCGGTCGCGGACCGGGTCGCCGCGGCGCTGCGGGCGGGCGTGGAGCGGGCCGGCCTGGAACGCGCCGGGGTCCATCCGCCGGTCGTGGTCGTCGGTGTCCCGGGCAGCTGGGCGGCGGCGTCGGCGGGGCTGCGGCACGCGGCCGAGACGGCGACGGCCGCGCAGGGCCTCTCGGACCGTCCCTGGTACGACGCCCGCCGGCTGGACATCGACCTGCTGCTGTGGCGGCTGCGGGACCATCCTGACCTGGCGGCCTTCGTGGACCGGGCGATCGGCCCGCTGCGGGACCACGACCGGTCCTCGCGGCCGCCCCTGCTGCCGACTCTGGAGACCTACTTGGCGCACGCGGGCCGCAAGGCGGAAACGGCCCGCGAGCTCCACCTGAACCGTCAGACGCTGTACAACCGGCTGGGCCGCATCTCCGAACTCCTGGGTACGGACCTGGACGATCCGCAAACGGTCCTGGCGCTGTCGCTGGCGCTGAGGGCGCGGAGGCACACGGTGGCGTAGCGGGAGGGGCCCAGGATCCTGCCGTACGGCCCCGTGGGCGCGGTGCGGGCCAGAGCCCGGCCGTGTGCCCCGTGGGCGCGGAGCACACGGTGGCGGGTACAGCGCGGAGCGGGCCGGGACCTGGCCCTACGCCTCCGTCAGCTCGTCGTACACACTCAGGACCTGCGCGATGGTCTCGTCCTCCGTCGGCCAGGTCGACGCCTGCGCCCGGCCCGCCGCCGACAGTGCCGCGCGCCGGTCCCCGTCGGCCAGCAGCCCGGTCACCGCCTCCGCGAGCGCCTCCATGTCCCCGTACGGCACCAGCTCCGCGGCGTCCCCGACGAGTTCCGGGACTCCGCCGACCGAGGTGGCGACCAGGGGGACGCCGAGGCGCAGGGCCTCCTGGGCCAGGAGGGAGCGGGCCTCCCAACGGGACGGAAGGATCGCGACGTCCGCGGCGGCGAGGAGTTCGGTGATGTCGTCGCGGCGGCCGATCAGCCGGACCGGAAGTGCCTCCGCCTCGATCCGCCGTTGCAGCGCGGCCCGCTCGCGCCCCTCGCCCGCGATGACGAGCAGCGGCTGGGGGTCGAGGTCCCGCCACCGCTGGGCCGCGTCGAGGAGTATGTCGTACCCGCGGTCGGGCACGAGACTGCCGACGGCCATCAGCAGCGGCCGCTCGACGGCGCCCAGTTCGGCGCGCGCCTTGCCGTCGTGCGGGCCGAAGGGGCTTCGGGCGGCCGGGATGGTGATCGGTGCCAGACGGGCGTCGCGGGCGCCCCGGCGGCGGGCCCGGTCGACCAGTTCGGAGGACGTCCCGAGAACAACGGCCGCCGCCCGTACGGTCCTTCGCTCCAGGAGTCGCAGCAGTCCGCCCCGCGCACCGTCGGCGTGGCTACGGGTGTGCCAGGTGACGACGAGGGGGGTGCGTCCGCCGCCGAGGGCGAGACCCGTGCGGACGGCGGCGTGCAGCCCGTGCGCGTGGACCACGTCCGCTCCGGCGCACGCGAGGCGCAGCGCGGCGACGGTCGCGGGGTCGTTGCGGCGCGCGACGGGCACGAAGTGCGCCCCGGCGCCGAGGAAGTCGTAGACGCGGTCGAGTTCGGCCGGGGCGCAGACGGTCACCCGCACTCCCCTGGCCACGAGCCCCGCGGCAAGTGATCTGACGTGTGCGCTGCTGCCCGCGCTGCCGCCGCCCAGCACTTGGACCGTACGCAGCTGTGTCACGCGCCCAAGGATGCCAGTCCGTACGCACGTTCCGGCACCGGTGCGGCGTCGTTCCCGTGTCGGGCGCAGCAACTCCGCGCCCGGGATCACTCACACGGGTGATCCCGGGAGGGGGCGGCGCTGACGGTCGCTGATGACGGCGTCAGCCGTCGGCGCGGTCCGGGCGCGGTCCGGGCGTGCGGCCGGCACGTCGGCAATCCAGGCGTCAGCCGTCCGCGCGGGCCGTCGCCAGCAGTTCCTCCGCGTGCGCCCGGGCCGTCTCCGAGTCCTCCTGGCCGGCCAGCATCCGGGACAGTTCTCGTACTCGGTCCTCGCCCTCCAGGACGGTGACGCCGGAGCGGGTCACCGAGCCGTCGTTGGTCTTCTCGACGAGCAACTGCCGGTCGGCGAAGGCCGCCACCTGCGGAAGGTGGGTGACGACGACGACCTGCGCGGACTTGGCGAGCTTCGCGAGGCGACGTCCGATCTCGACGGCCGCCTTGCCGCCGACACCCGCGTCGACCTCGTCGAAGAGATAGGTCGGGACCGGATCGGTCCCCGCGAAGACGACCTCCACGGCGAGCATCACCCGTGACAGCTCACCGCCGGACGCCCCCTTGGCGATCGGCCGGGGCGGGGCGCCGGGGTGCGGGGCGAGCAGCAGCTCGACCTCGTCGGCGCCGGACGAGGAGTACGCGACGCGGCGGCCGCCCACCTCCACACCGTCCGGGTCCTCGGTCTGCCGGATGTCGAAGGACACGCGCGCGTGGGGCATGGCGAGCGAGGCCAGCTCGGCGGTCACCGCGTCGGCGAACCGCGCGGCCGCCTCCGTACGGGCGTCGGTGAGGGCCTGGGCGAGACCGGACAGCTCCGCCCGCAGCTTGTCGCGCTCGGCGGTCAGCTCGCCGATGCGCTCGTCGTCACCCTCCAGCTCGGTCAACCGGCCGGCGCTCTCCTGCGCCCAGGCGAGGACGGCGTTGATGTCCTCGCCGTACTTGCGGGTCAGCCCGGTCAGGGCGGCGCGCCGCTCCTCGACGGCGGAGAGCCTGCGCGGGTCGGCGTCCAGGTTGTCCGCGTAGCCCGCCAGTTCCCCGGCCACGTCCGAGAGCAGGATGGAGATCTCACCGATCCGGTCGGCGAGCGCGGCGAGCGCGGGGTCGTGCGAGCGGACCGCGTCCAGCGCCCGGCCGGCCCCGGCGACGAGGGTCGTCGCGTCGACGGACTCGGGATCCTCGGGATCGCCCGCGAGCGCGCCGTGGGCGTGGGACGCGGCGGAGGCCAGGGCCTCGGCGTGACCGAGGCGTTCCGCCTCGGCGGCCAGCTCCACGTCCTCGCCGGCGCGCGGCTCGACCGCCTCGATCTCGCCGAGGCCGAAGCGCAGCAGGTCGGCCTCCTGGGCCCGCTCCCGCGCGCGCGTGGTCAGCTCGTCCAGTTCGGTGGTGACGGCGCGCAGTCGCCGGTACGCCTCGGTGTAGGTGGCGAGCGGCGCGGCGACCGCGTCGCCCGCGTACCGGTCGAGCGCGCCCCGCTGCCGGGCCGGCTTGAGCAACCCCTGCTGGTCGGTCTGTCCGTGGACGGCGACGAGGTCGTCGGCGAGTTCGGCGAGCAGCCCGACGGGCACGGAACGCCCGCCGAGGTGCGCCCGGGAACGCCCTTCGGCCGAGATCGTCCGGCTGACGAGCAGCGCGCCGTCGTCGAGCTCGGCGCCCGCCTCCTCGGCCCGTACCGCCGCGGACGCGCCGGCGGGCACGCTGATGCGCCCTTCGACTACGGCGGACGCCGCACCGATCCGCACCAGGGCGGGGTCGGCGCGACCGCCCAGCAGCAGCCCAAGGCTGGTGACGACCATGGTCTTGCCCGCGCCCGTCTCGCCGGTCACCGCGGTGAAACCGGGCGACAGCTCGATGACCGCGTCGTCGATGACTCCGAGCGACCGTATCCGCATCTCCTCCAACACGGACAAGACCTTACGAGGTCAGAGGGCCGGTGTGCGACGGGCCCTGCCCGGTGTCGGCGAAGGCGCAGGTCGCGGCGGACCGCTGTCACCCGCCGGAGTGGGGAGGTCACCGCGAGGGACACCGCGGCGGGGAGAGGCGAGACCCGACGGCCGGAGCGGGAAGTCCCCTCTTCCGGCCGCTGGCCCGGCGCCCCGGCCATGGAGACCGACCAGGGCGCGTCGCCCGTCCTGGTCCACTCCGGTGGGCGCTCCCCCGTACGTCCCCCGGGCCCGGCCCCACGGGCAAAGCGGCGTCTCCGAACCGCTCGGACTGCTCGCCCCGGCCTGCCGGTCCCGCGGCGACGCGGCCGACGGTCGTGGCGCTCGGACCGAACGACCGGTGCACGCGGTGACACGCCACCGTGCCAAGGCGGTCGTGAAGGGCGCTCGGACCGAACGCGTCGCGACCACACGGCGGCGCTGAGGTCGTGGACGGCGGACGTGCCGACGGGGCGGCAGGGCGGCAGGGCGGCAGGGCGGCAGGCAGGGCGTAGGGCCGTAACGCCCCCGACCGTGCCCGCGCCCCGCCCGGCTAGTGCGGCGCCCCGCGCCAGCCGGACACCGGCAGGGCGAACTTGGCGACCAGACGGTCCGTGAACGACGCGTGGTGCAGTCGCGCCAGGCGGACGGGCACCGCGCCCCGGCGTACCTCCACGCGGGCTCCCGCGGGCAGTTCGACGGTCCGCCGACCGTCGCACCACAGCACCCCGTGCGGGGTGTGCGGCTCCACCTCGACCGCGAGGACCGAGTCCGGCGTGGTGACCAGTGGCTTGGCGAACAGCGCGTGCGCGCCGATCGGCACCATCAGCAGCGCCTCCACCTCCGGCCAGATCACCGGGCCGCCCGCCGAGAAGGCGTACGCGGTCGAGCCGGTCGGCGTCGCGCAGATCACGCCGTCGCAGCCGAAGCCGGTCACCGGGCGCCCGTCGATCGCGAGGACCACCTCGAGCATCCGCTCCGGGGAGACCTTCTGCACGGCGGCCTCGTTGAGGGCCCAGTCGGAGTGCAGCACATCGCCGTTCTGGTACACGGCGACGTCGAGGGTCATCCGCTCCTCGACCTCGTAGGCGCGTGTCACGACCCGGTCCACGACCTTGTCGAGGTCGTCGCGCTCGGCCTCGGCGAGGAAGCCGACCCGGCCCAGATTGACGCCGAGCATGGGCACTCCGGACGCCCGGGCGAACTCGGCGCCGCGCAGCAGGGTCCCGTCGCCGCCCAGCACGATCAGCAGCTCACACCCCACGAGGACGTCGGAGCAGGCCTCGGGCACGGTCTCCACGGCCGACGGCAGCGGAAGATCGGCCGCCTCCGCCGCGAGGACACGGACGCCGATGCCGCTGCGGAGCAGTCCCTGGACCACGAGTTCCGCGCTGCGCACGGCCGCCGGACGGCCCGTGTGCGCGACCAGGAAGACCGTACGCGGTGCTTCGGACGGTTCTACTGGCGTTGCTGCTGTCGTTGAGCTCAACGAGGTCCCTCCGCCACGGCGCGGTCGACATCCGCCGGATCGAGCGCGGGCGCCCCGGCCCGCAGCCACAGAAAGTACTCGACATTGCCGGAAGGGCCCGGCAGCGGGCTTGCGGTGACGCCCAGCACACCGAGACCCAGCTCGCCGGCCTGCCGTGCCACGTTCCTCACGGCGTCGGCGCGCAGCTCGGTGCTCCGGACGACTCCGCCCGTACCGAGCCGTTCCTTGCCCACCTCGAACTGCGGCTTCACCATCAGCACCAGATCGGCGTCGGGGGCCGTGCAGCGCACCAGCGCGGGCAGCACGAGGCCGAGCGGGATGAAGGACAGATCACCGACGACGAGGTCGACCGGCTCCCCGTCGATGAGGTCGAGCGTCAACTCGCGTACGTTCGTGCGGTCCTTGACGGTGACCCTGTCATCACTCTGGAGCGACCAGGCGAGCTGTCCGTAGCCGACGTCCACGGCGACGACGTGCGCGGCGCCCGCCCTCAGCAGGACGTCGGTGAAGCCGCCGGTGGACGCGCCGGCGTCGAGCGCCCGCCTGCCCTCCACCTTCAGCCCGCGCGGCACGAAGGCGGCGAAGGCCCCGGCGAGCTTGTGGCCGCCCCGGGAGACGTAGTCCGGGTCACTGTCGTCCTGGGTGACGACAATGGCCGCGGCGGTCTCCACCTGGGTGGCGGGCTTGGTGGCGGTGGCTTTGCCGACCGTCACCCGCCCCGCCGCGATCAGCTGGCTCGCGTGCTCACGCGAGCGGGCGAGCTTGCGACGTACCAGCTCGGCGTCGAGGCGGCGGCGTGCCACTCCTGCCACGTTCGGTTCAGCTCCTGTTGTCGTACGGCTCGGGGCGGCCCGCCGGCCGCGCGTCGAGCGCGGTCAGCGCGTCCCGCAGTCCCCGGTGTACATCCTCGTACACCTGAAGGTGTCCGTCCGCAGGGAGGTGGTCCGCGTCGGCGAGACGCTCCAGGCAGGCGTCGACACCGGGGTTCCCGGTGGGGGCTCGCTCCACGCCGAGGGGCGCGGGGGCGGCGGGGTCGTACGCCTCCGGGGCGGCTTCTTGGGCGGCCTCGGGCGCGTCGGGCGCTTCGCTCATGCCCAGACGCTACCGCGAAGCACTGGGGTACGGTCGGTCTCGATGGCCACGATGGAGGAGTGCCGCGGCGCACTCGACAAGCTTTCGGACACGCTGGCGCGCGCGAACGGCGAGGTGCGCGGCGCTGTCGCGCTCGACCGCACCCTGAGCTGCCACATCACCGACCTGGACACCACCTTCACGGGGCGGCTGCGCGACGGCCGGATCGAGGGCGTGGAGGCGGTGGACGGCCCGCCGCCCACCCGGGCCCAGATCCGGCTGGCGATGACCGGTGACGACCTGGTGGCGCTGGTAAACGGCGAGCTGAACTTCGCGCGGACGTGGGCCTCGGGCCGACTCCGGCTGGAGGCCGGATTCCGCGATCTGCTGCGCCTGCGCTCGCTGCTCTAGCTGGACTCCCCCGCCGGGGCGGCGGCGCCGGCCCTGGCGCGAGCCTTGCGCCCTGCCGGGACGACGAGCGGGGTCCCGGTCTCGGGGTCCTCGATGACCTGGCAGCGCAGCCCGAAGACCCGTTCGACCAGTTCGGCGGTGACCACCTCGGACGGCGGGCCCTCGGCGACGACCTTCCCGTCCCGGACGGCGATGAGGTGCGTGGCGTACCGCGCGGCGTGGTTCAGATCGTGCAGGACGGCGACGAGCGTGCGGCCCTGCGTCTCGTGGAGCTCGGCGCACAGGTCCAGTACGTCGATCTGGTGCTGGATGTCGAGGAAGGTCGTCGGCTCGTCGAGCAGCAGCAACGGGGTCTGCTGAGCGAGGGCCATGGCGATCCAGACGCGCTGGCGCTGGCCGCCGGACAGCTCGTCGACGTACCGCTCCGCCAGCTCGGCGACGCCGGTCGCGGCCATCGACTCCTGGACGATCCGCTCGTCCTCGGGGGACCACTGGCGCAGCAGGCCCTGGTGCGGGTAGCGCCCGCGGGAGACGAGGTCGGCGACGGTGATCCCGTCCGGCGCGATGGACGACTGCGGAAGCAGCCCCAGCGTCCGGGCGACCTGTTTGGCGGGCATGCGGTGGATGGCCTGACCGTCGAGGAGCACCTGCCCCAGGGAGGGCTTCAGCATCCGGGACAGCGCGCGCAGCAGGGTCGACTTGCCGCAGGCGTTCGGTCCGACGATCACGGTGAAGGAGTGGTCGGGGATCTCGACGGAGAGGTCACGGGCGATGACCCGCTGGTCGTAGGCGAGGGTGACCGACTCCGCGCTGAGGCGCTGGCGCTGCATGGACGTACTCCTGGGGTTCTTCTCGGTCGTGGACGCGTCGGTCATATCCGGCCCGCCTTGCGTTCGGTGACCAGCAGCCACAGCAGGTAGCAGCCGCCGACGACCCCGGTGACGACCCCGACCGGGAGCTGGCGCTCGCCGAACGCGTTGGTGGCGGTCCAGTCGGCGACGAGCAGCAGGGCGGAGCCCATGAGGGCGGAGGCGCCGAGGTTGGGGCCGGGTGAGCGGGTGAGCCGGCGGGCCAGCTGGGGGGCGCTCAGCGAGACGAAGACGATGGGGCCCGCGGCGGCGGTGGCGACGGAGACGAGCAGGACGGCGCAGGTCATCAGGACGACCCGGGTCCGCTCGACCCGTACTCCGAGCGCGTACGCCGCGTCGTCGCCCATCTCCAGCATCCGCAGCGGCCGTCCGAGACCCAGCATCAGCGGGAGCAACACCGCGCACACACCGAGCAGCGGCCAGAACTGGGCCCAGTCGCGGCCGTCGAGCGAGCCGGTCATCCACAGCACCGCACGGGTGGCGTCGACCAGCTTCGCTTTGGTGAGCAGATAGTGGATCACCGCGGTGAGCATGGCGGCGATCCCGATGCCGACGAGGACGAGCCGGTAGCCGTGCACGCCGCGCTTCCACGCGAGCAGATAGACCCCGACGCCTGTGACCATGCCGCCGACGACCGCGCCGCCCGCCACCGCGGTGGCGCTGCCCTGGAAGAGGACGATCACCGAGAGCGCGCCGACGGTGGCGCCCTGGCCGAAGCCGATGACGTCCGGGCTGCCCAACGGGTTGCGGGAGATCGACTGGAAGGCGGCGCCGCCGATGCCGAGGGCCGCGCCGACCAGGATGGCGACGAGGACCCGGGGCAGACGGAGGTCCTGGACGATGAACTCCTGGGCGACGGTGCCGTTGCCGAGGAGGGTGGCGACGACGTCGCCGGGCGCGATGGGAAAGTCGCCGCTGCCGATGAGGACGACGCCTGCCGCGAGGGTCACCCCGGCCAGCAGAAGCATGGCGAGGGCGGCCCGGGGCTCGACCCGTACGGAGAGCCCGCCGGGTGTGCGTATCGCCTTCACCGTACGGGTGGTGGGCACGGTCACAGCTGGGCCATCCTCTTGCGGCGTACGAGATGGATGAAGACGGGTCCGCCGAGGAGCGCGGTGACGATGCCGACCTGGAGCTCGGAGGGACGGGTGACCACCCGCCCGATGACGTCGGAGCCGAGCAGCAGGACGGGCGCGAGCACGGCCGCGTACGGCAGGATCCAGCGCATGTCCGGTCCGGTGAGGGCGCGGACGAGGTACGGCACCATCAGGCCGACGAAGACGATCGGCCCGCAGGCGGCGGTGGCGGCCCCGCACAGCAGGGTGACGGCCAGCATGGCGAGGACCCGGGTGCGGTTGAGGTTGGCCCCGAGCGCCCTGGCGGTGTCGTCGCCCAGCTCCATCGCGTTGAGCGGCCGGGCGATCAGCAGCGTGAGCACGATGCCGGCCAGGATGAACGGCGCGACCCTACGGACCGTCTCCATGTCGGCGACGGCCAGCGAACCGACGGTCCAGAAGCGGATCCGGTCGAGGGCCGCCGAGTCCAGCAGCTGCACGGCGTTGACATAGCCGTAGAGCGCGGCGGTGGAGGCGGTACCGGCGAGCGCCAGGCGTACGGGTGTCGAGCCGCGGCTGCCGCCGAGCAGATAGACGACCACGGAGACGACGGCCGCGCCGAGGAACGCGAACCACACATAGCCGCTGATCGAGGTGACACCGAAGAAGGAGATCGCGGTCACGACGGCGGCGGACGCGCCGGCGTTCACGCCCAACAGGCCCGGCTCGGCGAGCGGGTTGCGGGTCAGTCCCTGCATCACTGCCCCGGAGAGCCCGAGCGCGGTGCCGACGAGCAGCCCCAGCAGCGTTCTGGGCACCCGGACGTCCTCGACGATGACGTCGTTGCCGACCCCGGTGTTGTGGAACAGGCCGTGCCACACATCGGCGAGCGGCACCTCTTTGGCGCCGACCATGATGCTCGCGACACAGACCAGCAGCAGGACACCGAGGGCGACCAGCAGCCCGAGCGCGCGTACGGAGTTGCGCCGGGGGGGCTGGGCAGCGGCTATCGGCTCCGCGCTCGTTCGGGGAGGACTGTCGACCAACACGAGGTTAGGTTAGCCTAGCCTGCCATCACCTTCGAGCTCAGAGGCACGGAACCCGGACGTACGCCCCGCCCTGTCCGGCGGCCCGTACGCCGCCGGTCCCCTCCCCGCGGTCGCTCGGCGCCGCCACGGAGGGAGGACACAGACACTCACCACCCCAGCCGGGCCAGCGCCTTCCCGGCGTCGAGCGCGCACGAGCCCTCGCCCGCGCGCGTCCACGCCGCCGCGCACAGCGCCCGCAGACCGTCGAGCGCCTCACCGTCCCCCTCCGGCTCCTCCAGGACAAGCACCTCGCCCCGGGCCGACGCGGTCCAGCCCCCGCACGTGAAACCCCCGTCGGCCTCGGAGACTTCCGGTTGACCGGTCAACAAGCCGCGCAGATCCGCGTCCACATACGTCGGCCGGTGCTCCGGCACCGCCGCGAGCAGCTGCGCGGCATCCGTCACCCCGGTCAGGACGAGCAGCGAGTCCACACCCCCGTTGAACGCGCCCTCGATGTCCGTGTCCAGCCGGTCCCCGACCACCAGCGGCCGCCGCGCCCCGGTCCGCAGCACGGTCTCCCGGTGCATCGGCGGCAGCGGCTTGCCCGCCACCTGCGGCTCCGCGCCCGTGGCGATGCGGACGACCTCCACGGCCGCGCCATTGCCCGGCGCGATGCCCCGCGCACTCGGAATCGTCAGATCCGTATTGGACGCGAACCACGGCACCCCGCGGGCGATCGCGTAGCAGGCCTCCGCGAACCGCCCCCACGGCAGCTCCGGCCCGCCGTACCCCTGCACCACCGCCACCGGGTCGTCGTCCGCCGACTCCACCGGCTCGAGCCCGCGCTCCCGCAGCGCGACCCGCAGCCCCTCACCGCCGATCACCAACACCCGTGATCCCGTGGGGACCTGGTCGGCGATCAACCGTGCCACGGCCTGCGCCGACGTGATCACGTCGCCGGCCTCGGCCGGGACGCCCAGCTCGGTCAGATGCGCGGCCACGGCGTCCGGCGTCCGCAGCGCGTTGTTGGTCACGTACGCGAGATGCATCCCGCCGGCCCGAGCGGCACCCAGCGCCTCCACCGCGTACCGGATCGCCTCACCGCCCGCGTACACCACGCCGTCGAGGTCGAGCAGCGCCGTGTCGTACGCCTCGCTCAGCGCGGCCGCACTCCCACGCGGCCGGTCGTTCGGCCGATTTTTTCCCTGCTGCCCCATAGATCCCTGCTCCTCGTTCGCTGCCACTCCCCCGATCATCGCGCATGCCGCCACCCCACATACGATGACGAAATGAACACCTCAGGTCCCGAGGCCAACGACGGTCTGCACCTGCTCCCGTTCCGCGGACTGCGGTACGTCCCCGAGCGGGTCGGCAGCCTCGCCGCCGTGACCTCACCGCCGTACGACGTCGTCGTCCGGCCGGACGGCCTGAACCATCTGGAATCGGCCGACCCGCACAACATCGTCCGGCTGATCCTGCCGCAGGCCGACACCGCGGGAGAACGCCACCGGCAGGCCGCGCAGACCCTGGAACGCTGGCTGTCCGACGGTGTTCTGGCCCCGGACCCCGAACCGGCCCTGTACGTCTACGAGCAGCGAAGCGGCGACATCCTCCAGCGCGGGATCATCGGCGCCCTGGAGCTGTCCAGCCCCGCCGAGGGCGTCGTCCTCCCCCACGAGGACGTCATGCCACACGTCGTCGAAGACCGCGCCGCCCTGATGCGCACGACCGCGGCCAACCTGGAGCCGCTGCTCCTGACCTACCGGGGCAACGGCAGCGCGACCGGGGCGACGGCCGTCATCGAACGCGCCATCCACCGAACCCCGCTGCTCTCCACCACCACCGAGGACGGCTTCAGCCACCGGCTGTGGTCGCTCACCGACCCGGCCGATCTCGCCGCCGTCTCCGCCGACCTGACACAGCATCAGGCCCTGATCGCGGACGGCCATCACCGCTGCGCGGCCTATCTGCGGCTGCGCGACGAGCACGCCGGGACGCCCGGCCCGTGGAACTACGGCCTGGTCCTCCTCATCGACACGGCCCGCTACCCCCTGCGCGTCCGCGCCATCCACCGCCTGCTCAACCGTCTCCCGCTCGCCGACGCACTCGCGGCCCTCGGCGACGACTTCCGCGTCCGCCCGGTCGAGGGACCGCTCCCGCGGGCCCTGGAGGTCCTGGGCACCGCGGCCGGCGAAGGCAACGCCTTCCTGCTCGCCGGCGACGGCGGCTTCCACCTGGTCGACCGCCCGGACCAGGACCTGCTCGCCCGTACGATCCGCACCGACCGGCCCGAGGCCTGGCGCACCCTGGACGCCACGGTCCTGCACTCCACGCTGCTCGACCACATATGGGGCATCCCCGACGCCCCCGAGGCCGTCACCTACATCCACGACACGGAGGCCGCGGTCGAACTGGCCGAACGCCGGGGCGGCACGGCGGTGCTGATGCATCCGGTACGGGAAGAGGTCGTCCGGGACCTCGCCCGCCAGGGCGTCACCATGCCGCGCAAGTCCACGTCCTTCGGGCCGAAGCCGGCGACGGGCCTCGTCCTGCGCAGCCTGCTGCTCGACTGACGGGCCCGGGTCACCGGCAACAAGAACGGGCGGCACCCCGAGAGGTGCCGCCCGTTCTTGTGCGACATCAGGCCTTGTCGTCGCCCTCGACGTCCTCGACCACGTCGTGCTCGACCGCGGCGTGCTCGACGGAGTCGTTCCTGACCACGGTGTCGGCTTCGGTGTCGTCCGACTCCTCGGCCTCCTCCGGCTCCTGCGTGAACTCCGCCTCGTCGGCTTCGTCGACGGCGTCGACGAACTCGACCCCGTCCATCTCGGCCAGCCGGTCGGAGGCGTCGGTGGCCCCGTCCTTGTCGGCCTCCAGCGCCTTGGCGAACCACTCGCGCGCCTCGTCCTCACGGCCCGCCGCGAGCAGCGCGTCGGCGTACGCGTAGCGCAGCCGCGCGGTCCACGGCTGAACCGAGCTGGAGGCAAGCTCGGGGCTCTGCAGGGTCACGATGGCGGCGTCGAGCTGCCCCATGTCCCGGCGCGCACCGGCGGCGACGAGCCGCATCTCGACCTGCCCGGCCTTGTCCAGCTTCTGCACCTCGGGCTCACCGGCCATCGCCATCGCCCGCTCCGGCCGGCCCATGCCGCGCTCGCAGTCGGCCATGACGGGCCACAGCTCCACGCTGCCGGTCATCCGCTTGGCGGCGCGGAACTCGGCCAGCGCCTCCGAGTACTTCTGCGTCGCGTACGCGGCGAAGCCGGCGGCCTCCCGTACGGCGGCGACACGCGAAGCGAGCCGCAGGGCGACGCGCGAGTACGCGTACGCCTGCTCCGGGTCCTCGTCGATGAGCTTGGCGACCATCACCAGGTTCCTGGCGACGTCCTCGGCCAGGGTCTTCGGCAGGCTCATGAGCTCCTGGCGCACGTCCTGGTCGATCTCGTCCCCGGTGACGTCCTGGGGGATCGGCAGGCGCTTGATGGGCTCGCGGTCACGGTCACGATCGTCGCGACGGCCATAGCCGCCACGGTCATCGCGGCCGCGGTCGTCACGGCCGCGGAAACCACCGCGGTCGTCGCGCCGGTCGTCGCGGCGGCCGTAGCCACCACGACCGCGGTCGTCGTCACGACGCGGACCACGGTCATCACGGCGGTCGTCACGACGGGGACCACGGTCGTCGTCACGACGGAAGGCCGGACGCTCGTCACGCCGGTCGTCGCGGCGGAACGGCGGGCGCTCGTCGCGACGCTCGAAGCCACCACGGCCCCGGTCGTCGTCGCGACGCGGACCGCGGTCATCACGGCGGTCGTCACGACGGGGACCACGGTCGTCGTCACGACGGAAGGCCGGACGCTCATCACGACGCTCAAAGCCACCGCTCGGACGGCCATAGCCGCCACCACGGTTGTCATCACGACGCGGACCACGGTCATCACGCCGGTCGTCACGGCGCGGGCCACGGTCGTCGTCACGACGGAAGGGCGGACGCTCATCACGACGCTCGAAGCCACCGCTGGGACGGCCATAGCCGCCACCACGGTTGTCATCACGACGCGGACCACGGTCATCACGCCGGTCGTCACGACGGAAGCCACCACCGGCGGACGGACCACGGTTGTCGTCGCGGCGGAAGCCGCCCTCGCGACGGGGGCCGCGGTCGTCGTCCCGACGGGGGCCGCGGTCGTCACGACGGTCGGGGCCACCACTGGGGCGCCCGTAGCCGCCACCACCACGGTTGTCGTCACGACGGTCGTCGCGCCGGAAGGCCGGACGGTCATCACGACGGTCGTCGCGCCGGAAGCCACCTCCACGGTTGTCGTCACGGCGGCCGTAGCCGCCACCACCGCCGGAGGAACCGCGGTTGTCATCGCGGCGGAAGCCACCGCCGCCACCGCCACCACGGTTGTCATCGCGACGCGGGCCACGGTCATCGCGACGGTCAGGGCCACCACTGGGGCGCCCGTAGCCGCCACCACCACGGTTGTCGTCACGACGGAAACCGCCACCGGAGGAACCACGGTTGTCGTCACGGCGGAAGCCACCGCCGCCACCGGCCGAAGAGCCACGGTTGTCATCGCGCCGGCCGTAGCCGCCCCGGCCGCGGTCGTCGTCCCGACGCGGGCCGCGGTCGTCACGACGGTCGCCGCGGTTGTCATCCCGACGGAAGGCCGGCCGGTCATCACGACGCGGCCCACGGAAGCCGCCACGGTCCCGGTCATCACGACGCGGCTCGCGCTCCGGACGATCGTCGGAGGAGTTGGGGGACATGGGGAAGGCTCCTGTCTTTGGGTACCGCTGTCATTCTCGCGCAGTCGGCGATCCGACGCGCTTCGGGAAATACAAAGCAAAAAACAAAAGGACCCTTGGTCCCAGCGTGAACGCTGGGACCAAGGGTCCTGAAAGATTGTTCGGCGGCGTCCTACTCTCCCACAGGGTCCCCCCTGCAGTACCATCGGCGCTGAAAGGCTTAGCTTCCGGGTTCGGAATGTAACCG
>NZ_JBVJYZ010000016.1:0-71187 GCF_055600045.1 Streptomyces sp. NPDC038280
GCCTCGAAGATCCTGCCGATCGCGCGCCTGGACGAGGAGCAGGTCAAGGTCGCGCTCGACCTGATCCACGACCGCCGCGCCGAGGGCTACGACCCCCTCCAGAAGCTCATGGAGCTCTTCGAGGGCGTCAACATGAAGTCGATGAAGGCCGGCAAGGCGGAGGAGCTGCTCGCTCTGCCGCTGGACGAGCGCCTCAAGCGCCGGATCATCGACGGCGAGAAGAACGGCCTGGAGGCCGACCTCGACGAGGCACTCCAGACGCGCCCGGCGCTGGACATCGTCAACGAAACCCTCCTCGACGGCATGAAGGTCGTCGGCGAGCTCTTCGGCTCCGGCCGGATGCAGCTCCCCTTCGTCCTCCAGTCCGCGGAGGTCATGAAGACCGCGGTCGCCCACCTCGAACCGCACATGGAGAAGGTCGAGGGCGAGGACGGCAAGGGCACGATCGTGCTCGCCACGGTCCGCGGCGACGTCCACGACATCGGCAAGAACCTCGTCGACATCATCCTGTCCAACAACGGCTACAACGTCGTCAACCTGGGCATCAAGCAGCCCGTCTCCGCGATCCTGGAGGCCGCCGAGGAGCACCGCGCCGACGTCATCGGCATGTCGGGACTCCTCGTCAAGTCCACCGTGATCATGAAGGAGAACCTGGAGGAGCTCAACCAGCGCAAGCTGGCTGCCGACTACCCGGTGATCCTCGGTGGCGCCGCGCTGACCAGGGCGTACGTCGAGCAGGACCTGCACGAGATCTACGAGGGCGAGGTCCGCTACGCCCGCGACGCCTTCGAGGGCCTGCGCCTGATGGACGCGCTCGTCGCCGTCAAGCGCGGTGTCCCCGGAGCCGTACTGCCCGAGCTCAAGCAGCGCCGCGTGCGGGCCACCACCGCCGTGGAGGTCACCGAGCCCGAAGAAGGCGGCCGCTCCGACGTCTCCACCGACAACGCGGTGCCTGAGCCTCCGTTCTGGGGCACGCGCGTCATCAAGGGCATCCAGCTCAAGGAGTACGCGAGCTGGCTCGACGAGGGCGCCCTGTTCAAGGGCCAGTGGGGACTCAAGCAGGCCCGCACCGGCGAGGGCCCGAGCTACGAGGAGCTCGTCGAGACGGAGGGCCGTCCCCGGCTGCGCGGCTGGCTCGACCAGCTGCACACCCAGAACATGCTGGAGGCAGCGGTCGTCTACGGCTACTTCCCCTGTGTGTCCAAGGGCGACGACCTGATCATCCTGGGCGAGGACGGCGCCGAGCGCACCCGCTTCACCTTCCCGCGCCAGCGCCGGGGCCGCCGCCTCTGCCTCGCCGACTTCTTCCGCCCGGAGGAGTCCGGCGAGACCGATGTCGTCGGACTTCAGGTCGTCACCGTCGGCTCCCGTATCGGCGAGGCCACGGCCAAGCTCTTCGAGGCCGACTCCTACCGCGACTACCTGGAGCTGCACGGCCTGTCGGTGCAGCTGGCAGAGGCGCTCGCCGAGTACTGGCACGCGCGCGTCCGCTCGGAGCTCGGCTTCGCAGGCGAGGACCCCGCCGACGTCGAGGACATGTTCGCCCTCAAGTACCGCGGCGCGCGCTTCTCCCTCGGCTACGGCGCCTGCCCGGACCTGGAGGACCGCGCCAAGATCGCGGAGCTGCTCCAGCCCGAGCGGATCGGCGTGCACCTCTCCGAGGAGTTCCAGCTGCACCCCGAGCAGTCCACCGACGCGATCGTCATCCACCACCCCGAGGCGAAGTACTTCAACGCCCGGTAGGCCCCAATGCTCGAGGGAGCCCGTCGGACCGTCCCTGACCTCCGGTGGACCCCCGGCTGACGTCCGCCGGGCGCCCGAGCGGGCGACAGTCCGACGGGCCGGGGGAAACAACAGCGCGCCCCGGAGCATCGAGACGTACACTGGTCGGTCCAGTGCAGGCCGGCAGCCTTTCCCAGCTGGGAGGGCGGCCGGCCTTCTCGTCCCTCATGGAGGTGTGCCGGATGACCAGTACGGTCCCCGCGTCCCTGACCCGTACGGCGGAAGGCTCGGCCCTCCAGGCCGTCTTCCTCGACATGGACGGCACCCTGGTCGACACCGAGGGATTCTGGTGGGACGCGGAGGTCGAGGCGTTCGCCGCCCTGGGCCACCGGCTCGACGAGGCCTGGCGCGACGTGGTCGTCGGCGGCCCGATGAGCCGCAGCGCCGGCTACCTCATCAAGGCCACCGGCGCCGACATCACCCTCGCCGAGCTCACCGTCCTGCTGAACGAGAAGTTCGTGGAGCGCATCGACCGGGGAGTGCCGCTGATGCCCGGGGCCGAGCGCCTGCTCGCCGAGCTGACCGCCCACAACATCCCCACCGCCCTGGTGTCGGCCTCGCACCGGCACGTCATCGACCGCGTCCTCGCTTCGCTCGGCCGTGACCGCTTCACCCTCACCGTGGCGGGCGACGAGGTGGGGCGCACCAAGCCGCACCCGGAGCCCTACCTGCTCGCCGCCCGAGGCCTCGGCGCCGACCCCGCCCGGTGCGCGGTCATCGAGGACACGGCGACCGGCGTGGCGTCCGCCGAGGCAGCGGGGTGCCGGGTCGTCGCCGTGCCCTCCGTCGCGCCCATCGCCCCTTCCGACGGCCGGGTCGTCGTGCGGTCCCTCGAAGAAGTCGACCTCCGCTTTCTCCGGACCCTGATCACACGAATGAACTGAACCGCGCACCCAGCGTGCGCCGCGGGAAATGCGCGGAAAAAATGACCGGGCCCCTCACCGAAAAGCCGCCTGAGTGACCTTCGTCACCCAGTGTGGCGCCCGGGAGGTGGCCCGGTAGGGCGTCATGTCCGGATCGAGCCACTTCAGGCACGCCCATGTGTCCCGATTCATGGAGTGGTGTACGAATCATTCCCTCGCATGATCATCGATTCCCGTGCATTACCGATCACTGTGCGATTACTCCCCAACTCGGCCCGAGTCCTGCTTTCCTGGCGCCGCCCACTAATCTTTCGCGAGTACTTCGCCGCACCATCCGCGTGCCCCGGTGTCAACCAAGTCACCGCGAACACAGGACCGATCGCACTGTTTCCCGGCCCGATCGCCCCGCCCCGACCGGGCGGCCGCGGCGGAGTGTCCATGACACCGCTGTATCTCAGTGCCGGATGAGGGAGAACGTCCAGGATGAACCGCAAGACTTTGGTGCTGCCGGCCGTGGTCGGCCTGCTCGCGCCCGTGCTCGTCGCCTGTGGCGGCTCGGAAGGCGGGTCCGGCGGTGGCAACGCCATAGTCGTCGGCACCACGGACCAGTTCGTCGCGACCAAGGAAGCCCCCGCGCCCTTCGACCCGGCCTTCGCCTACGACACCGGCGCCTGGAACGTCCTGCGGCAGACCGTGCAGACGCTGATGCACGTGCCCCGCGGCGGCGGCCTGCCCGTCCCGGACGCCGCCGAGAAGTGCGGCTTCACCGACAAGGCCAGCGAGAGCTACCGCTGCACCCTGCGTGACGGGCTCACCTTCGCGGACGGCAAGGCGATCACCAGCGCGGACGTGAAGTTCTCCATCGAGCGCGTCCTGGACATCAAGTCCGACAACGGCACGGCGGCCCTGCTCGCCAACGTCGACGCCGTCGAGCCCAAGGGCGAGAAGGAGGTGGTCTTCCACCTCAAGACCCCGGACGCCACCTTCCCGTACAAGCTCTCCACCCCGGTCGCCGGCATCCTCAGCAAGGACAAGTACGACGGCAAGAAGCTCCGCGACGGCTTCGCCATCGACGGCTCCGGCCCGTACACCGTGAAGATCGAGCACGACGGCGAGCAGGCCACCAGGGCCGTCTTCACGAAGAACGCCAAGTACAAGGGCGACGTCAAGCTCCGTAACGACAGGGTCGAGCTGCGCTCCTTCGGCGACGCCGACGCCATGGGCGCGGCGCTCGACGCGCGCAAGATCGACATGATGACCCGGACCCTGTCGCCGGAGCAGATCAAGAGCTTCACGGAGAAGCCCAAGGAAGGCATCGAGCTCACCGAGGTGCCCGGCCTCGAGATCCGCTACCTCGGCTTCAACACCCAGGCCCCCTCGGTCAAGGACAAGGCCGTCCGCCAGGCGATGGCCGCCGTCGTCGACCGCGGCCGGATCCTCGCCGGCGTCTACGGCTCCACCGCGCAGCCGCTGTACTCGCTGATCCCCTCCAGCATCGCCACGCACACCAACTCGTTCTTCAACAAGTACGGCGAGCCGAACCCGAAGAAGGCCGCCTCGATCCTGCGTGGCGCGGACATCACCACCCCGGTGAAGCTGACCCTGAACTACACCACCGACCACTACGGCCCGGGCACGGCCAAGGAGTTCGAGGCGCTGCGCGACCAGCTCAACGCCACCCAGCTCTTCGACGTGACCGTCCAGGGCACCGAGTGGGCCAAGTTCCGCCCCGCCCAGAAGCGTGGGGACTACGCCGTCTACGGCCTCGGCTGGTTCCCCGACTTCCCGGACCCGGACAACTACATCGCGCCGTTCCTCGACGCGGACAACTTCCTCAACACGCCCTACGCCAACAAGGCCGTCCGCGACCAGCTGATCCCGCAGTCGCGACGGGAGGCCGACCGCAGCAGGGCGGCCGCCACCTTCGAGCAGATGCAGGACATCGTCGCCGGCGACGTCCCGGTTCTGCCCCTGTGGCAGGGCAAGCAGTACGTCGCCGCGCGCGATGACGTGACCGGCGTCGAATGGGCGCTGAACACCTCCTCGGACCTGCAGCTCTGGGAGCTCGGCCGCGGCACCGCCTGACCCCTTCGTCACCCCGGCCGCGCGCTCCCGCGCGGCCGGTTGAAAGAGATACACGAGGCAAGGTTCTGTGAAGGCACATAACAAGTGGCTGACCGCTCCGCTCGTCGCTGGGCTGTCGGCCGCGCTGCTCAGCGGCTGCGGTACGGACAAGGGCCCGGGCCAGGGCGCGAATGGGTCCGTGGTCGTCGGTATGTCGGACGAGGTCCTGGCCACGGATCCGGCCGCGGGCTACGACCCCGGCTCCTGGCTGCTGTTCAACAATGTCTTCCAGTCCCTTCTCAGCTTCCCCAAGGGCGCCTCGTCACCCGAGCCCGAAGCCGCCGAGAAGTGCGAATTCGCCAAGGGCGGCACCACCGTCTACCGCTGCACCCTGCGGGACGGCCTGAAGTTCACCAACGGGAACGCGCTGACGTCGAAGGATGTGAAGTACTCCTTCGAGCGCGCCCTGAAGATCGACGACCCGTCCGGCCCGGCGCCCCTGCTGGCGACGATCGCCAAGATCGAAACGCCGGACGACCGGACGGTCGTCTTCACGCTCAAGGTTCCCGACGCGACCTTCCCCAGCAAGATCGCCTCCGGTGCGGGGTCCATCGTCGACCACCGCGAGTACACCGAGGACGGGCTGCGCACCGACGGCAAGGCCGTCGGCTCGGGCCCGTACAAGCTGGAGTCCTTCGACGACGGTCAGGCCGTCTTCTCGGTCAACCCCGAGTACCGGGGCACCGCCAAGGCGAACAACGGCGGCGTCACCCTCAAGTTCTTCCGCGGGGACCGCGAGGCGCTGTCCGAAGCGCTCGGCAAGGGCGACATCGACATCGCCTACCGTGGCCTCGCCTCCGAGGACATCGCCGCGCTCGAGCAGTCCGAGACGCCCGACGCACTGGGCAGCGAGGTCCTCGAAGGCTCCAGCGCCGAAGTCCAGCACCTGGTCTTCAACGTGAACGACCCGGTCACGGGCAAGCTCGGCGTCCGCAAGGCCATCGCGCACCTCGTCGACCGCGACGCCCTCGTCCGGGACGTCTACCGCTCGACGGCCAGCCCGCTCTACTCGATCGTCCCGGCCGGCATCATCGGCCACAACACGGCCTTCTTCGACGCCTATGGCGGTCGCCCGGACGCCGCCAAGGCGCGCAAGGCGCTGCGCTCCGCCGGCGTCAAGGGCAAGGTCAAGCTCACCCTCTGGTCCACGCCGAGCCGCTACGGCCCGTCCACCGACCAGGAGTTGAAGGCGATAGCCGAGCAGCTCAACAACAGCGGGCTGTTCGAGGCGACGATGAAGTCGGTCCCGATCGAGCAGTACGAGAAGGACATCGAGGCGGGCAAGTACGGCGTCTACGTGAAGGGATGGGTCCCCGACTACCCGGACCCGGACAACTTCACGGCCCCGTTCTTCGGCGAGGGCAACGTCCTCGGCAACAACTACAAGAACGAGAAGATCACCGGGACGCTCATCCCGAGGACCTCGGCCGCCACCGACCGCCAGGCGACCGAGAAGGACTTCGCGGAGCTCCAGGACCTGGTGGCCAAGGACGTCCCGGTCATCCCGCTCTGGCAGGGCAAGCAGTACGCGGTCGCCCACGACGACATCACCGGTCTGGAGTGGACGCTGGACGCCTCGACGGTCTTCCGCTTCTGGGAGATCAAGAAGGACTAGGCCGCGGCCGACCGACAGCAGTGTGCCCCTGGGACCACCGGTCCCAGGGGCACACGCACGTCACCAGGCGGTGGATCGAGCGCCGGGATGCCGCCGTACGTCCGCCCTCCCGCTGCCCTCCTGAAGGGCGCTGCTGCCGTACTGCCGCCGTTCCACGGCGCTGGTGACACCCGGGCCGCTCCGGACCGGCTACTGGGCCCCTGGGCGCACCAGGCCGCTTTCGTAGGCGTACACGGCGGCCTGCACCCGGTCGCGCAGGCCCAGCTTCGTCAGCACATGACCCACATGTGTCTTGACCGTCGTCTCGCTGACGAACAGGTCGGCCGCGATCTCCGCGTTGGACAGGCCCCGCGCCACCAGCTTGAGCACCTCCACCTCGCGCTCGGTCAGCGTGTTCAGCGCGTCCGGCACCGGCTCCTCGCCGGAGGGCAGATGGTCCGCGTACTTGTCGAGCAGCCGCCGCGTGATGCTGGGAGCCAGCATCGCCTCGCCACCGGCGACCACCCGGATCGCCTGCACCAGCTCATTGGCGGGCGCGTCCTTGAGCAGAAAACCACTCGCCCCGGCGCGCAGCGCCTCCACCACGTACTCGTCGAGGTCGAACGTGGTCAGCACCAGCACCTTCGCGGGCCCGTCGCGGCCCGGCCCGGTGATCTGCCGGGTCGCCTCGACCCCGTCCATCCGCGGCATCCGGATGTCCATCAGCACCACATCGGGCTGCAACGCCCTCACCTGGTCGAGCGCCTGGAGGCCGTCCCCGGCCTCGCCGACGACCGCGATGTCCTGCTCCGCCTCCAGAATCATCCGGAAGCCGGTGCGCAGCAGGGGCTGGTCGTCGACCAATAGGACGCGGATCGCCACGGGTTCTCCTTCGCTAGACGCGCCCCATTCTGCCCTGGCACCCCGCGCCCGACTCCGCCGGGCACACCGCACACCGCGCCGCCGCCGACGTGGTTCGCGTCACTCCCCGCCGCGGTCCTCCTGGACCGGGGCGGCCGTTGCCACGGGGGCGGTGGGAGTCACCGAAGGAGCCGCGGGCTCTCCCGGGCCCGGGACCTCCGCCGCCGGGACCTCCGCCTGTGACGGGACCTGTGCCGCCCCCGGCATCCCGATGCTCAGCGGATACACGGGGGGAGTCCCGCCGAACTCCGGACACAGGGCCTGGTGGTCGCACCACCCGCACAGCTTCGTCGGACGCGGCCGCCAGTCGCCCGTCTCCGTCGCCTCCTTGATCGCTTCCCACAGCGCCAGCAGCTTCCGCTCCACCCGCTGCAGATCCGCCTCCACCGGGTCATACGTCAGGACGTCACCACTGCCCAGGTAGACCAGCTGCAGCCGGCGCGGAAGCACCCCCTTCAGCCGTCGGATCACCAGCGCGTAGAAGGTCATCTGGAACAGCGCGCCCTCGCTGTACTCCGGCCGCGGAGCCTTGCCCGTCTTGTAGTCGACGATCCGCACCTCGCCCGTCGGCGTCACGTCGATTCGGTCGATCACGCCCCGCAGCCGGAGCCCCGAGTCCAGCTCGGTCTCCACGAACAGCTCCCGCTCGGCCGGCTCCAGGCGCGTCGGATCCTCCAGCGTGAACCACCGCTCGACCAGCCGCTCCGCCTCGCCCAGCCAGCGCCGCAGCCGCTCACCCTCCTCGTCCGCCGCGAACAGGTCCCCGAGCTCCGGCTTCGACTCCAGGAGCCGGTCCCACTGCGCCGGGATCATCGCCTTCGCCCGGGGCGCCGTGCGCTCCACCGCCGGATCGTCGAAGAGCCGCTCCAGCACGGCATGGACCAGCGTGCCGCGGGTAGCCGCCTCACTCGGCTTCTCCGGCAGTTTGTCGATCACCCGGAACCGGTACAGCAGAGGACACTGCATGAAATCGCTCGCCCGCGAGGGCGACAACGACGTGGGCTGCCGGGCGTCCGACGGCGGCTGCTGGCTGGTACTCATGACGCAGACCCTACGACCCGCCACTGACAGCGAGCGGAATACCATCGACTCCAGACCCTCACGCACTGCATGATCGAGCCAGTAACCCGGTGACTTCCGGTGAGATGGTGACGAAACGCACAGCACGTGGTCGGTCTCCCGACGCAGGAGCAGGCAACGAAGGGAACCCGTGAAAAAGGACGACGAGAGCGGCGAGAGCACGAGGCCGCGGTCCGACACGGCGCAACCGAACCCCGGCAGCGGCGCCCCCCGGCGCTCCCAGGACGCCGGCGGCGGCATCCTCATGGGCCGCCCGTTCGGAGTGCCCGTCTACGTCGCCCCCAGCTGGTTCCTGGTCGCCGCCCTCATCACCTGGGTGTTCGGCGGCCAGCTCGACCGCGTCCTGCCCGAGCTGGGCAATCTGCGCTACCTCGTCTCGCTCTTCTTCGCGGTCGCCTTCTACGCCTCCGTCCTCGTCCACGAACTCGCCCACACGATCGCCGCCCTGCGCTTCAAACTGCCGGTGCGCCGCATCCAGCTCCAGTTCTTCGGCGGGGTCTCCGAGATCGAGAAGGAGTCCGAGACCCCCGGCCGCGAGTTCGTCCTCGCCTTCGTCGGGCCCCTGCTCTCCCTCGTCCTCGCGGGCGTCTTCTACTTGGGCATGGCCGCCGTGGAACCTGGCACCGTCCCCGGCGTCCTGCTTGCCGGCCTGATGATCTCCAATCTGATCGTCGCCGTCTTCAACCTCCTCCCCGGCCTGCCCCTGGACGGCGGCCGGATGCTCCGCGCCCTCGTCTGGAAGATCACTGGCAAGCCGATGAGCGGCACCGTCGCCGCCGCCTGGGTCGGCAGGGCCCTGGCCGTCAGCGTCCTCGTCGGCCTGCCCCTGCTCACCCACACCGGCGCCCTCGGCAACGCCACCGAGGAGATCAGCGGAATGGACACGGTGATGGACGCGCTCCTCGCCGCCATCCTCGCCGCCATCATCTGGACCGGCGCCGGCAACAGCCTGCGCATGGCGCGGCTGCGCGAACACCTCCCCGAACTGCGCGCCCGCACCCTCACCCGGCGCGCCGTCCCCGTCGAATCCGCCACCCCGCTTTCCGAGGCCCTGCGTCGCGCCAACGAGGCGGGCGCCCGCGCCCTCGTCGTCGTCGACGGTCAGGGCACCCCCACCGGCCTCGTCCGCGAGACGGCCATCGTGGGCGTCCCCCAGCACCGCCGGCCCTGGGTGGCCGTCAGCGGCCTCGCCCAGGACCTCACCGACGACATGCGCATCCCGGCCGAACTGGCCGGCGAGCCGCTCCTCGACCGGCTGCGCGCCCATCCGGCCACCGAGTACCTCGTCGTCGAGGAGACCGGCGAGATCTACGGCGTCCTGTCGACCATGGACGTCGAGCGGGCCTTCGTCAGGGCCATGGCACGACCCACCACATAGCTGCCGGTAGGCTGGTCACATGTCCGAACCGACCGGTGCCGCCCGCCGTCGCGGGCCCTTCAAGGTCGGGGACCAGGTCCAGCTCACCGACCCCAAGGGACGCCACTACACGTTCACGCTCGAGGCCGGGAAGAATTTCCACACCCACAAGGGTTCCTTCCCCCACGACGAGCTGATCGGTGCTCCCGAGGGCAGTGTTGTCCGTACCACGGGAAACGTCGCCTACCTCGCGCTGCGCCCCCTGCTCCCCGACTACGTCCTGTCCATGCCCCGCGGCGCCGCCGTGGTCTACCCCAAGGACGCGGGGCAGATCCTGGCCTTCGCCGACATCTTCCCCGGCGCCCGCGTCGTGGAGGCCGGGGTGGGTTCCGGCTCGCTCAGCAGCTTCCTGCTCCGTGCCATCGGAGACGAGGGCATGCTGCACTCCTACGAGCGCCGCGAGGACTTCGCCGAGATCGCCAAGGGCAATGTCGAGCGCTACTTCGGTGGCCCGCACCCCGCCTGGCAGCTCACCGTCGGTGACCTCCAGGACAACCTGTCCGACACCGACGTCGACCGAGTCATCCTGGACATGCTGGCGCCCTGGGAGTGCCTGGAGGCCGTCTCCAAGGCGCTCGTGCCCGGCGGCATCCTCTGCTGCTACGTGGCGACCACCACCCAGCTCGCGCGCACCGTGGAGTCCATCCGCGAGTTCGGCTGCTACGCGGAGCCCCAGCCGTGGGAGTCGATGATCCGCAACTGGCACGTCGAGGGCCTGGCCGTCCGCCCCGACCACCGGATGATCGGACACACCGGCTTCCTGGTCACCGCCCGCCGCCTCGCGGACGGCGTGGAGCCCCCGATGCGCCGCCGCCGCCCCGCCAAGGGCGCGTACGGCGAGGACTACGAAGGTCCCAACAAGGGCTGACGCCTCCCCAAAGCACCGGTGCCGCCGTCGAGTTCCCCTCCCGGGACGGGAACTCGACGGCGGCACCTTCACGTTCGGAGGCCGTATGTTCCGTACGGCTGCGAACCCCAGCTGTTCCGCCCTCCTGTGACGTGTGGCACGATGCTGGCCACCCCCACCGCACGACCGCCACAGGAGACATCCCGCGTGCAGACCTCCGTCGTCCCGGACCTCGCGCACACCCATGCCCGCCCGGTGCACTGGCTCGCCACGGCCACCGCGATGGCCGGGGTCGTCGCGGCCGCCGGTCTGCTGCAACCCGGCCCCGCCACTGCCTCCCAGACGGCCCCCCAGGCCGCCCCCGCCGCCGTGGCGGCGCCCGACCCGGCCGCCGTGCGGTTCCCCCTCGAATGCGGCCCCGTGGGCAGCGTGGTGGCCCGCAGGGCGTCAGGGGACCTCGATGGGGACGGGCGTCCTGAGACCGTCGCGGTGGTCCACTGCGACGCCGGCTCCGGGACGCCACCGAGCGGCGTCTACGTCCTGACCCTCGGGAGGGACGCCGCCGCGCGCGTGGTGGCCACCCTGGTCGAGCCCGGCCGGAAGAAGAACGTCGAGTCCCTCGCGGTACGTGACGGATCGGTCACGGCGACGCTGCTCGGCTATTCGTCACCGGACGTGCCGGGCTGCTGTCCCGATCAGAGGGAGCGGGTCAAGTGGCAGTGGAGGGGCGGGAAGTTCGTCCGCACCACCCAGGTCGAAGCGCTGAGTGCCTGAGCGGTCACTCGGCGTCGGGACCGTAGACCTCGACCCTGTCCGAGACGCGCCGGACGTGAATGCAGTCGCCCGGGCACTCCTTCGCGGAGTCCACGACGTCCTGCAGGAGGGTCAGCGGCACGGGCGTCGTCGCCCCCGGGGCCTGCAGCAGCTCGTCCTCCCCGTCCTTCACATAGGCCAGGCCGTCGATGTCGAGCTCGAAGACCTCCGGGGCGTACTGCGCGCAGATCCCGTCACCGGTGCAGAGATCCTGGTCGATCCAGACCTCCAGAGCCTCCCCGGCCGGTGCGGTCGGAGCCTCGTGCTGCACGGTCATATCTCCTGCCGTTTCCTGCGTCGGATGAGCTTCGCGCTTCTAAGTCGGGCCAGCCCTGACGGGTGTTGACCACCCCGACGATACAACCGCCCGCTTTCCGATGTTGATGGGTGGGTATTCCCCTGGCGTGAGGGAGAGCGCAAGGGTGAAGATCGGACACACCTCGACAGTCTTTGTGATCTAGGGGTTTCAATCGACACCCACCCAGGTAGGGTCAGGAAGCGTCCAGCTCCCCTTGGAGGAGGTGAGGACCGTGGCAGCCCACGACGACGACATCAACCGCGGCATCCGGCCGGGGCGGGGGTCTGAAGACCCTGCCGGCCAGGTTGCCTATCTCGAGCAGGAAATCGCCGTCCTGCGACGTAAGCTCGCCGACTCTCCGCGTCATACGAGGATTCTCGAAGAGCGGATCGTCGAGCTGCAGACCAACCTGGCCGGCGTGTCCGCTCAGAACGAGCGGCTCGCGAATACGCTCCGTGAGGCCCGCGACCAGATCGTGGCCCTCAAGGAGGAGGTCGACCGGCTCGCACAGCCGCCGGCCGGCTTCGGTGTCTTCCTGCAGGCGAACGAGGACGGCACGTGCGACATCTTCACCGGGGGCCGCAAGCTCCGGGTGAACGTCAGTCCCAGCGTCGAGCTCGACGAGCTCCGGCGCGGCCAGGAAGTCATGCTCAACGAGGCGCTCAACGTGGTCGAGGCCATGGAGTTCGAGCGTGCCGGGGACATCGTCACCCTCAAGGAGATCCTTGAGGACGGCGAGCGTGCCCTGGTGATCGGGCACACCGACGAGGAACGGGTGGTCAGGCTCGCCGAGCCGCTGCTGGACATCACCATCCGCCCCGGCGACGCCCTGCTGCTCGAGCCCAGGTCCGGCTATGTCTACGAAGTGGTCCCCAAGAGCGAGGTCGAGGAGCTCGTCCTCGAAGAGGTCCCGGACGTCGACTACGACAAGATCGGCGGTCTGGGCAACCAGATCGAGCTGATCCGCGACGCGGTCGAGCTTCCGTACCTCTACCCGGACCTCTTCAAGGAGCACGAACTGCGGCCCCCGAAGGGCATCCTGCTCTACGGTCCGCCCGGCTGCGGCAAGACGCTGATCGCGAAGGCCGTCGCCAACTCCCTTGCCAAGAAGGTCGCCGAGGTGACCGGTCAGCCCGCGGGGAAGAGCTACTTCCTCAACATCAAGGGCCCCGAGCTCCTCAACAAGTACGTCGGTGAGACCGAGCGGCACATCCGCCTCGTCTTCCAGCGTGCCCGGGAGAAGGCGAGCGAGGGCACCCCTGTCATCGTCTTCTTCGACGAGATGGAATCCCTCTTCCGCACCCGTGGCTCCGGTGTCAGCTCGGACGTGGAGAACACCATCGTCCCCCAGCTGCTCGCCGAGATCGACGGCGTGGAGGGCCTGGAGAACGTCATCGTCATCGGCGCCTCCAACCGTGAGGACATGATCGACCCCGCGATCCTGCGGCCGGGCCGGCTCGACGTCAAGATCAAGATCGAGCGTCCGGACGCCGAGGCCGCGAAGGACATCTTCGCGAAGTACCTCACGGCCTCGCTGCCGCTGCACGCGGACGACCTGTCCGAGCACAGCGGCTCCAAGGCGGCAGCTGCCCACGCCATGATCCAGTCGGTCGTGGAGCAGATGTACGCGGAGTCCGAGGAGAACCGCTTCCTCGAGGTCACCTACGCCAATGGCGACAAGGAAGTCCTGTACTTCAAGGACTTCAACTCCGGCGCGATGATCCAGAACATCGTCGACCGGGCCAAGAAGATGGCCATCAAGGCCTTCCTCGACCACAACCAGAAGGGCCTTCGGGTCTCCCACCTCCTCCAGGCATGCGTGGACGAGTTCAAGGAGAACGAGGACCTGCCCAACACCACGAACCCGGACGACTGGGCCCGGATCTCCGGAAAGAAGGGCGAGCGGATCGTCTTCATCCGCACCCTTGTCACCGGAAAGCAGGGCGCGGACACCGGCCGCTCCATCGACACGGTGGCGAACACCGGTCAGTACCTGTAAGACACCGGCCGGCTGCGGATGTCCTGGGGTCCCCCGCGAAAGGCGGGGGAGGGCGTCCGCAGCCGGTTGCATTCCACGGTCTTCGGCCATGATTCGACGACACCGGAGCAATGACGGAATTGATCTCCCCACCAGCGCAGAGCCGCTCTAGGCTCTTCGGTACCGCCGGGTCGCGCAGTGCGGGGACGGGCACCGCACACGCACCGGAGAAGCAGCGGTACTTGAGCGCCGTTCCCGAGCGGGAGCGCCGCCGGGCAAGGAGGGCCGCATGACCGTACGGCGAGTAATGGGCATCGAGACGGAGTACGGCATCTCCGTTCCGGGCCACCCGAACGCCAATGCCATGCTCACCTCGTCCCAGATCGTCAACGCGTACGCGGCGGCGATGCACCGGGCGCGCCGCGCCCGCTGGGACTTCGAGGAGGAGAACCCGCTGCGGGACGCCCGCGGCTTCGACCTCGCCCGCGAGGCCGCCGACTCCAGCCAGCTCACCGACGAGGACATCGGCCTGGCCAATGTCATCCTCACCAACGGCGCCCGGCTCTACGTGGACCACGCGCACCCGGAGTACAGCGCCCCAGAGGTCACCAATCCCCGCGACGCCGTGCTCTGGGACAAGGCCGGCGAGCGGATCATGGCGGAGGCCGCCGAGCGCGCGGCCCAGCTCCCCGGGGCCCAGCCGATCCACCTCTACAAGAACAACACCGACAACAAGGGCGCGTCCTACGGCACGCACGAGAACTACCTGATGAAGCGGGAGACCGCCTTCTCGGACATCGTGCGCCACCTCACGCCCTTCTTCGTCTCCCGGCAGGTCGTCACGGGTGCCGGCCGAGTGGGCATCGGCCAGGACGGCCGCGAGCACGGCTTCCAGCTCAGTCAGCGCGCGGACTACTTCGAGGTCGAGGTCGGCCTGGAGACCACCCTCAAGCGGCCGATCATCAACACCCGCGACGAGCCGCACGCCGACGCGGAGAAGTACCGCAGGCTCCACGTGATCATCGGCGACGCGAATCTGTCCGAGATCTCGACCTACCTGAAGCTCGGCACGACCTCCCTGGTCCTCTCCATGATCGAGGACGGCTTCATCAATGTCGACCTGGCCGTGGACCAGCCGGTCCGCACCCTGCACCAGGTGTCCCACGACCCCACGCTGCAACACCTGATCACTCTCCGCAGCGGCCGGACACTCACCAGCGTCCAGCTCCAGATGGAGTACTTCGAGCTCGGGCGCAAGTACGTCGAGGAGCGCTTCGGGGCGGACGCCGACGAGCAGACCAAGGACATCCTCGTGCGCTGGGAGGACACCCTCAACCGGCTCGAGAACGATCCGATGAGCCTCTCCGGTGAGCTGGACTGGGTCGCCAAGCGGGAGCTCATGGAGGGCTACCGGCGCCGTGACAGCCTCGACTGGGACGCCGCCCGGCTGCACCTCGTCGACCTCCAGTACGCCGACGTACGGCCCGACAAGGGCCTGTACAACCGTCTGGTGGCCCGCGGGAAGATGAAGCGGCTCCTGGACGAGACAGCGGTGGAGAGGGCCGAGACCAAGCCCCCTGAGGACACCCGGGCCTACTTCCGGGGCCGCTGCCTGGAGCAGTACGCCGACGACGTGGCCGCTGCCTCCTGGGACTCGGTCATCTTCGACCTGCCGGGCCGCGACTCGCTCCAGCGCGTCCCGACCCTGGAACCCCTCCGGGGGACCCGTAACCACGTCAAGGAGCTCCTGGACCGGTGTCGTACGGCCGAGGAGCTCGTCCGCGTCCTTTCGGGCGGCTGAGGGCCCCTGGCGGGGCGCGGGGGCGGCCCCGGACCAGGCCGCGCACGCCCGGGGCTCCGAGTACGGCTGAAAGGGTCCCCGGCCGGGAATCATGGTGGTGGCCCCCGGACGTTCCCGTAACTGCGGGGCCGATGTCAGACCTGGCTTGTAGGGTCTGATCTTGAGAGACCGAACCAGGCGGGCAAACCGAGCGGGGTGAGGGAAATGGCGACCAAGGACACCGGCGGCGGACAGCAGAAGTCGACGCGTTCCACCGAGGAGGTCGAGGAGCAGGCGCAGGACGCGCAGGCATCCGAGGACCTCAAGGAGCGTCAGGAAAAGCTCTCGGACGACGTCGACTCCGTACTCGACGAGATCGACGACGTTCTCGAGGAGAACGCCGAGGACTTCGTGCGGTCCTTTGTGCAAAAGGGCGGCGAGTAGTCCCGGACTGCCTCCGGGACCACCGCAGTTGTCCGTTCCGGTGTCCGCGGCGAAAGCTGTCGGCACCGGGACGGATGACCGGCGGCGACACGGGTAAGGTCCGTGCACAGTACGCAAGATCGGCCCGGCCGTCCCACTGGCGGGCCGCCTCTCTCATCCGGAAGGAAACGCGTGGAAGCCAACCCTCGTAGCACCGGGCGTCTGCCGGCAGCCTTCCTGACGCCGGGCTCGTCCTCGTTCCTGGACTTCCTGGCCGACCACTCGCCCGAGATGCTGCCGGGCAATCGGAGTCTGCCCGTGCAGGGCGCCATCGAGGCACCGCACGGGACGACCATCGTCGCCACGACCTTCCCCGGCGGCGTGGTGCTCGCCGGTGACCGGCGCGCCACGATGGGCAACATGATCGCGCAGCGTGACATCGAGAAGGTCTTCCCCGCCGACGAGTACTCGGCCGTGGGCATCGCCGGCACCGCCGGCCTCGCCGTGGAGATGGTCAAGCTCTTCCAGCTGGAACTGGAGCACTTCGAGAAGGTCGAAGGCGTCCAGCTCTCCCTGGAGGGCAAGGCCAACCGGCTCTCCACGATGATCCGCAGCAATCTGGGCATGGCCATGCAGGGCCTGGCCGTCGTCCCGCTCTTCGCGGGCTGGGACGTGGACCGCGAGAAGGGCCGCATCTTCTCGTACGACGTCACCGGCGGCCGTTCCGAGGAGCAGGGGTACGCGGCCACCGGCTCCGGCTCGATCTTCGCCCGTGGAGCGATGAAGAAGCTCTACCGCAGCGATCTGACGGAGGAACAGGCCATCACCCTCGTCATCCAGGCGCTGTACGACGCCGCCGACGACGACTCGGCGACCGGCGGTCCGGACGTGGCCCGCCGGATCTACCCCATCGTCACCGTCATCACGGACGAGGGCTTCCGCCGCCTCACCGAGGCGGAGTCCTCCGATGTCGCCCGCTCGATCCTGGAGCGCCGTCTCGAACAGCCCGACGGCCCGCGCGCCGCGCTGCTCTGATGATCCGCCAGCCACGGCTGGAAGGTGCCTCCACGCCAATAACAGAAAGGGACGGATAGCCGGTGTCGACGCCGTTCTATGTCTCACCTCAACAGGCCATGGCCGACCGGGCGGAGTACGCCCGCAAGGGCATCGCCCGTGGACGCAGCCTCGTAGTGCTGCAGTACGCCGACGGCATTGTCTTCGTCGGCGAGAACCCGTCCCGCGCGCTGCACAAGTTCAGCGAGATCTACGACCGGATCGGCTTCGCCGCGGCCGGCAAGTACAACGAGTACGAGAACCTCCGCATCGGCGGCGTGCGCTACGCCGACCTGCGCGGCTACACGTACGACCGTGACGACGTCACCGCCCGTGGCCTCGCCAACGTCTACGCCCAGACGCTGGGCACGATCTTCTCCAGCGCCGGCGAGAAGCCGTACGAGGTGGAGCTGGTCGTCGCCGAGGTGGGCGTCTCACCCGAGGGCGATCAGATCTACCGGCTGCCCCACGACGGCTCGATCGTCGACGAGCACGGATCGGTCGCGGTCGGCGGCAACGCCGAGCAGATCGGCAGCTTCCTCGATCAGCGTCACCGTGACGGCATGTCGCTCGCGGAGGCGCTGAAGCTGGCCGTCCAGGCCCTGTCCCGGGACACCAACGGCAGCGAGCGGGAGATCCCCGCGGAGCGCCTGGAGGTGGCGGTCCTGGACCGCACCCGTCCGCAGGAGCGCAAGTTCAAGCGGATCGTCGGCCGCCAGCTTGCCCGTCTCCTGGAGGCGGACGGTGCCCCGTCCACCCCGACGGACGCGCCTTCGGACGAGGCCCCGGAACCGGGCAAGGACGCCCCAGAGGGGCCCCTGCTGTAACCCCGCCCGGTTCGTCCAGGCCGACCCCGGCCCTCCGCACCAGCGGACGGGTCGGGGCTTCGCCGTTCCCGGGGGCCAGGCGGCCGAGGCGGGCGCGGGTGGGCCCGGGGCGTGCCTTGGGCGCCTCGCTGTCCTGCCGGCTGAGGAGAACCCGGTGCCGTCGGCGTCGGCACCGGCCACGGGGCAGACGCGCGGTCACCGCGAGCCCGCGCCCGCCCGGCGCCGGCTTCGGGAGCGGACGGCCGCCGTCGGGTCCGTGGCCGTACCCGCTCGATGCCCCCGAGCACATGACCGACGCTGCCCGCCTGCCGGCATGCCGAGAGCACGTCACCATCGGCTGGGCCGGCAAGCCCCTCGGCTTTACCGGCTGGAAGGTCGGTCGGGTCGCCGCGGGTCCGTGCCGGGCGCACGCCGTCCGGGGCCCCCGCTAGCCCCGGTCAGTCCTGGGGCGGTGGGCCCGAGGAGCCCCGGGGGGCCAGGGCCACCGGCAGGTCCGCGGTCTCCGGTGGCCGGCCCGCCAGGACGGCGAGCAGCGCCGCCATGCCCCGCTCGCCGATCCGCTCGGCCGGCAGCCGGACCGTCGTCAGCTCCGGCTCCACCGCCGTCGCCAGCGCCAGATCGTCGAAACCGGTCACCGAGACGTCCTCTGGTACCCGCAGTCCGAGCCGCCGCACCGCCTTGCAGGCGCCGGCGGCCTGGATGTCGTCGTCGCAGATCAGGGCCGTGGGCCGGGGGCCCGGGGCGGTCAGTGCCCGCTCGGCGGCCTCCAGGGCCGCGTGCACGTCCAGCGGAGCCCGTACGGTCCGCAGGGAGGCGCCCCGGAGCGACTCGGCCAGCGCCGCGGCCCGTACATCGAAGGTCCAGGAGGGTACCGCCGACGCCAGATGCACGAAGCGGCGGTGGCCCAGGCCGAGCAGATGCTCCGTCACCTGCCGCATCCCGTCGGCGATGTCGAGGTTCACATGGGCCGCGGCGGACTGGTCGGAGGGATCGCTGTCCAGCATCACCAGCGGAAGGTCGGTGCCGCGGAACGCCGTGAGGGCGTCGGTGGCCATCGAGGAGGCGATCACCCCGTCAAGCGCGGCCCGCGCGGAGGCGAAGGGGTCCTTCGCCGGACCGACGCCGGCGGGGGAGGGGTACAGCACCACGCCGAAGCCGTGCTGCGCGGCCACCGTGGCCGCGCCCGTGTAGACGCGGGCGAAGAACTCGTTGGTGAGCGCCGGCACGACCAGCAGCGCCGTCCTGGTCCGGCCGAGCCGCAGATTGCGGGCCGCCAGATTGGGCCGGTAGCCCAGCTCCCGGGCCGCCTCGCGGACGACCCCCGCAGTTCGCTCGGAGACCCGGCCGCGCCACTTGTCGGCCAGCACCAGGGACACGGTGGCCTGCGAGACCCCCGCGACGCGTGCGACATCCCGGCTGGTGGGGCGGGTCCCGCCGAGGGACTCCGGGGTCTGCACACATGCCTCCGCGATCGACGTCACCGCTCCGAGGGTGGACCCACGGGCTGCCGACATGGTACGTATGACTCCGGACGTTATACGTAAAACTTCGGTCGGGACGCCGGGGGAGAGGAGCCGGACATGGCCACCGAGGCCAAGGCAGCCAGGGGATATCTGGACATCCTGAAGGCGCCGCACGCCGCCCGGCTGCTCGCCGGGACCCTCGTCGGCCGGCTCCCCAACGGCACCGCGCCCATCGCCATCGTGCTCTTCACCCGCTCCGAGGGCGGCAGCTACAGCCTCGCCGGAGGCCTCGCCGCCGCCTACGGCATCGCCACCGCCGTCGGCCAGCCCCTGCTCGGCCGCGCCGTCGACCTGCGCGGCCAGCCCCGCGTCCAGTTCCCCGCCGCAGTCCTCTCCGCCCTGGGCATGGCACTGCTCGCGCTCATAGGCATCGAGCCGCTCCTCCTCGCCTACCTCGCCGTCACGGTCGCGGGGCTCTTCACCCCGCCCCTCGAAGGCGGTCTGCGCGCCCTGTGGCCGAGCGTCCTCGGACGAGAGGACCGGGTCCACCGCGCGTATGCGATGGACGCCGTGGCCCAGGAAGTCATGTTCACTGTCGGGCCGTTGCTGGTGACCCTGCTCGTCTCCCTCTGGTCCCCCGCCGCAGCGCTGCTCGTCATCAACGTCCTCGGCGTCCTCGGCGCCCTCTCCGTCGTCGTCAGCGAGCCTTCCCGCGCCTGGCGCTCCGCACCCCGAGAGGCCCATTGGCTCGGCGCGCTGCGCTCACCCGGACTCCTCGCCCTGCTCGGCTCGTTCTTCTTCGTCGGCCTCGCTCTCGGCTCCATCACCGTCGCCGGCGTCGCCTACGCCGACGACCACGGCCGCGAATCGGTCTACGGATGGCTGATGGCCGCCCTCGGGCTCGGCGCGCTCCTCGGCGGCGTCCTCTACGGCGCACGGCAGTGGGCGGGTGCCCCCGAGCGCCGACTGCGTGTCATCGTCGGTTTCCTCGCCCTGGGTTATCTGCCGCTGGCGCTGACCCCCGGCGTGCCCGCCATGACCGCGCTCGCCGCCGTCTCCGGCGTGTTCCTCGCCCCCGCCATCGCCTGTGCCTTCATCGTCGTCGACCGCCACGCCCCCAGCGGCACGGTCACCGAGGCGTTCTCCTGGCTGGTGACCACCTTCGGCGTGGGCGCCGCCGTCGGAACGGCCGCCGCCGGCCCGGCCGTAGAGCTCTGGGGGACGCCCGCCGGCTTCGCCGTCGCCGGCGCCGGCGGAATCGCCGCCCTGCTGGTCCTGATGGCGACCGGACGGGTCCTCGCAGTTCCCGGCCGTTCGGCGCGACACGCCGAGGTCATCACGAGCTCATCGGAAAATGATCGAAACGGTGCAGTCGAACCCGGTTTCAGCTCACGCCATCAGGCGTAATGTTCAGTCATGGACCGCCGCATTTTCGGGCTGGAGAACGAGTACGGCGTCACGTGCACGTTCAGGGGACAGCGCCGACTGTCACCTGACGAAGTGGCGCGCTACCTCTTCCGCCGTGTTGTGTCATGGGGCCGCAGCAGCAATGTCTTCCTGCGGAACGGCGCCCGCCTGTACCTCGACGTGGGATCGCATCCGGAATACGCAACACCCGAATGCGACAACGTGACCGAACTGGTCACCCACGACAAGGCAGGCGAGCGCATTCTCGAAGGCCTGCTCGTCGACGCCGAACGCCGCCTGCACGAGGAGGGAATCGCGGGCGACGTCTATCTCTTCAAGAACAACACCGACTCGGCGGGAAACTCCTACGGCTGCCACGAGAACTATCTCGTCGCCCGCCACGGAGAGTTCTCCCGGCTCGCGGACATCCTCATTCCGTTCCTCGTCACCCGGCAGCTGATCTGCGGCGCCGGAAAGGTGCTCCAGACGCCGCGCGGAGCCGTCTACTGCGTCAGTCAGCGCGCCGAGCACATCTGGGAGGGCGTCAGCTCCGCCACCACCCGTTCGCGTCCCATCATCAACACCCGCGACGAACCGCACGCGGACGCCGAGCGCTACCGCCGTCTGCATGTCATCGTCGGCGACTCGAACATGTCCGAGACGACGATGCTCCTCAAGGTCGGCGCCACCGACCTCGTCCTGCGCATGATCGAGGCCGGCACGGTGATGCGCGACCTGACCCTGGAGAACCCGATCCGGGCGATCCGCGAGGTCAGCCACGACATCACCGGCCAGCGCAAGGTCCGCCTCGCCAGCGGGCGCGAGGCGTCCGCGCTCGAGGTCCAGCGGGAGTACTACGAGAAGGCCGTGGACTTCGTCGACCGCCGGGGCATCCGCACCGGCACCGTCGCCCAGGTCCTCGAACTGTGGGGCCGCACCCTCGACGCCATCGAGGCCGAGGACCTCGACCGGATCGGTACCGAGATCGACTGGGTCATGAAGTACAAGCTCATCGAGCGGTACCGCGCCAAGAACAACATGACCATGTCGCACCCCAGGGTTGCGCAGATAGACCTCGCCTACCACGACATCCACCGTCGGCGGGGTCTGTACTACCTCCTGGAGCGCAAGGGCCAGGCCGCCAGGATCTGCAACGACCTGAAGATCTTCGAGGGCAAGTCGGTGCCCCCGCAGACCACCAGGGCGCGGCTGCGCGGCGACTTCATCCGCCGCGCACAGGAGCAGCGGCGGGACTTCACGGTCGACTGGGTGCACCTCAAGCTCAACGACCAGGCGCAGCGGACCGTGTTGTGCAAGGACCCCTTCCGGTCGGTCGACGACCGGGTGGAAAAGCTGATCGCCGGAATGTAGTACCGCGTTCCGGAACGCGACCCGGGCCCCGCACGTGCCTCGTGCGGGGCCCTCGGCGCGCCCCCAGGGGGTGTCCTGCCTACCGGGCCGGGCTCGCGTGCCCCGGCGCGCCCATCTGCCGTGCTGCGTTCGCCGCGCTCACTCCGCGTCTGCTCTTTGTCGAAGTCGCTGGAACCAGAGCTGTCGTCAGTCGTCAATGTCCCCGTAGCCCTTCGGGCACGGGAGGCGCCCCCACCGCGGTGGCTCCTTCCTCCGTCTCGCGGCCGCACGCACCGGACCCCGCTCATTGTTCCGGCCGGATAGGTCGGGCACCCCCTAGAGTGTCGGGCAACTACTGTGCCGTCTGAGATCTGAGGAACACGTGCGCCGACTTGCCGGCCTTCTCGTCGTCCCCTTGCTGCTGCTGTCGGCAGTGGCCTGTGGCGACGACAAGGGATCCGAATCCGCCTCGATGAAGAACGGGCTCCCCGCCATCACCGCGGGTGCCAAGTTCGGAGAGAAGCCCACCCTCGCCAAGGGTGAAGGCGACCCGCCCAAGGAACTCAAGGTCAATGTCATCAGTGAGGGCGGCGGCGCTGTCACGAAGAAGGGCGACGCCCTTCAGGTCAACTACCTGGGTCAGGCCTGGGACTCGGACAAGCCGTTCGACAACAGCTTCGACCGCAAGCAGCCGTTCGACCTGACGCTCGGCGCCGGTCAGGTCATCAAGGGCTGGGACCAGGGCCTGGAGGGCCAGAAGGTCGGCAGCCGCGTCGAGATCGGCATCCCGCCGGAGCTCGGCTACGGCGCGCAGGGCCAGGGCGACATCAAGCCCAACGCCACCCTCGTCTTCGTCGTGGACATCCTGAAGGCGACGACCATCCCCAAGTCCGCCGCGGGCACCCCGGTCGCCCAGGACAACATCGACCTGCCGAAGGTCGGCATCAACACGGACGGCAAGGCCCCCACGGTCACCGTCCCCAAGTCCGCCCCGCCGGCCAAGCTCGTCTCCACCTACGTCCTGGAGTCCAAGGGCGAGGTCGTCAAGGCCACCGACACGGTCGTCGTGAACTACGTCGCGCTGCTGTGGAAGGACGGAAAGAAGTTCGACTCCACCTTCGACACGGGCAAGACCGCGAACTTCCCGCTGGCGCAGGTCACGCTGAAGGGCCTCAAGAACGGCATCGTGGGCAAGAAGGTGGGCAGCCGCGTCCTCATCGTCGCGCCCCCGGCCGAGGCGTTCGGCGACAAGGAACAGCAGGGCATCCCGAAGAACTCCACCCTCGTCTTCGCCGTGGACATCCTGGCGAAGATGTAAGACTGTCCCGGTTGCCCAGTTCATCAGTTGAGGAGCAAGTTCAGTGAGCATCGAGAAGCCCGAGATCGACTTCCCGGGCGGCGAGCCCCCGGCCGACCTGGAGATCAAGGAGATCTGGGAGGGCGACGGCGAGGTCGCCGGGGCCGGTGACTTCGTCAAGGTCCACTACGTGGGCGTGGCCTTCTCCACGGGCGAGGAGTTCGACGCGTCCTGGAACCGTGGCACCCCGCTGGACTTTCAGCTCGGAGTCGGTCAGGTCATCCAGGGCTGGGACAAGGGCGTGCAGGGCATGAAGGTCGGCGGCCGCCGCCAGCTGATCATCCCCGCGCACCTCGCGTACGGCGACCGTGGCGCCGGTGGCGCCATCGCCCCCGGCGAGACGCTGATCTTCGTCTGCGACCTGGTGGGCGTTGCCAAGCGCTGATCATTTCTGATCGAAACGAGGGCCCGTGCCTGGCTGCGCGGGCCCTCCGCTTTTGCCACGACACCCCGGGGCGGTACGGTCATCGGGCGATAATGTGACTCCATCAGAAGAGGTGCAGGGCGTCGATGGCGATTGCCAAGGCCGAGCGGCTGATGAATCTGGCGCTGTGCCTGCTGGGAACCCGGCGCCCGCTGAGCAAGCGTGAGCTGCGCGGCTCCATCGAGGCCTACGTCGAGGCCTTCAGGCCCGGAGACGGCGCGGCCGGCAACGACGACTCCTTCAACCGGATGTTCGAGCGCGACAAGGATGATCTGCGCGAGCTCGGCCTGGTGATCGAGACCGTGGAGAACCTCGACGGCGACACCGGCTATCTCGCCCGCCGCGACTCCAACCGGCTGCCCCCCATCACCCTGGACGCCGAGGAGGCCGCCGCCCTCGGTCTCGCCGCCAAGGTCTGGCAGCAGGCGCGCCTCGCGGGAGCCGCCAGCGGCGCCCTGCAGAAGCTCCGCGCCGCGGGGATGCCCGAGGCGGAGGACACGTACGACGCCCAGCACAGCGCGCTGGAGCCCCGCATCCCGGTCCACGAGACCGCCTTCGAACCGCTGATGCTCGCCTGCCGGGACCGCCGCCCCGTCGTCTTCGACTACCGCAAGGCGAACGCCGCCCGCCCCGAGACCCGCCAGGTCGAGCCCTGGACCCTGGAGTGCTGGCGCGGCCACTGGTATCTGGCCGGCTGGGACCGCGACCGCGGCGCCGAGCGCGTCTTCCGCCTCTCCCGCATCACCGGCAAGGTCCGCTCCCGGGCCGGCGCCTTCACCGCCCCCGTACCCGACGTCTCGACCGTCCGCGAGACCGTCGAGAGCTGGGCGGGGGAGACCGCGACCCGCTCGGCGGTGATCAGGCTGCGCTCCGGCTGCGGCTACCCGCTGCGCGCCCGCGCCCTCGCCGTGCGGGAGCGCGAGGACGGCTGGGACGAGTTGGAGATTCCGTACGGACACGGCCTGGACGCCTGGCTCGTCGAGTTCGGCCCGGACGTCGTCGTACTGGAGCCCGCGGATCTGCGGGCCGATGTGGTGGACCGGCTGCGCGCCGTCGCCAAGGGTTGAGGGGACCGTACTAGCGATGGCCACGAACGCGATCGACCAGACCCGGCGGATGCTGTCACTGGTGACCTATCTGCGGGAGCGCCCGGGCGCGCACGTCTCCGACGTCGCCCGCGCCTTCGGGATCACCCAGGACGAGCTGATCTCCGACCTCGATGTCCTGCCCATGTGCGGGACGAGCTTCCGCGGCGGCGACCTCCTGGACATCGACACCGACGGCGACCGGATCTGGTGGCACAACCCCGACGATGTCGCCGAGCCGCTGCGGCTCGCCGCCGACGAGGCCACCGCCCTGCTCGTCGCCGCCCGCGCCGTCGCCACGCTCCCGGGGCTGCGCGAGGGCGACCGCGAAGCGCTGCTGCGCGCCACCGCCAAGCTGGAGACCGCGGCCGGCGAGGCGGCCGGCGCCAGTTCCCGGCTGTCGGTCACCTTCGAATCGGAGGGCGGGGTCTTCGCCGAGGTCGACCGGGCCATCTCCGAGCGCCGCCGCCTCTGGCTCCGCTATTACTCGCCCGCGCGCGACGAGCTCACCGAGCGCGAGGTCGACCCGATCCGGCTCTTCGCCGTCGGCCACACGTACATGGAGGCGTGGTGCCGGCTCTCGGAGGCCCGGCGTACCTTCCGTCTCGACCGGGTCGCCGAGATCCGGATCCTGGACGACCCGTCCGCGCCGCCGGAGATCGAGCTGCGTGATCTCTCCGAGGGGCTCGTCCAGCCGTCCGCCGATGACCCGGAGGTCGTGGTGGAGGTCGGGCCGGGCGGCCGCTGGGTCGCCGAGTACTACCCGCACGACAGCGCCGAGGAGCTGCCGGACGGCGGCCTGCGCATCACCCTGCGGACCCCCGCCCCGGCGTCGCTGCGGCGGCTGGCGCTGAGGCTGGGCCGGGACGGGCGGATCGTCTCCCCGCAGGACCTGGCGGACAGTGCCCAGCGGGCGGCGGCCGAGGCCCTCGCCGCGTACGACGCGCAGGAGTGAGCGGTCCGGCCGCGAAGGTCCGGGTCGTTCCGCCGGCGGACCTGACGGAGACGGCCGGGCAGAGCACGGAGTCGACCGAGCAGACGAAGGTGAGAAAGTTGAGGGAAATGTCCGTGATGCACGGAATCTCCGCTTCCATGGCGCCGGTCCTCTTCAAGGCCGCCTGCCCCGACTGCCGTTCCCGCATCGAACTCTCCGCAGGCGCCCTGCGCCTCGCGATCGGCGGCAGCAGCCGCACCACCTTCTACTCCTTCACCTGCCCCGAGTGCGGCAGCGCCGTCCGCAAGCCGGCGGGCGAACGCATCATCGAACTCCTCACCGGCGGCGGAGTGCGCACCCTGCGCCTCCACTCCACCTCCACCGCCTGACCGCCCCGGCACCGTCTAGGCTCAGCGCATGTTCTGGCCCATGCTCGCCATCGCCCTGGGATTCCTCGGGATCGCCGTTCTCGGCATCCTCGGCATCAAGGTCTTCGTCGAGGCCCAGCGCCTCGGCCGCCAAGTGGCCCACACCACAGAGCGGATCACCCGCGCCGCCGAGGATCTGGAGCGCGCGGCCACCGATCTGAGCCGTACCGGCGAGGCCCTGCGCTAGCGGGCTCGGTCTCCTTCTCGACAGACCCGAGGGGTACGCTGCTGATCGCGGCGCAGGTGATGAGGCGCCGGCCGCAACGGGAGTATGCGCGGGGATTGCCGTGCGTTTACCCATGCGCGTTACGATCGCTGAAGGTCGGGGTTCGGACACCAGTCCGTGCGACGGCCACCAGCCCAGCCCCATGCCGCCTCGGTGAGAAGGTAGACACACTTATGTTCCGACAGATCGGTCCCACCGAGATCATTCTGATCCTCCTCGTCGTCGTCCTCCTGTTCGGCGCCAAGAAGCTTCCGGAGATGGCCCGTTCGCTGGGCAAGTCCGCCCGCATCCTGAAGAGCGAGGCGAAGGCGATGAAGTCGGAGGGTCAGCAGACCGCCCCCACCGACCCGCCGGCCGAGCAGCCCGCGGCGCCGCGCACCATCAAGGCCGCGCCCGGCGACGTGACCAGCGCCCGCCCCGTCACGGAGCCGACCGACACCACCCCCCAGCGCTGACCCCAAGGCCGCCCGTCGCGGCCTGCCGCACGAGATGAGGACGTGGGTTGCTCAAGCCTGCCCGCAGCAAGAAGGAGAAGGACCCCGAGGGGCGGATGCCGCTCTCGGACCATCTGCGTGAGCTTCGCAACCGGCTCGCGAAGGCGATGCTGGCGATCACGATCGCGTCGATCGCCGCCGCGTTCTACAGCCAGGAGCTGATGGACTTCCTCTCCTCGCCCGTGCCGAAGTGCCCGCCCGGCACAGGCATCGCGGACAACACCGGCGGCCGGTGTGTGATCATCGCGTACCAGACGATGCTGTCCCCGTTCACCTCCACCATCAAGGTGATCATGCTGGCGGGCGTCATCGCCTCCTGCCCGGTCTGGCTCTACCAGCTGTGGGCGTTCGTCGCGCCGGGACTTCACAAGAGCGAGAAGAAGTACACGTACTACTTCGCCAGCGTCGCCGTGCCGCTCTTCGCCACCGGCGCCTACATCGCCTACCTGATCATGCCGGTCAGCGTGAAGGTCCTCATCAGCATCACCCCCGACGTCGCGTCGAACTTCCTCTCCCTCGACGACGTCCTGGACTTCACCACCAGGATGGTGCTGATCTTCGGCCTCGCCTTCGAGCTGCCGCTGCTTCTGATCATGCTCAACTTCGCGGGCATCGTCACCGGCAGGCGGATGGCCGGATGGTGGCGCGGAGTGATCATGGGCATCTTCGTCTTCGGTGCCGTCGCCACGCCCTCGACCGACCCGCTCGGCATGATCGCCCTGTCCGGACCGATCATCGTCCTGTACTTCATCGCCGTCGGGATCTCGATCCTCAACGACAAGCGCCGCCGCAGGAACGACCTGGACGCGGAGCTCGACGACGGCGAGGCGTCCGACCTCGACCTCACCCCGTCGGCCATCGGCGAGGTCGAGCCCGTGCCCTCCGTCCGCGCCCTGCCCGAGCAGGCCGGTGGCGAGGCGGACGGCGGAAGGTCCCCCCGTATCAACGGTTACGACGACATCACCTGACCTTGTAAGGTCCGGAAGGGTGACCAGCGAGATCACCCTCTTCGTCAATCCCACCGCGGGACGCGGCCGGGGCGCGCACGCCGCGCAGCCGGCCGCTCGTGCGCTCCGGGACGCCGGATACTCCGTACGCACCGTCCTCGGAACCGACACCGAGGACGCTTTGCGCCGCGCACGCGAAGCCGTCGACGGCGGCACCGGCGCCCTGATCGCCGTCGGCGGCGACGGACTGGTCTCCCTCGCCCTGCAGGCGGTCGCCGGCACGCTCACCCCCCTCGGCGTCGTCGCCGTCGGTACGGGCAACGACTTCGCCCGCGCCCTCGGGCTGCCCGTCCGCGCCCCCGCCGAAGCGGGGAGACTCGCCGCTGAGTCCCTCAAGGGCGGACGGATGCGCGACATCGACCTGGGAAGGGTCGGCGACCGCTGGTTCGGGACCGTCCTCGCCTCCGGCTTCGACTCACGCGTCAACGACCGCGGCAACCGGATGCGCCGCCCCAGCGGCCGCCTCAAGTACGACCTCGCCATGATCGCCGAGCTCGCCGCCTTCCGGTCCATCCCTTACCGGATCACCCTCGACGACGGACCCGAACTGGAGATCGAAGCGACGCTCGTCGCCGTCGGCAACGGCAGCTCCTACGGCGGTGGCATGCGCATCTGTGCCGACGCCTCGCTCGACGACGGGCTCTTCGACATCACCGTCGTCGGCGACTGCTCACGCGCCACCCTGCTCAAGGTCTTTCCTCGCGTCTACCGGGGGACCCACCTCAGCCACCCCAAGGTCACCGTCCACCGGGCCGCCCGCATCACCCTCGAGGCGCCCGGCGTCACCGGATACGCCGACGGCGAGCCCCTCGGAGCCCTGCCGCTCACCGCCACCTGCGTCCCCGCAGCCGCTCGCGTCCTGGTCGCCTGAGCCACCCGCGAGCGGTATCACCATCGGACATTAAAGATCGCGCTCAGTGTCAGAGGCGGCGGGTAGGCTCGACAACAAGATGACAGAGGACCTCACACCAGCCGAAGCGTACGCAGCTGCCCGGATCCGCGCCGCCGAGCAGGCCTCCGCGCTGGCACCCTTCCGAGAGATGTACGACTTCGATCTGGACCCCTTCCAGATCGAGGCATGCAAAGCCCTCGAAACGGGCAAGGGCGTGCTCGTCGCCGCCCCCACCGGTTCCGGCAAGACCATCGTCGGCGAATTCGCCGTCCACCTCGCCCTCCTCCAGGGGCGGAAGTGCTTCTACACCACGCCCATCAAGGCGCTGTCCAACCAGAAGTACTCCGACCTGGTCAAGCGCTACGGCCCGGAGAAGGTCGGCCTCCTCACCGGCGACAACAGTGTCAACGGCGACGCACCCATCATCGTCATGACCACCGAGGTCCTCCGCAACATGCTGTACGCGGGGTCCCAGGCCCTCAGCGGCCTCGGCCATGTCGTGATGGACGAGGTCCACTACCTCTCGGACCGCTTCCGCGGCGCCGTCTGGGAGGAAGTGATCATCCACCTCCCGGAGTCGGTGACCCTTGTGTCGCTCTCCGCGACCGTGTCCAACGCCGAGGAGTTCGGCGACTGGCTCGACACCGTCCGCGGCGACACCGAGGTGATCGTCTCCGAGTCCCGGCCCGTGCCCCTGTGGCAGCACGTCCTCGCCGGACGCCGGATGTACGACCTCTTCGAGGAGGAGACCGACCACGGCGGCCGCGGAGCCACCCGACGGGAGGTCAACCCCGACCTCGTCCGCCTCGCCCGCAGCGAGAACCAGCGCACGTACAACCCGCGCGAACGCCGCCGGGGCAAGATGGTCCGCGAGGCCGACCGCGAGCGCGAGCGCCGCCAGCGCTCCCGGATCTGGACGCCCGGCCGGCCCGAGGTCATCGAACGGCTCGACGCCGAAGGCCTCCTGCCCGCCATCACCTTCATCTTCAGCCGCGCCGGCTGCGAGGCCGCCGTACAGCAGTGTCTGTACGCCGGACTGCGCCTCAACGACGACGAAGCACGCCAGAAGGTCCGAGAGATCGTCGAGGCGCGCACGGCGACCATCCCCGGCGAGGACCTCAACGTCCTCGGCTACTACGAATGGCTCGAAGGCCTCGAGCGAGGCATCGCCGCACACCACGCCGGCATGCTTCCGACCTTCAAGGAAGTCGTCGAGGAACTCTTCGTCCGCGGACTCGTCAAGGCCGTCTTCGCGACCGAGACGCTCGCCCTCGGCATCAACATGCCCGCCCGTTCCGTCGTGCTCGAAAAGCTCGTCAAATGGAACGGCGAACAGCACGCCGACATCACCCCCGGCGAATACACCCAGCTCACCGGCCGGGCCGGACGCCGGGGTATCGACGTCGAAGGTCACGCCGTCGTCCTCTGGCAGCGCGGCCTCGACCCCGGCCAGCTCGCCGGACTCGCAGGCACCCGCACCTATCCGCTGCGCTCCAGCTTCAAGCCGTCTTACAACATGGCCGTCAACCTGGTCGACCAGTTCGGACGCCACCGCTCCCGCGAACTGCTGGAAACGTCCTTCGCGCAGTTCCAGGCCGACAAGTCCGTCGTCGGCATCTCCCGCCAGGTCCAGCGCAACGAAGAAGGCCTCGACGGCTATCGGGAGGGCATGACCTGCCACCTCGGCGATTTCGAGGAGTACGCGCGCCTCCGCCGCGAACTCAAGGACCGCGAGACCGAACTGGCCAAGCAGGGCGCCGCCCAGCGCCGCGCCGCCGCCGCGAGCTCGCTGGAGAAGCTCAAGCCGGGCGACGTCATCCACGTCCCCACCGGCAAGTTCGCCGGACTCGCACTGGTCCTGGACCCCGGCATCCCGGCCGGCCGCACCAACGGCCACCGGGGCTTCGAGCAGCACGACGGGCCGCGCCCGCTCGTGCTCACCGCCGAACGGCAGGTCAAGCGGCTCGCGTCGATCGACTTCCCCGTGCCCGTCGAAGCGCTGGAGCGGATGCGGATCCCGAAGTCGTTCAACGCGCGCTCGCCCCAGTCCCGTCGGGACCTGGCCTCTGCCCTGCGCAGCAAGGCCGGACACATCGAGCCCGAGCGGCACCGCAGGCAGCGCGCTGCGGCCGCCGACGACCGAGAGATCTCGCGCCTGCGCACCGAGATCCGCGCTCACCCCTGTCACGGCTGTGACGAGCGCGAGGACCACGCGCGCTGGGCCGAGCGCTACCACCGCCTCCAGCGCGACACCCGCCAGCTGGAGCGGCGCATCGAGGGCCGGACCAACACCATCGCCCGCACCTTCGACCGGATCGTCGCGCTTCTCACCGAACTGGACTACCTGCGCGCCGACTCCGTCACCGAACACGGCAAGCGGCTGGCAAGGCTCTACGGCGAACTCGATCTCCTCGCCAGCGAGTGCCTCCGCGACCGGGTGTGGGAAGGCCTCAATCCCGCCGAACTCGCCGCCTGTGTCTCCGCGCTGGTCTATGAAGCACGCCAGTCCGACGACGCCGTCGCACCCAAGCTCCCCACCGGGGCCGCGAAGGCCGCGCTCGGCGAAATGGTCCGCATCTGGGGTCGTCTGGACGCGCTCGAGGAAGAGTTCAAGATCAACCAGGCGGAGGGCGTCGGACAGCGCGAGCCCGACCTCGGATTCGCCTGGGCCGCCCACCAGTGGGCATCCGGCCGAGGCCTCGACGAAGTACTGCGCGAAGCGGAAATGCCCGCCGGTGACTTCGTGCGCTGGTGCAAGCAGGTCATCGATGTACTGGGCCAGATCGCCGCGGCCGCGCCGCGCGACAACAGCACCGTCGCGAAGAACGCGCGGAAGGCCGTCGAGGGGCTGCTCAGAGGCGTCGTGGCCTACAGCTCCGTCGGCTGACGGCCCTACGGGCCGACACGGAATGGGGCCTCGCGGTGCCACCGCGAGGCCCTTTCGTGTACCTTCGCACGCCTCGCGGTGCGCCACCGCGGCGCCCCCGGACGGCCGAGGTGGCGGCGCGCATCAGTGAACCGTTGCCCGCCGCCTGTCCGTTGGTCTGGAAGTGGAGGGCTGCCGCGACGTCCCACGGGTCGCCGCCCGTGGCCTCGCCGGGGTCCCAGCCCCCGCCCCCGCACATCTCGCCCACGCCGTCGGGGAAGCGCCCCTTCGGCCGGGGCGCCCCGGAGGCGAACCGAGCCGCACAAGGTGCGTCGCCGACGGCGGAGCCTATGACTGCTCCCGCGGTGCGGCAGGGGCGGGCGTTGTTCATTGGATCAGGGTAGGGGGCGCGGCGGCTCGGTCGGCGCTGGTGGACGAGCGGGTCCTCGCGGCACGCAGTACGAGGAAGACCAGCAGTCCGAACGGGGACAGCAGAATCGTCAGGACCAGCAACGGCCCCATCACGAGCGGCGATATCCCAAGTTTGCGGGACTGCAGGAACATCCACTGGCCGAGCAGCAGGTCCCAGGCGATGACCTGGGCCCAGATGGCCCCCGCGCCGTTCGCGAGGTCGGTGAAGTCCCGGAAGACGTCGAGACCGGGGCTGCTGACCGCCGCCCACAGCTCCGTGAAGACGGGAAGCGCCAGGACCAGATAGACCGTCAGGATCGGTACGACGGTCAGCGGTGACGCGGCGACGCGCAGAGTGTGCCGCCACCCGGGAGCGAAGATCATCAGCAGCCAGACGGGGGCCGCCAGCCAGAAGGTGAGGGAGAAGAGGAAGCCGGTCACGCGGCGAACTCCTTGACGTTCAGGGGTGCGGACGGCGCGCGTACCGGTGTGCGCAGTGCCACGAGGAGCCCCACCGCGCTGCCGACGAGGATGACCGCGGCGGCGGTGAGCGTCGCGGCGTCCGGCCGGGTCAGCGCCTGCCCGCGCAGGGCCTGCCAGGTGACCAGGGCGAACAGCGCCGCGTAGGCCCCCGATCCGACCAGGACGAGGCGCAGCCTGACCCGCTCGTCGCACAGCCGGAGGAAGCGTGGCGCGAGGGCGGCCACGATCAGGAGGATCAGCGGGAGGAGCTGAAGGGCGTGCATGCCGACGAAATGCGGGATGCGCAGGTCGCCGCCGGTGGACGACCAGCCCGTGAGGGGCATGGACGGCCCGCCGTCCGCCACGCCGATGCTGTGCGCGCCGACGATCGGGGCCTCTTCGCCCTTGGCGATAGCGCGCTGCTCCGGCGTCGGCTGTGTCATCAGGAAACCGATTCCGGCGCCGGCGAGGGCGATGACGGCGCCCAGGCGGACGGCCCAGGCCGCCGCACGGTCCGCGATCCGGGCGCGGAACAGCAGGATCGCGATGGCCAGCGCGCCGCTCCACAGGATGACCACGGTGATCCCCATGGCGGCGAACACCCGCTCGTCGAAGGGCGTCGCGACGTTGAAGTGGCTGCGCTTGCCCCGGATCACCTGGCCGGTGATCAGCACCATCTCGATCATTCCGGCCACCGCGACGACCGTGCCGGCCCACCAGCCGACCCTGCGGCCGCGGGTGAGCAGGGAGAGCATCCAGGCGAGCGACAGCGCGTAGGCCAGGAACGAGACCGAGAACTTGAAGGGCTTGGACCAGATCGGGGCGCCGGTCAGGACGCGGTCGTCGATGACGAGGCCGACGGCCGACACCAGGGTCGAGAGAACCATGGCCGCGGCGAACCAGACGAGTGGCCGGTGCAAGCCGGCAAGCTGGCTTAAGGGGCGCGATGCGGACAAGGACTGGGACATGAAGGACCCCCGTGAAGAATAGATAGTGACGCTTTCCGCTATCTGATAGTGGAACTATCTATGATGGAGGCCGGATTGGCAAGGCTGGAAAGGTGAACGCAGCGTGCGCATTGGCGAGTTGAGCCGGAGGGCCGGAGTCCCCATCCCGACGATCAAGTACTACGTACGGGAAGGGCTGCTGCCGCCCGGGCAGTTGACGAGCCCGAACCAGGCTTCGTACGACGCCGTCCATGAGCGCAGACTGAAGCTGATCCGGGCGCTGCTCGAGGTCGGTGGCCTCTCCGTCGCCGGGATCCGCGCCGTGCTCGCGGCCGTCGACGACGAGGACCGTCCGGTGCACAAGGTCCTGGGCGCGGTGGCCGAACGGGTCGTTCCCCGCTACACCGACGAGCCGGGGGAGGGGATTCTGGGCGCCCGTGAGACGGTCGCCGAGCTCGTCGCGCGGCGCGGTTGGAACGCCTCGCCGGACGGTGCGGCCGGCGAGGCCCTCGCGGTCGCGCTCGCCGCGCTCGCCGATGTGGGGCACGGCGCCTTCGAGGAGGTGCTCGACGCGTACGCCGAAGCGGCGGAGCGGGTGGCGGCGGAGGACCTCGCCTACGTCGGCCGCCACGCCGTCCGCGAAAGCCTGGTGGAGAGCGTGGTGATCGGCACGGTGCTGGGCGACGCCATGTTCGCCGCGCTGCGGCGGCTCGCGCATATCGACGCGTCCTCGCGCCTGTACGGAAACCGGACCACCCACGAAACGGGCGGGCCGGCCGGTCCGGACGCGGACGGGACCCCGACCTGACGACGGGCCCCCAACAGCACCCCGATCTGACGACGGCCCCCCGACAGCTCCCCGGCCCGACGATGCGCCCGTACCCGCACAGCTCCCCGGCCTGACGACGGGCCCGTATCCGCACGGCATCCCGACTGGCGACTGCTGCTCGTACACGCATGAACCCCCGCCCGACGTTCGTCGGGCGGGGGTTCATGCGTTGCTCGACCAGGAGGTGAGGCCGCGCGGTACGGCTTCGGGGCCGTCCTCAGCCGCTCGCCTCCACCTGTTCCTCCACCTGCTCCTGCTCCCTCTCCACCTGCTCGTTCCACTGGCGCTTCACCGCGCGCCACGCCTCGTCCGACTGGCCGAGGCGCCAGTAGCCCGAGATCGACAGCCGCTCCCGCGCCACTCCGCGCTCCAGGCGCAGATGACGGCGCAGCTCCTTCACGAAGCCGGCCTCGCCATGGACGAACGCGTGGACGTCACCGGCGGGGAAGTCCAGCTCCTTCACAGCGGCCACCAGGGCCTCGCCCGTCGGCCGGCCGCCCCGGTGGAGCCAGGTCACCGTGACCCCCTCCGCCGTGGCGAGCTTGTGCTCCTCCTCCTGACCCGCGACTTCCACGAACGCATGGACCACGGCGCCCTCGGGCAGTTGCTCCAGCGCGACGGCGATCGCGGGCAGCGCGCTCTCGTCACCGGCCAGAAGGTGCCAGTCCGCCGCTGGGTCCGGGGCGTAACCGCCGCCCGGGCCGAGGAAGTGGATGGTCTCGCCCGGCCGGGCGCGCGCCGCCCACGGGCCGGCGAGCCCCTCGTCCCCGTGGACGACGAAGTCGACCGTCAGCTCCCGGTGCACCGGGTCCCAGGCCCGTACCGTGTACGTGCGGGTGCTCGGCCACTGCTCGCGCGGGAACTCCTCGCGGATCCGCGCCATGTCGAACGGCACCGGGTAGGTGACGCCTCGGGCCGGGAAAAGCAGCTTGATGTAGTGGTCGGTGAACTCGCCCGGGCCGAAACCGTCCAGCTCACCGCCCAGCACGACACGCACCATGTGCGGGGTGATCCGCTCCGTCCGCACCACGCGGGCCTCGTGGGCCTGCGGTGTCTTGCGAGCCGTCTGCTCTTCTGCCACGGCGCTTCTCCCCTGGTTTCGGTCACTTAGGCATGCCTAAGTTAACACTTCGCAGGGCGGCGGAGAGCCTCATCAGTACTTGTTTCCGATCCCGTGATTTGGCTGCTCTGACGGCCTAATCTGGTGGGTGTCTGCTGCCGCTGGCAGGGGTGCTGAGCGTCGGTGCCGGGGGTGTGATGAGGTTCTGGCTCCGAGGTCCGGTCCGGGTGTGGTGTTCTGCTCGTCGGCTTGTCGTTCCAGGTCATGGCGTCGCCAGCAGAGGTCGCGTAAGCGGCTGGCGGCGGTGCGGGACGGGGCCGGCGTGGTGGAGTGCACCGTCTGCGGGATGCGGTGGATCGCCGGGTTGGACCGGCGGTCGAACGCCGTGTACTGCTCGGGGCGGTGCAAAGTGAGGGCCTGGAGGGACCGGAACGAATCGTTCGGCGAACGGTCACGGTAACCGCAGGGCGAACGCCCATCCGGTCATGGTATGTCCAATTCCGTTCAGTTTACCGTGGTTTATTGCGATCAACGGTTTTCCGGTCTGACGCTGTGAGGGCGGCGGACCGCTTTCCGTCACGGTCCTTGGAGCCGCGCCCGGTCCGCTCGGCGTGGTGAAAGCCAATGCCCGAACATCACATCGAGGTCGGAAGCGTCAGCCAACAGCGATACGAGCAGATCGTCGCTGAGCTGCGTGAAGTGGCCGAGCAGCAGTCCCGGGGGTCGTTCGTCATCGGGGACCGTTCCTTGGAGATCGAGCCGGTACGTGAGCACGGTGGCCGGACCGCGGGCGAGCGGGTTCCGGTCGTCCGTGACTCGCTGACCAGGCTGGCGGCGGACATTGGGTTGTCCTTCAGTACGGTGGCTGCCGCCAGGTGGACCGCTTCGCGGTGGCCGAAGGAGCACCGCCAGCCCGACGTCTCCTTCAGGGTCCACCGCATCCTGGCCCGGATCGAGGACGAGGAAGAACGGTTCTTGACGATCCGCAACCCGCCTAAGGGCAAGACCCGCTGGTCGGTCGACGACGCCAGCCGCCGGGTCGGCCCCTCCACCCTCGTCAAAGCTGCCTGAACTCAACCTCTTCACCTCAGCCATCGGCTCAGTACATCGGCTGACCTCACCCAAGCCGCCTGACCCCGCACGCACCCTCGGCTTGGCCACCCCGCCCCCGTACGTCCCGGCGGACAGACGAGGGCGGGCGGCGGAGCGCCGGTGGGCGGACGGGCGGACAGCGTGTGCATCACCGGCCGGGTGGACGCGGCCGGGGGCTCAGCGGGCCGCGGCCGCGCAGGGCTGGATCGCGACGAATTCGGTGTAGTGGTCGCGGTAGGTCTCGGTGAACGTCAGCGGCGGGCACAGCTGTGCCCGCCGGCGCATGTCGGCGGCGTCCTCGGGCAGGATGTAGCGGGCCTTCTGGTAGTCGCGGACTTCGGCTGCGAAGGCCTTGGCGTAAGCCTCGTGGGAGCTGAAGCCGAGTTGCTGTACGGTGCGCACGTTGTCGTAGCTGCCGACGAAGCCGGAGATGTAGCGCGCCTCGCCGAGTTCGACGAATGGCAGCCGAGGCACCTGTCGGCCGGTGCGGTCCTCGGTGATCGCGTTGCCGATGGCGTCGCGGACGACGGTGCCGTTCTGAGTCCGCAGCTGCGTGCTCGTCGGCGGCGGAGATCCCTTGCGGACCCAGTCGTGCCCCTGCAGGAAATGCGCGCGCAGCGCGGGTACGAAGGAGGCCGGTGTTGTCTGCCTCACCGGGAACGGCAGGTCCAGCGGCGCGTCCAGCGGATCCGGGATGTGCGGACTGCCCGCGACGACGTAGAAGCGGTAGCGGTCCAGGGCGACGCCTCGGTCGGTCAGGTTCGTGGAGTCGTCAGCTTCCGAGTTCACGATGACGATCTTGCCGTCGAAGCGGCCGGCCGCTAGGTCGGCCTGCGGGTCGAAGCCCTCCGTGGTGATCGGCACGGCCAGGTCGAACACGCCTGCGGCGGCGCCGGCATGGACCAGGCGGAGGATGGGGTACGAGCTGTCGGAGAAGCCCGTGACGTACTTCCGGGCCACTTTTCCGACCATCGAGCGGCCACCGGAGGAGAGCGCTTTGGCGAAGTCGGTGATGATCTCGTCGTCGACCCTCGCTCCGTCCTCCTCGATTCCTCCCTCGATGAACGTGCCGGGGACGGACGGGTCGAGGATGCGGTTGCCGAGGGTGCTCCAGCCGACGCTGGCGTGTACGAATCCGCGGCGGAACAGGAAATCCCTGCCGAGGTAGACGTTGAGCGTACCGAGGCCCACCACGAAGTGGGGCGGTTCCACGAGCACGGTGCCGTTGGAGCGGTGCGGTTCGGCCGGGGCACTGATCCGGTAGGGCACCCGGAACCGGCCGGTGGACGTCCGGCCTTCGAACACGCCGTCGTACTGGACGTAGCGGATGCCGCCGAACGACCCGAGGGGCGTGGTCGTCGGACGGCTGAGCCGGTCCTCGGTCCCGCCCTGTGGGGGGTCGGCGGCGTCATGGGGCGCCACGAGCGACTGGGAGTGACGGGGGACGGCCTGGGCGGCTGTTGCCGGCAGGGCCGGCATGAGTGCCGCCAGCAGCAGTGCCCACAGCCCGAGCCGCCTCCGGCGGAAGCGCCCCGGCTGTGCGAGGGAGCGGGAATGACCGGTCGGCCGGTCGGGTTGTGACCGCCGCTGCAGCGTGACCTTGCCGCTGTATCGGAACCACTGCCAGAACATCGAGTGCTCCTCCTTTACGCCGGGAAGCACTCATTCGGTGCTCCGGCGCTGGAGCCAGCCGACCACTCCCGGTCCGGTCCGGCCTACCAGCCTCGCCCAACGGAGCGAGCCGCCTCCCCCGTCTGGGCGTCCCAGCAAGTTGGCGCGAGACCTCTCGGTGCGGTCCGTTCTCACCTACACAGCCACACACGTCATGCCGGGCAGGCACTCAGCGGGAGAGTCGCGTGATCAATGGCCGAGCGCGAACCCCACCCGGTGCACCGCGCCCCCCAGGCCCCATCGCGCGACCAACTTCTGCAGCGCGGCCGGATCGCGCGGAGCCGTGGGCAGCGCCGCGTCGAAGTCGGGCAACGGCACATCCCCGGCGACGCGCACCACCTTCGGCGCCACCGCCACATAGTCCCGCGCCTCGTCGAGCCGCTTGCGCTGCGACGGGGTCAGCTTCGCCGTGGGGTCGTCCACCGCCGCCATGATTCCGGCCAGGTCGCCGTAGGTGGCGAGCAGCTTCGCCGCCGTCTTCTCGCCGATGCCCGGCACGCCCGGCAGGCCGTCGCTCGGGTCGCCGCGCAGCAGGGCCAGATCCGCGTATCCGGGGCCGTCGACGCCGTACTTCTCACGCAGCCAGGCCTCGTCCGTGACCTGGAGCGAGCCGACGCCCTTGAGCGGGTAGAGCACCCGCACGCCGCGGGCGTCGTCCACCAGCTGGTACAGGTCGCGGTCGCCGGTGACGATGTCCACCGGGCCCGTCGCCCGGCCGGCGAGCGTGCCGATGATGTCGTCCGCCTCGTACCCCGCGACCCCCACGCGGGCGATCCCCAGCGCGTCGAGGACCTCCTCGATGACGGGGACCTGCGGGGACAGCGTGTCGGGGATCTCCTCCTCGTCCGGCCCGGTCTCGGTCTCCACCGCCACGCGGTGCGCCTTGTACGAGGGGATCAGCTCCACCCGCCAGTGCGGCCGCCAGTCGGCGTCCATGCAGGCCACCAGGTCGTCCGGATGGTGGTCCTGGACGAGACGGGTGATGAAGTCGAGAAGCCCGCGCACGGCGTTGACCGGGGTGCCGTCGGGGGCCCGGACCGAGTCGGGGACCCCGAAGTAGGCACGGAAGTACAGGGAAGCGGTGTCGAGGAGCATCAGGCGTCGCGTCACACCCCGATGATGCCGTACCCCACTGACAGTGAAGCGGATCACCTTTGCGTTTGTGGCCAGGGGGCAGGGGCAGGCGGGGTCCCGGAGCGGACCCTGTACCGGTTTCAACCAACGGACCCGGGGGACGACGGGCGGACCCTGTCCCGCTCCACGGCCCGGCTGCGGGGGTGGCGGTCCGTTTTCGTTTCAACGCGTGAGGTGTATGTGTCCAGGCTCCAGGCCGATCACCTGTACAAGGTCTTCGGCAGACGACCCGACGAAGCGGTACGAAAACTCGAAGGCGGCGCCGACCGCGACGAGCTGCGTGCCGACGGAACGACCCCAGCGGTGATCGACGCGTCCTTCACCGTCGAGCCGGGCCAGATCTTCGTCGTCATGGGTCTGTCCGGATCCGGCAAGTCCACCCTCCTGCGCATGCTCAACGGCTTGCTCGAGCCGACCGCCGGCCGCGTCCTCTTCGACGGCCGGGACCTGACCGCGCTGAGCGCCCGGGACCTGCGGACCGTCCGCTCCAGCAAGATCAGCATGGTGTTCCAGCACTTCGCGCTCTTCCCCCACCGCAGCGTGCTGGAGAACGCCGCGTACGGCCTGGAGGTCCAGGGCGTCCCCCGCGCCGAGCGCGAGCGGCGTGCCACCGCGGCCCTGGAGCTGTGCGGCCTGGCGGGCTGGGAGAAGTCCTGGCCCGACGAGCTCTCCGGCGGAATGCAGCAGCGTGTCGGCCTCGCCCGGGCGCTGACGACCGACGCCGACCTGCTCCTGATGGACGAGTCGTTCAGTGCCCTCGACCCGCTGATCCGCCGCGACATGCAGGACCAGCTGCTCGAACTCCAGAAGCGGCTGAAGAAGACCATCGTCTTCATTACCCACGACCTCAACGAGGCCATGCGGCTCGGCGACCGCATCGCGGTGATGCGCGACGGCCGGATCGTCCAGCTCGGCACGTCCGAGGACATCCTGCTGCGCCCCGCCAACGACTATGTCGCCTCCTTCATCCAGGACGTGGACCGCTCCAGGGTCCTGACCGCGGAAGCCGTCATGAGCGAGCCGCACCGGCCCGACGCGGGCGACTGCGGCTGCGAGAGCGTCACGCCCGACACCCTCGTCGCGGACCTGTGCGCCGTCAGCGCGCGGGTCCCGCACCCCGTCGCCGTCAGGGACGCCGGGGGCGCGGTCGTCGGCGTCGTCGCGCAGTCCCGGCTGATCGGTTTCGTCGGTGACGAGCACGGCGGCCCGGCCACCTGCGACGCGGGCGGCGCCACCAAGGAGGTGGCCCATGCCTAGGCTCCACCTCGGCGACTGGGTCGACAGCGGCGTCGACTGGCTCCAGGCTCAGCTCTCCTGGCTCTTCGACGCCATCAGCACGGTCGTCACCGGCATGTACGACGGCATCGACGCGGTCCTCTCCGCACCCGCGCCGCTGCTCTTCGCCGGGATCCTCGCCGTCGGAGCCTGGTGGCTGCGCGGCCTGGTCGCGGGCGTTCTCGCCTTCGCCGGATTCACCCTGATCGACTCCATCGAGCTGTGGGGCGACGCCATGTCGACCCTCTCGCTGGTCCTCGTCGCCACCATCGTCACCCTCGCCATCGCGGTCCCGCTGGGCATCTGGGCCTCCCGCTCCACGACCGTGAGCGCGGTCCTGCGGCCGGTCCTGGACTTCATGCAGACCATGCCGGCGATGGTCTACCTCATTCCCGGCATCATCTTCTTCGGCGTCGGCGTGGTCCCCGGCATCATCGCGACCATCGTCTTCGCCCTGCCGCCGGGCGTACGGATGACCGAGCTCGGCATCCGCCAGGTCGACGGGGAACTCGTCGAGGCCGCCGAGGCCTTCGGCACCACACCGCGCAACACCCTGCTGCGCGTGCAGCTCCCGCTCGCGCTGCCCACGATCATGGCCGGTATCAACCAGGTCATCATGCTCGGCCTGTCCATGGTGGTCATCGCCGGCATGGTGGGTGGCGGCGGTCTCGGTGGCGCGGTCTACCGGGCCATCGGCAACGTGGACATCGGCCTCGGCTTCGAGGCGGGTATCTCCATCGTCATCCTGGCGATGTACCTGGACCGTGTCACCGGCGCCCTCGGCCGCCAGGTCTCGCCGCTCGGCCGCCGTGCGGCGGCCAAGGCGAAGTCCCTGACCGGCGGCGCCAAGGTCTGGAACTACCGTCCGCAGCCCGTCGTGGCCGTGGTGGGCGTCGTCGTCCTCGCGCTCGTCGCGGGCGGCATGGGCATGTTCGGCGCATCCAAGCCGGCCGACGCCTCCGACGCCACCGACGTCGGACAGGGCAAGAAGGTCTCCCTCGGCTACATCCCGTGGGACGAGGGCATCGCCTCCACGTTCCTGTGGAAGGAACTGCTCGAACAGCGCGGCTTCGAGGTCGAGACCAAGCAGTACGAGGCCGGGGCGCTCTACACCGGTATGGCCAACGGCCAGATCGACCTCCAGACGGACTCCTGGCTGCCCGTCACCCACGCCACGTACTGGAAGAAGTACCAGGACAGGCTGGAGGACCTGGGCGCCTGGTACGGCCCCACCTCGCTGGAGCTGTCCGTCCCCTCGTACATGAAGGGCGTCGACTCCCTCGACGACCTCAAGGGGAAGGCGGGTCAGTTCAAGGGCCGCGTCGTCGGCATCGAGCCGAGCGCCGGAATGATGGGCATCCTCAAGGACAAGGTCCTCAAGGACTACGGCCTGGAGGGCGAGTACAAGGTCGTCGACGGGTCCACGCCCGGCATGCTCGCCGAGCTGAAGCGCGCCTACGCGAAGAAGGAGCCCATCGTCACCACTCTGTGGTCGCCGCACTGGGCCTACTCCACCTACGACCTGAAGAAGCTCAAGGACCCCAAGGGCAGCTGGGGCAAGGGCGACGGGGTGCACACCCTGGCCCGCAAGGGCTTCTCCGCAGAGAACCCGCAGGCCGGCCGGTGGCTCAAGGACTTCAGGATGACCGAGAAGCAGCTCACCGGTCTCGAGGCGAAGATCCAGGAGACCGGCAAGGGCAAGGAGCAGGAGGCCGTCCGCGCCTGGCTGAAGGACAACCCCGGCCTCGCCGACAAGTGGACGCCGGTCGCCAAGGCCGCCAAAGGAGCGGACGGCAAGGACGAGCGCGCCCGCGCCCTGAACGTCGCCTGGTTCCCCTGGGAGGAGGACATAGCCGCCACCTACCTGTGGAAGGCGGTCCTGGAGCAGCGCGGCTACAAGCTGAACCTCAAGCAGTTCGAGGTCGGCCCGATGTACGCCGCCATGTCACGTGGCCAGGTCGACGTCCAGTTCGACGGCTGGCTGCCGAACACCCAGAAGAACTACTGGGGCCAGTACGGCGACAAGCTCACCGACCTCGGCCCCTGGTACAGCCCCACCTCCCTGGAGGTGGCCGTGCCCTCCTACGTCAAGGACGTGAAGACACTGGAGGACCTCAAGGGCAAGGCATCGCGGTTCAAGGGCCGGATCGTCGGCATCGAGCCCGGCACCGGTGTGATGGGCCTGCTCAAGGACAAGGTCCTGCCCGGCTACGGCCTGGACCAGGAGTACGAGGTCGTCGACGGTTCGACGCCCGGCATGCTCGCCGAGCTGCGGCGCGCGTACCAGGCCAAGGAGCCGATCGCCGTCCTGCTCTGGTCGCCGCACTGGGCGTACGACGAGTACGGGCTGACCAAGCTGGCGGACTCCAAGAAGCTCTTCGGCGAGGGTGACAAGATCCACACCGTGGGCAGCAAGGAGTTCCCGAAGCAGTACCCGCGGCTGGCGAAGTGGTTCAAGAACTTCACGCTGGACGAGGAGCAGCTGGCCGGCCTGGAGAACGAGATCGCCCGGCGCGGCAAGGGCCACGAAGACGAAGCCGTGAAGACCTGGATGGAGCAGAACCCCGGAATGGTGGACCGGATGGCCCCGCTGTAGCGGGCGCTCCCGGGCGGGACCGCTCCCGCGCGGGACCACTCCGCACCAGGCGGATCACACGGAAGAGGGGCGGACGGCCAGGGGCCGTCCGCCCCTTTCGCCGTCCGGCGGCCGCCGTGCGCGCCCTCGAGCCCCCGAAGCGGGTGTGACAACTGTGGCGAACCCCGGCCCGAAGCTGCGTAGGGTGCACGTGACCGACCAGTACGACTGAACCGGCGGCGGATGGGCACCACGGAGAGGGAGGGAGCCGGAGACATGGACGACAAGGACACGCTTCGGGTGGGCTCGGCCGTCCGAAGGAGACGCAGGGCGCTGGACATGACGCTCGCGGCGGTCGCCGCGCGCAGCGGCCTGTCCGTGCCCTTCCTCAGCCAGGTCGAGAACGAGCGCGCCCGCCCGAGCGCTCGCTCGCTCCAGCGGGTCGCCGACGCCCTCGGGACCACGCCCGCGGAGCTCCTCGCCGCCGCCGACAGCGCCCGCACGGTCGATGTCGTACGGTCCGGCGACCACGCCGAGCTCTCGCCCGGGCCCGGCATCAGGCCCCTGGTGCGCGGCCACCACCAGCTGCACGCCCTGGAGTTCACCGGGGAGCAGGACGCCGGCCGCGAGTACCTCCACCCCAACGACGAGCTGCTGTACGTCGCCGACGGCGCCGCCGAGGTCGAGGCCGAAGGCCGCGCCTATCGCCTCGCGCGCGGCGACACCCTCTACCTCTCGGGCGGCGTACGCCACCGCTGGCGCGCCACCGAGCCCGGCACCCGTCTCGTGGTGGTGGCCGTCGCCGACCACGTCGAGACGACCGGACGCTGATGCGGGCCGCGCCCCGGGTCGTCTCTCTCGTGCCGTCGCTGACCGAAGCCGTCGCGGCCGGCGCCCCGGACCTGCTCGTCGGCGCGACCGACTGGTGCACCCACCCGTCCGGTCTGGACGTCGTACGGATCAAGGGCACCAAGAACCCCGACACCGACGCGATCGTCGCCCTGCGCCCCGACCTCGTCGTCGCCAACGAGGAGGAGAATCGCGCCGCCGACCTGGCCGTGCTGCGGGCCGCCGGGATCGAGGTCCTGGTCACCGAGGTACGAACCCTTGACCAGGCCTTCCGCGAGCTGGACCGGGTCCTGCGGGCCTGCGGCGCACGCACCCGGCCGCGGTGGCTCGACGAGGCCGAAGCGGCCTGGGACGCGCTCACCCCGGCCGGGCCGCCCCGCACCGCGATCGTGCCGATCTGGCGGCGGCCCTGGATGGTCCTCGGGCGTGACACCTTCGCCGGCGACCTGCTGGCCCGCCTGGGAATCCACCACCTGTACGCGGACCACCCCGAGCGCTACCCCCGGATTCCGCTGGACGAGCTGCGCTCCGCAGGCGCCGACCTGGTGGTTCTGCCCGACGAGCCGTACCGCTTCACCGCCGGCGACGGGCCCGAGGCGTTCGCCCCGGCGCCCGCCGCCCTGGTCAGCGGCCGGCACCTCACCTGGTACGGGCCGTCCCTGGCCGAGGCGCCCCGGGTGCTGCGAGCAGCTCTCCGCTGACCAGCCCCCGCACGGTGCGCGCCCCCGCGACCATCCATGCCGCCACGAGGGCGGCATACAGCACGACGGCGAGCCACCGCAGCGCGCCCAGCCCGGTGTGCGCGGCCAGGCCCTCCGCGCCCGTCACACACGTTCCGACGGGGAACGTGAAGGCCCACCAGGTCATCGCGAAGCCCATCCCACGGCGCCGGGCGCGCACCACCATCGCGGCGGCAAGTGCCAGCCACAACAACGCGAAGCCCATCACCGGAACCCCGTAGATCACCGCGAAGACCGCGAAACCCTCGGCGTACGGCGGGGGCAGCACGCCGGGCGCCACATCGGCGAACTTGTTCACGGCGGTCGTCGACTGGCCCAGCGGCCCGAGGACAAGGAACAGCGTCGGAGTGAGCGCGAGGGGCAGCGGACCGCCGGTGACCAGCCGTCCGAACACCAGAGGGAGCATCACCAGCGTCGCCAGCAGACTCAGGCCGAACATGGCGTAGCAGCCGAGCAGCATGGCCTCCCGCGCCTGGCCGGCGGGCACATGTCCGACGAGGAGCGGGCCCAGCGCGGCGGACACCATCGGCGCGACGACCGGAAGCAGCCACACCGGCGACGCGCTCTCGATCCTGTGGTGCACGACCATGAGGTACGGGACGGCCACGGCGGCGGCCAGGCCGATCGCGGTCCCCGCCGTGAACAGCACGACGTCGATCGCGAGGGCCGCCTCCCCGCCGATCCAGTCCCGGCCCACCAGCATGGCCCCGCCGCCGACCGCGAGCAGCGCCATCGACAGACACCCGTAGAACGGCGCGACCGCCGGGTCCAGCAGGTGCTCGCGCGCCCGGTCCCGGTGGTGCCTCCAGTGCAGCGCCCTGGCCGTCAGCAGCGCCGTCAGCATCGCCAAGGAGAGCGCCCAGATCGCGGCGCACGCCGTCCGCAGTCCCGGAACGCCGACCGGCAGGGCCGCGCCCGCGGTGGCGACGATCGCGGTGCCCATGACGGAGGCGTACCAGTTCGGGCCGAGGTGACGTACCGCCGCGGCCTTGACCTTGTGGGGGGCGGCGGGACGGTACGTACGGGGTTGAGCGAGGGTGACCATGGCCTCAGCCTCTCCGCGCGCGGGAACCCCGACCAGGGATCACCGGTCTATGCCGTCATAAGCTGGGCTTATGAGCAGCGACGCACCCCTGTCCCACCGGGTCCCCGACCTCGGCGCCCTCGAACTGCTCCTCGCCGTCGCGCGGCACGGCAGCCTCGGCCGGGCGGCGCGCGAGGTCGGCATCACCCAGCCCGCCGCGAGCAGCCGCATCCGCTCCATGGAACGGCAGCTCGGCGTCGCCCTGGTGGACCGCTCGCCCCGCGGCTCACGGCTCACCGACGCGGGCGCGCTCGTCACCGACTGGGCCCGGCGGATCGTCGAGGCGGCGGAGGCCTTCGACGCGGGCGCGCAGGCGCTGCGGGACCGGCGCGACTCCAGGCTGCGGGTCGCCGCCTCGATGACCATCGCCGAGTATCTGCTGCCGGGCTGGCTCATCGCGCTGCGCGCGGGCCGTCCCGACACGGCGGTGTCGCTTCTCGCCGGCAACTCCGCGGCTGTCGCCGAGCGTCTCCTGGACGGCGAGGCGGACCTCGGCTTCGTGGAAGGCCTGGCCATACCGGACGGGCTGGACGGGGTCGTCGTGGCGCACGACCGGCTCACCGTCGTCGCCGCCCCGACCCACCGGTGGGCCCGCCGACGGGCGCCCGTCGCCCCCGCCGAGGTCGCCGAGACCCCGCTGATCCTGCGCGAACGCGGTTCGGGCACCCGGCAGGTCCTCGACTCGGCGCTCGCCGCGTACGGAGGTCTCGCCGAGCCGCTGCTCGAACTCGCCTCCACGACCGCGGTCAAGGCGGCGGCGGTCAGTGGCGCGGGCCCGGCGGTCCTCAGCGAGTTGGCCATCGCGGAGGAGCTGGCCTCCCGGCGGCTGGTCGAGATCCCGGTGGAAGGGGTCAGCCTCCGCCGCGACCTCCGCGCGGTCTGGCCGACGGGCCACCGCCCCACTGGGCCGGCCCGCGACCTCCTGGCTCTGACGCGGACATGAGGGGACCGGGGCTTGGGACCGGGGGCCGGGGCCAGGCCCGGACTGGCGCCGGGCCTCAGCCGCTCGTAGCTCGGACGGTGTCCGCGTCGCCTCAGGCGCCCGCGGCCCGGACCAGGGCCCGCATCACCCGTAGGTCCTCGCCCATCTCCGGGTGCCACTGCACGCCCAACGCCCATGCCGGTGCCGGGAGTTCGATCGCCTCCACGGTGCCGTCCCCGGCGTACGCGGAGATCGTCAGGCCCTCGCCGAGCCGGTCCACCGCCTGGTGGTGGTACGTCGGAACCGAGGTCTCCTCCGGTGCCAGCGACGCGTAGCGCGTCCCCGGCACCGGCTTCACCGCGTGCCGCCCGAAGACGCCCACCTGTACCGCGTGGCCGTCCATGTGCTGGACGAGCGTCCCGCCGAGTGCGACGTTCAGCAGCTGCATGCCCCGGCAGATGCCGAGCAACGGTGTCCCGGACTCCAGGGCCGCGTCGATGAGTGCGAGCTCCCACGCGTCCCGCTCCCGAGCCGGAGGCCCGGTCCGGGGCCCCGGCTCGGCCCCGTACCGTACGGGCTCCACGTCCGCCCCTCCCGCCACCACCAGCGCGTCGAGCCGGGCGACCACCTCGGCGGCGAGGGCCGGGTCGTCCGGCGGGATCATCGCCGCGATCCCGCCGGACGCCTGGACGAAACGGGGATAGGCGGCCGGCAGCAGCGCGGCGGGCAGGTCCCACACGCCCCACTGGGCGGACGCCTCCAGATAGGTCGTCACACCGATGAGCGGCTTGGACACGGTCGGGCCTCCGGTGGGGATGGGTACGGGGATCAGTCGCGTTCGAGTTCGGCCTCGGCCGCGGCCAGTGCCGCGAACTCCTCCTCGGGCGCGCGGGCGACCAGGTGGTGGCGACTGTAGAAGGCGAAGTAGGCGAGGGCGACGACGTAGACGCCGAGCGCCATGAACGCCGCGTCCTTGTCGACCAGGAAGGTCGCGACCAGCGCCGACAGGGCGAGGACGAAGGCGACCGACGAGGTGACGATGCCACCGGGCGTCCGGTACGGCCGGGCGAGGCCGGGCTCGCGGCGCCGGAGCACGATGTGCGAGAGCGCCATCAGCGCGTAGGAGATGGTCGCGCCGAAGACCGCGATGTTCAGCATCCGCGCGCCGTTGCCCGTACCGGCGGCGAGCGCGAATCCGATCGCGCCCGGGATCAGCAGGCCCAGGTAGGGGGACTTGCGGCGGCTGGTCAGGGACAGGAACCGGGGCAGATAGCCGGCCCGGGAGAGGGCGAAGAGCTGGCGCGAGCCCGCGTAGATGAGCGAGAAGAACGAGGCCACCAGGCCGGCCAGCCCCGCGTAGTTGACGAAGCGGCTGAGCGCGGTCGGGTCGCCGTCGCCCTGGAGGGCCACGACGAGCGGGTTGCCGGCCTCCTGGATGGCGGCCGAGCCCCGCGCGCCCGTCGAGGCGAAGAAGGTGATGACGGCGAGCAGGACCAGGATGGACATCGAGATGGCGAGCGCCTTCGGCATGGACTTGACCGGGTCCTTGGCCTCCTCGGCGGCGAGCGGGACACCCTCCACACCGAGGAAGAACCACATGCCGAACGGGAACGCGGCCCAGATGCCCAGCAGGCCGAACGGCAGCCAGGAGCTGGACCCCGTCGCGTCCGGGTCGACCGGGATGTCGTCCAGGCCGCTCACCTGGAAGTCGGTGAGCGCGCCGAGCGCGAAGATCAGCAGCGCGGCCACCGCGACCGCCGTGACGATCAGACTGAAGCGCAGAGCCTCGCCGACGCCCCACAGATGGATGCCGATGAAGATCACGAAACAGGCCAGATAGACCGGCCAGCCGGACTCCAGGCCGAACAGCCCCAGGGATTCGACGTAGTCGCCGATGAAGATGGAGATCGCGGCGGGGGCGAGGATGTACTCGATGAGGATCGCCGTACCGGTGAGGAAGCCGCCCCAGGTGCCGAGCGCGCGGCGGGCGAAGCCGTAGCCGCCGCCCGCCGTGGGCAGGATCGCCGAGAGTTCGGCGAGGGCGAAGACGAGGCAGGCGTACATCGCGCCCATGAGGAGGGTGGCGATGGCGAGCCCGCCGAAGCCGCCCTTGGACAGGCCGATGTTCCAGCCGGAGAAGTCACCGGAGACGACATAGGCCACGCCGAGGCCGGTCAGCAGCAACCAGCCGGCGCTGCCGCGCCGCAGGGCCCGGCGCTCCAGATAGTCGTCCGATGGCGCCGTCGGCGTGGTACGGCTCTCGTTGGTCTCGTCGAGCGTCATGGCAGCAGAGCTCCCGCGTCGGACCCAATGGAATGGGACCATACCTTTGCGCCGCGCCGCCGGGAACGCAAGACCTCTGCGTTACTTTCGGGTTACGCCCGCCGACGCGCACGGCCGGGGCCCTCCGGCCCGTGCCGTCTCAGGTGAGAAAGCCCCGCAGCAGCGCCGCCGTGCCGCCGCAGTGCTCGCGCATCACCTCGCGGGCCGCGTCCGCGTCCCCGTCGAGGATCGCCTCCACGAGAGCGGTGTGCTGGTGCTGGGAGTGCTCCAGATTGCGTACGAGCAGGGGGATGCAGTCCAGGAGGTCGTTCACCGATGCCCGCACGGCGGCGTACTGGGCCGTCAGCGTCGCCGAGCCGGACAGCTCGGCGATCGTCAGGTGGAGCAGGGTGTCGAGCCGGCGGTAGTCGCCGAGCTCCGCGTCGTGCGTCGCGGAGAGGGCCGCGCGCAGCCGCTCGGCGCCCTCCTCGGTGAGTCCGTGGGCCGCGCAGAGCCCGGCCGCGCCGGCCTCCAGCACCTCACGGAAGCGCAGGGTGTCCTCGACGTCCACCGAGGCGATACGGCGCCGCAGCTCGTCCTCGCCGCCCGTTCGGTCCCGCTGGAGCACAAACGTTCCGCCGTACCGGCCGCGCCGGCTCTCCACGAGCCCCTGGTCCTGGAGGACCTTCAGCACCTCCCTCAGGGTGACCCGGCTGATCCCCATCCGGTCCGCCAGCTCCCGCTCGGCGGGCAGTCGCTCCCCGCCGGGCACGAGCCCGAGCCGCACGATCTGGAGGATCTGCTCCAGCGCCTCCTCGAAGCCGTTGCCCGCCCGCACCGGCCTGAGCACGGGCGTCAGCCGGTCCGCCGGTTCACTCGTCCTGGCCACGTTGTGGTTTCCCCTTCCCAAGCAATGGTCTTCGGCAATACCTTATGGCTTCCGGCAGGCCGTCACCATGACGTGAATCGGAGTATTCCCGTGGCAGACCGCAAACCCCCGCTCGCCGTCGAGGAGCTGCGTGCCCTCGTCGCGAACGGTGAGATCGACACAGTCGTCCTCGCCTTCCCCGATATGCAAGGGCGGCTCCAGGGCAAACGGTTCGCCGCGCCCTTCTTCCTCGACGAGGTACTGGAGCACGGCACCGAGGGCTGCAACTACCTCCTCGCCGTGGACGTGGAGCTCAACACTGTCGACGGCTACGCGATGTCCTCCTGGGACAGCGGCTACGGCGACTTCGCCATGCACCCCGACCTCTCCACACTGCGACGCGTCCCCTGGGACGAGGGCACCGCCCTGCTCGTCGCCGATCTCGCCTGGAACGACGGCTCGCCCGTCGTCGCGGCGCCCCGGCAGATCCTGCGCCGACAGCTGGAGCGCCTTGCCGAGCACGGCTTCACCGCCCACGTCGGCACCGAGCTCGAGTTCATCGTCTTCAAGGACACCTATGAGCAGGCGTGGGACGCGAACTACCGCGACCTCACCCCGGCCAACCAGTACAACATCGACTACTCGGTCCTCGGCACCGGCCGCATCGAACCGCTGCTGCGCCGCATCCGCAACGACATGGCCGCCGCCGGACTGACCGTCGAGTCCGCCAAGGGCGAGTGCAACCCGGGCCAGCACGAGATCGCCTTCAAGTACGACGAGGCACTGGTCACCTGTGACCAGCACGCCGTCTACAAGACCGGCGCCAAGGAGATCGCCTCGCAGGAAGGCGTCTCGCTCACCTTCATGGCCAAGTACAACGAGCGCGAGGGCAACTCCTGTCACATCCACCTGTCCCTCCAGGACGCCGACGGGCGCAACGTGATGGCAGGGGACGGCCCCGGCGGCATGTCACCGGTGATGCGTCACTTCCTCGCCGGACAGCTCGCGGCCCTGCGCGACTTCTCCCTGCTGTACGCGCCCAACATCAACTCCTACAAGCGCTTCCAGTCCGGCTCCTTCGCACCGACCGCCGTCGCGTGGGGCTACGACAACCGCACGTGCTCCCTCCGGGTCGTCGGCCACGGCCGCTCGATGCGCTTCGAGAACCGTCTCCCCGGCGGCGACGTCAACCCGCACCTCGCCGTCGCCGGCCTGGTCGCGGCCGGGCTGTACGGCATCGAGAACGAGCTGGAACTCCCGGACGCCTGCACCGGAAACGCCTACACCGGCGACTACGCGCACGTGCCCACCACCCTCCGCGAGGCCGCCGAGCTGTGGGAGAACAGCCCCCTCGCGAAGGCCGCCTTCGGCGACGAGGTCGTCGCCCACTACCGCAACATGGCGCGCGTCGAGCTGGAGGCCTTCGACGCCGCGGTGACCGACTGGGAGCTGCGCCGCTCCTTCGAACGCATGTGAGGAACGCCTTGTCGAACGAGCACCCCGCTTCCGCACACCAGGTCCTGAACCCGGCGACCGAGGAAGTCATCGCCACCGTCCCGGCGGCTACCGCGGCCGACGTCGACGCCGCCGTCGCCCGGGCCCGCGCCGCACAGCGCGGCTGGGCCGCCGCCGCGCCCGCGGACCGCGCCCGGCTGTTGCGCCGCTTCGCCGCCGTCGTCGACGACCACATCGAGGAACTCGCCCAGCTGGAAGTCCGCGAAGCCGGTCACACGATCGGCAACGCCCGCTGGGAGGCCGGTAACGTCCGTGATCTCCTCGACTTCGCCGCCGGGGGAGTGGAGCGGCTCTCCGGCCGTCAGATCCCGGTCGCCGGCGGACTCGACATCACGATCCTCGAACCACTCGGCGTGATCGGCGTGATCGCGCCGTGGAACTTCCCCCTGCCGATCGCCGCCTGGGGCACGGCCCCGGCCCTCGCGGCGGGCAACGCGGTGATCCTCAAGCCCGCCGAGACCACCCCGCTCACCGCGTTGCGGCTCGCGGAACTCGCCCTGGAAGCCGGCCTTCCCGAGCATCTGTTCCAGGTGCTGCCGGGCGCCGGTGACGTCGCGGGCAACGCGCTCGTCGAACACCCCGGAGTCGCGAAGATCGTCTTCACCGGCTCCACCCGGGTCGGAAAGTCGATCATGGCGAAGTGCGCCGACCGCGTGAAGCGGGTCACCCTCGAACTCGGCGGCAAGAGTCCCAACATCGTCTTCGCGGACTCCGACATCGAGGCCGCGGCGGCCGCGGCCCCCATGTCCTTCCTGGACAACTCCGGCCAGGACTGCTGCGCCCGCACCCGCATCCTGGTCCAGCGCTCCGCGTACGACCGCTTCATGGAGCTGCTCACCCCGGCCGTCCAGGAGATCGTCGTCGGCGACCCCTCGGACGAGAAGACCCAGATGGGCCCGCTGATCTCGGCCGCGCAACTCCAGCGCGTACGGTCCTATGTCACCGAGGACCTCAAGGGCATTCGCGGCACCGCCCCCGAGGGCCCCGGGTTCTGGTTCCCGCCGACCGTCCTCACCGAGCTGCCCGAGGACGCGCCCTGCGCCACCGAAGAGGTCTTCGGCCCGGTCGCCGTCGTCCTGCCCTTCGAGGACGAGGAGGACGCGATCCGGCTGGCCAACGCCACCGAGTACGGCCTCTCCGGCTCCCTCTGGACCCGCGACATCGGCCGGGCCCTGCGCGTCTCGCGGGCCGTCGCCGCCGGCAACCTCTCCGTCAACTCCCACTCCAGCGTCCGCTACTGGACGCCGTTCGGCGGCTACAAGCAGTCCGGCCTCGGCCGCGAGCTCGGCCCCGACGCCCTCACCGCTTTCACCGAAACCAAGAACGTCTTCATCAGCACGGAGGCCTGAGCACCCATGACCGACAGCACCAGCGAGAACATCTGCCGCCGCCTGGCGGGCCGTACCGCCGTCATCACCGGCGCCGGCAGCGGCATCGGCCTGGCCACCGCGCGCCGCCTCGCCTCCGAGGGCGCCAACGTCGTCTGCGGCGACATCGACGAGACCGCGGGCAAGGCCGCCGCCGAGGAGGTCGGCGGCACGTTCGCACGCGTCGACGTCACCGACCCCGAGCAGGTCGAGGCGCTCTTCAAGACCGCCTTCGACACCTACGGCAGCGTCGACATCGCCTTCAACAACGCGGGCATCTCGCCCCCCGACGACGATTCCATCCTCACCACCGGCCTCGAGGCGTGGAAGCGCGTCCAGGACGTCAACCTGACCTCCGTCTACCTGTGCTGCAAGGCCGCCCTGCCGTACATGCGGCGCCAGGGCAGGGGCTCCATCATCAACACCGCCTCCTTCGTCGCCATCATGGGCGCCGCCACCTCCCAGATCTCCTACACCGCCTCCAAGGGCGGCGTGCTCGCCATGTCCCGCGAGCTCGGGGTGCAGTTCGCCCGCGAGGGCATCCGGGTCAACGCCCTGTGCCCGGGGCCGGTCAACACACCGCTGCTCCAGGAGCTGTTCGCGAAGGACCCCGAGCGCGCCGCCCGCCGCCTTGTGCACATCCCGGCCGGCCGGTTCGCCGAGGCGGAGGAGATCGCCGCCGCCGTCGCCTTCCTGGCCAGCGACGACTCCTCGTTCATCAACGCCACTGACTTCCTCGTCGACGGCGGTATCGCGGGCGCGTACGTCACCCCGCTCTAACCGTTCACCCCGCTTCCACCCACCCGACAGCCGGGCGTCGCACGACGCCCGGCTGTCGCGCATAGATCAGGAGTGTGCTCATGAACACCAAGCGCCGCTGGCCCGCCGCGACCGCCGCTCTCGTCCTCGCCGCCACCGGCCTTCTCGTCGCCCGTCCCGCCCAGGCGCACACCCCCCGGCCGTGCCCGACGCTGAAGCTCACTCAGGGCTGGTACGGCGACAACCGGGCAGCGCTCCAGCGGCTCATCGACACCCACTGCGCGGAGCAGCCCTCCACGGCACCCAAGGGGAACAAGCCCGTCGCCGTCTTCGACTGGGACAACACCGTCATCAAGAACGACGTCGGCGACGCCACCCTGTTCTGGCTGCTGCGGAACGGCAGGATACGGCCACCCCGCCACGGCGACTGGCGCACCACCAGCCGCTACCTCACCGGCGAGGCCGCCACCGCGCTCGCCGCCGCCTGTCCCACCGGCGTACGCACCCTCCCCACCGCCACCGACACCCGCTGCGCCGACGAGATCCTCTCCGTCTACGCACAGGGCGCGACCACCACCGGCGCCCCCGCCTTCACCGGCTTCGACCACCGCCGCATGGAGCCCCAGTACGCCTGGCTCGCCCAGCTCCTGCACGGCTGGACCACCCGCCAGGTCGCCTCCTTCGCGGCGGCCGCCCGTACCGAGAACCTCGCCGCGCCCGTCGGGACCCAGCAGCGCGTCGGCAGCGGCACCGCCACCGGCTGGGTCCGCTACTACGACCAGCAGCGCGACCTGATCCGTACGCTCCAGCAGGCCGGCTTCGACGTCTGGATCGCGTCCGCGTCCCCCGAGCCCGTCGTCGACGTCTGGGCGGCCGGCGTCGGCGTCGAGGCCTCCCACGCCCTCGGTATCCGCAACACCACGGAACACGGCCGCCTCGGCTCCCATCTCAAGGGCTGCGGCACCGTCCGCGACGGCGACGACTCGATGATCACGTACATCGACGGCAAGCGCTGCTGGATCAATCAGGAGATCTTCGGAGTGCGGGGCGCGGCCGCCGAGAGGATCCAACCACCGGCCCGTCGGCAGGTGTTCGCGGCCGGCGACTCGGACACCGACATCTCCTTCCTGCGCGACGCGACCGAACTGCGGCTGGTCCTCAACCGCAACAAGAGCGAAGTGATGTGCCGGGCGTACGACAACGAGGACGGCCACTGGCTCGTCAACCCGATGTTCATCGAGCCGAAGAAGCGGAGGACGAGCCCCTACCCCTGCGCCACCTCCGGCTACACCGCCGGCGACGGGTCCACGGGCCCCGTGCGGCGCGGCGACGGGAGCGTCGTGCCCGACCAGGTGGACTCGGTGTACGCCTCCTGAAGCCGCCCTCTAGGGTGATCGAATGAGCATGACGACCCCTCCCACTACGCCTGGCGGCATGGGGGGACCACCCCCGGGCTGGTATCCGGACCAGGTCACGCCCGGCGTCGAACGGTGGTGGGACGGCGCGGCGTGGACGGCGCACACCCGGCCCCTCACCTCACCGGTGACGGTGCCCATGACGGCTCCCACCATGTCGCCGCCGCAGCGGGCCCGTACGAGCGGAACCGTCGTCGCGGTCGTCGGCGCGGCCCTCGTGGTCGTGGCGGCGGCCGTGACCGCCGTCCTCGTACTCGGTGGTGACCAGGACGACCCGCCCCGGGCGACCGCCTCCACCAGCGCGCCCACCGACGGCAAGAACACCACCTCGCCGCCGCCCGCCTCCTCCGCACCGGCCGAGGACCCCACCCGCGTCACGGACCAGCTCAACGGCATCACCCTGCCGATCCTCACGGGTTGGGAGAAGCCGGAGTACTTCGCCGAGGACGCGACGGCGGTGACCACGGTCGGCACCTATGAATGCCCCGACGGCGCGGTCAAGTACTGCCGCCGGGGCACCGTCTCCTCCCGTCCCGGTCCGGCCGGTGACGGGACCACGTCCGAGGCCCTCGCCAAGGAGGACATCGCCAAGGCAGCGAAGACCGCCTACGGGGAGGACTTCCTCGGCAACACCATTCGCGGGGGCATCCGCTCCCACACGGTGCTGGCCTCCAAGCCCACGGTGGTCGCCGGCCGCACGGGCTACCTGGTGCGCTGGCGGGTCGTCAACGGCAAGGGTCCCGGCGGGTACGTCCAGTCCGTCGCCTTCCCTTCGTCCCTGGGCAGCGAGTCGCCCGTGATCCTCCGCTTCGTCTTCGACGCGGGGACCGACGGACCCGCGCTCGCGCAGATGGACGAGATCCTCAAGGGCATCCGTCCCATCGGCAGCTCCACCGGCGGCGGGGTCGGCAGCAGCGTCGGCCCCTGAGGGGGCGGGCACCCGGGCCTGTCGTTCGGGTCCGTGCCGGCGCGGCCCGACTCACCACCGGGCGCGCCGCCCACCACCAGGCGCGCGCCGACCCGGCAGAACAGGCTCTCCCCGACCCCGGCAGAACAGGCCCTGCCCGCTCGGAAGCGGGGCCCTAGAGGAAGGTGCGGCCCTCGCCGCGGTACGTCGGCACGGTGGCCGTGACCCGGTCGCCCTCGATCAGATGCAGCCGGTCGAACCGCTCGCACATCTCCCCGGCCTTGGCGTGCCGGAACCACACCTTGTCGCCGATCAGCAGATCGTCGGCGGCGGAGCCGAGGAGCGGCGTCTGCACCTCGCCGGCGCCCTCCTGCGGGTCGTAGCGCAGACCCTCGGGGAGGTACGGCACCGGCAGCCGGTCCGGCCCCGCCGCGCCGGACGCCGGGTAGCCCCCGCCCAGCACGGTCACCACGCCGACGCCCGGCCGGCGCACGACCGGCTGGGCGAAGAGCGCGGCCGGGCGCGCGCTGAAGGACGTGTAGTTGTCGAAGAGCCTCGGCGCGTAGAGCCCGGAGCCGGCGGCGATCTCGGTCACCGCGTCCTCGGCGGCCGTGTGCTGCACGCTGCCGGTGCCGCCGCCGTTGACGAACTCCAGGTCCGGGGCGACGCCGCGCACCGCCCGCACCACGGCCGCGCGGCGGGCCGCGAGCTCCTTGCGCGCGGCGGCCTGCATCAGCCGGATCGCCCGGGACCGCACGGGCCGGCCCGCCAACGAGTCGCCGACACCGGCCACATGCCCCTCGTAGGCCATGAGCCCCACCAGCCGGAAACCGGGACGGCGGTCGATCGAACGGGCCAGCTCGGCCACGTCCGCCGGCTCCCGCAGCGGCGAACGCCGGGCACCGATCCGTACCCGGCCGCCCAGCAGACGCAGGGCGGTGTCCAGCTCCAGACACACCCTGATCTCCTCGCCACCGCCGGCGCGGGCCGCGTCGATCAGCTCCAGCTGCGCCGGGTCGTCGACCATCACCGTCACGGCGGCGGCGAGCTTGGCGTCCGACGCGAGCTCGGCGAAGCCGGCGCGGTCCGCCGACGGATAGGCCAGCAGCACGTCCTCGAACCCGGCCCGCGCCAGCCACAGCGACTCGTCGAGCGTGAACGACATGATCCCCGCGAACCCGTCCCGCGCGAGCACCCGCTCCAGCAGCGCCCTGCACCTCACCGACTTACTGGCGACCCGGACCGGCTTCCCACCGGCGCGGCGCACCAGATCGTCGGCATTGGCGTCGAACGCCTCGAGATCGACCACGGCGAGCGGCGCGTCGAGATGGGCGGTGGCCCGGTCGTAGCGGGCCCTGTCGGCGGCACGGGGAGTCATGGCCCGAGCTTGCCAGACCGGATTACCCGGGGGTAGGGGGACGTTCCGGTCAGATGCCCCGCCCCCCAGGTCTCGTTGCCGCGGGACGGGGAACAGCCCGTAGAGTGACGGGGCCGCGCCATCGAACGGGCCTGCTCCGGAAGGCGATCGGCAGGCGGTACGAACGGCGACGACGGGGGGCGGGATGAGCACCGAAGCAAGACGCCCACGCCCCCGCCCCACGGACCCCGGCGCACCTCGCGAGCTCCCCCCGGCACCGCCGCCTGGACCGAGCGCGTCCGGCGAGGGCCGGGCCGCCGGTGGGGCTTCGTCCACGACGGCCCCTGGCACGGTGCCGGTGGATCTGTCGGAGGCGGCCGAGCGCAGGACGCTCGGCGGGCTGCCGGCGGAACCGTCCGAGACGCCCGGCCGCACGATGCGGGGTCCGGTCCCGGCGGAGCCGTCCGGCGCCGCCGCACCGCGCGCGGTCGCCGACCGAAGCCCGTCGCCCGGGGCGCTTCCCGGGGCGCCGTCCGACCTCCAGCGGCCCGCGACGAGGACCGTTCCCAGCCCCACTAGGGGCGCCGGCGCCGACCCCCTGGCCGGTCATGCGGCGCAGGCACCCGGGCCCGCCGGGGGCACCACGAGCGCGCACCCAACGGCTCCGGCGTCGGTGGCCCGGTCGCTCCCGGCTGCGGCGGCGTCCGCGCATCAGCCGCCCGCCCCGCCCTTGTCGAACCCGGCCTCGGGGGCCCCCGCCGTCCAGGCGCGGTCCGCTGTGGCCCGGTCGCTCCCGGAGGCGACGGCGTCGGCGCATCAGCCGCCCGCCCCGCCCTTGTCGAATCCGGCCCCGGCGGCCGCCGCCGTGCAGGCGCGGGCGCTTCCTCGGGTGCCGACGACGGCGCCCACGCCCGCGCAGCAGCCGCAGCAGCCGGAAACTTCGCGTCTTCCTGGTGGCGCAGCCCCGTCCGACCGTCCTCCGACGGGCTCCCCGTACCCGTCCCACGCCACGCCTTCCGCGCGGCCCGCCCTTCCCCCGGTTCCGTACGCCCAGCCGCCCCGCGCCGCCCATGCCCGTGCCGAGGCCGGTTCGCCCGGGCTGCCGCCCCTGCCGACCATCAGCCCTGCCGCCGCATCCGTGCCGGCGCACGTCGCCGCCCCGCCGCACCCTCACATACCCCCTGCCCGCCTCGCCGCGCCCCCGTCGTTCGAGCCGCCCGAGCGGCCCGAAGAGACCACCACCCGGCTCCGGCCCGTCCCCGCGTACGGCGCGTACGACAGCTACGACGGTGGGCACCCGGTACCGGGCGCGCCCTTCACCCCGGCCCCCGGACGGGTGCGGCATCCCGCGCGGACCGCCGGAGCCGTCGCCTGTGTCGTCCTGGGGCTCGGGCTCATCGGAGGCGCGGCCACCGGGGCGTGGCTGACCGGGGACTCGGCCGCCGAGGCCGCCGCGCCCACGGGTTACAGCGAGGCGCGCAGCCTCTGGCACAGCGTCCCCGTGGACACGCTCTTCCCGCGCACGCTCACCGGCGGCGGCGCCGGGCCGGGCGGCGCCGACCGGGTGTGGACCCGGATCGCCGTCGCGCCCGACGGGACCTGTGCCGGGGCGCTCGACCCGCTCCTCGTCAAGACGTTGCAGCCGGTCGGCTGCGAGCGTGTGCTGCGGGCCACGTACACCGACGCCACGTCCAGCCATGTCACCACCGTGGGGCTGATCTTCACGAAGGCCGAGCCGGACGGCATGCGCGCCTTGCGGGCCCGCTTCACCGACGGCGCGCTCCAGGAGCGTGCCGACCTGATGCCGCGCACCCTGCCCGCCCCCGGCACCCCCGCCGCCGGGTTCGGCGACCCCCAGCGGGCCAGCTGGCGGCTGAACGTCCTCACCGAAGTCCCCGTCGTCGTGTACGCGGTGTCCGGCTTCGCCGACGGCCGCCCCGTCCCCGACCCGCAGCCCGCCGACGAGGCCATGGCCCCGGCCCAGACGACGGCCCCCGCCCAGTCGGGACTCGGCCACGACGCCAAGGGCATCAGCGACCGCATCGAACGCGGCCTGCGCAAGGCCGTCACCGCGGCGACGGAGGAACCCACATGAGCACGCGCCGGGCCCGCACGGCGCTCATCGCCCTGAGCGCCGCCGCGTTCGCCGTCCTGCCCGCGACGCCCGCCCACGCGGACGGCATCCGCACCCAGCAATGGGGCCTGGAGGCGATGCACACCGGCGAGGCGTGGCGTACGACGAAGGGCAACGGAATCACCGTCGCCGTCCTCGACACGGGAGTCGACGACACCCATCCGGACCTGGCCGGCAACGTGCTCCCCGGCCATGACCTGATCGGATTCGGCGCCACCCGCGGCGACCGCGCCTGGGCCCGGCACGGCACCGCGATGGCCGGCATCATCGCCGGCCGCGGACACGGCTCCGGCCGTCAGGACGGGGTCCTCGGCATCGCCCCCGAGGCGAAGATCCTGCCCGTCCGGGTCATCCTCGAAGGCACCGACAAGGCCCGCCAGAAGTCCCGCGCCACCCGTGGATCCGCCCTCGCCGACGGCATCCGCTGGGCCACCGACCACGGCGCGGACGTCATCAACCTGTCCCTCGGCGACGACAGCGAGTCCGCTCACCCCGAACCGGGCGAGGACGCCGCCGTCCAGTACGCCCTCTCCAAGGGCGCCGTCGTCGTCGCCTCCGCGGGCAACGGCGGTGAGAAGGGCGACCACATCTCCTACCCCGCCGCCTACCCGGGCGTCATCGCGGTCACCGCCGTCGACCGCTACGGCACCCACGCGGCCTTCTCCACCCGCCGCTGGTACGCCACCGTCTCCGCCCCGGGCGTCGACATCGTCATCCCCGACCCGGACCGCAAGTACTACTCGGGCTGGGGCACCAGCGCCGCCTCCGCCTTCGTCTCCGGCGCGGTCGCCCTGGTCCGCTCCGCCCACCCCGGCCTCACCCCCGCACAGATCAAGAAACTCCTCATGGACACCGCGCGCAGCCGGCCCGACGGCGGCCGGAGCGATTCCAAGGGGTACGGGACCGTCGACCCGGCCGCCGCCATCAAGGCGGGCGGCGCCCTGCGCCCGGGCGACCCGAAGACCGTCTCCGCCCCCGGCTACCGCGCCAAGTTCTTCGGCCCGGGCCCCACCCCCGGTGCCGATGACGACGACACCGCGGGCCTGCTCGCCCCCCTCGCCGCCGGCGCGGGCGCGCTCCTCCTGGTGGCCGCCGTCCTCCTGTGGCGCGGCGGCCGGCGGCCGGGCCTCACAACGCCGCGACGAACGCCCTGACCGCCGTCCGCGCCGCCTGCTCCACCAGCTCGACGCCGGCCTCCTTCGTGGCATGTCCGTCCGACAGCACCGCCGCCAGCAGACTCCGGCCCCCGACCCGTACGCGCCCGACGCTGTTGACGTCCCAGGAACCGGTGGCCGTACGCGGCAGCCATCCGTTCTTCAGGGCCCAGTCGTCCCCGGCCGCCGACACACCCCAGTCCTGATCAGCCGCTGTCCGCCGCATCAGGCCCCGCGCATAGGTACGGGAGGGCTCGTCGAGCGCGGAGTCCGTGCCGAACAGCGCCGCCAGCAGCGCAAGCTGATCCCTGGCCGTCGTCTGTGTCAGTCCCCACGCCGCCGCCGCGACGGTCTCGGTCAGCCCCAGCCGCGCGTTGGCGGCGTCCAGTCCCTCGGCCCCACCGATGACGTGCCACAGCGCCGTGGCCGCGGCGTTGTCGCTGCGCTCCATCATGTCGGCCGCGTACGCCTGCTCGGCGGCGGTGAGCGCCCGCCCCGTGTCCTGCGCCCGCAGCAGCAGCGCTGCGAGGATGTCGGCCTTGACGATGCTCGCCGTGTCGTACGTCCTGCCCTCACCGAACACCGCCGAGCGTCCGCTCCCCGGATCGAGCACGGCGACCGACAGGGACGCCCCCTTCCCGGAGGTCACGACCGGCGCGAGCGCCTCGGCCAGTACCGCGTCCAGATCCACTTCCGGCTCCTCACTCCCCACGGGCGACGCGGACGACGAGGGACCGCCGCCGGCGACGGCACGGCGTCCGGCGCCGTGCCGCCCAGGCACCGGAGAGTACGAGGAGCACGGCCACCGCCGCTCCCGACACGTGCACGCCCTTCACGCCCCGCACGCCCCGCACGGCCGGCGTGCGAGGGATGCGGCGGACGCCGGGGACCGCGCGCGGGCGCCGCCTGTGCCCCGGCCGGCAACCCACTGGAAAAGCGGCGGTCGGCCGCCGGTTAGGCTCGACGCGTGGCGCTCAAGAACATCCCTGACCCCGGCTTCTCCGACGACGACGGCACCGCCGATCCGAGGCTCTCCGCGGCCCTCGCGGCCTGGGCCGAGAACCGGACCGACCGCTTCGCGTACGCCGCCGTCCTCGACGCCCTGCGTGACGCGCGGCTCCTCGTGCCGATCGTCGCCGTACTCGGCGAGGTCGAGGTGGACGAGAACGGGCTGCGTCGCGAGAAGACCAGCGACATGGCCGTGCCGACGCTCACCGCCGGGGACCGCCGTGCCCTGCCCGCATTCACGTCGACCGCGTCCCTGGCCCTCTGGGACCCCGAGGCGCGGCCCGTCGCGGTACCCCTGCACCAGGCGCTGCAGGCGGCAGCCCACGAGAAGGCGGACACGGTGGTACTGGACCTCGCGGGGCCGGTGCCGTACCAGCTCACCGGTCCGGCGCTGCTCGCCCTCGCCGAAGGCCGTACCAGCGCCGACCCGCTGGACGACCCGGCCGTCACGGACGCGGTGCGCGCCGCCGTGGCCGCCGAGCCCGCGGTGGTCCGCGCCCACCTCGGCCCGGGCAGCGCGGACGGCACCCTCGCCCTGGTCCTCGCCCCGGACGCGGTCCCGGCGGAGGCGGCCCAGCGCGTCGCCCGCGCCCTCGCCGCCGACGAAACACTCAGGGCCCGCCTGGTGCGGGGCCTCGACCTGGCACTCCTGCCGGCCTCGGCCACGCCTCCGGGCGAGCCCTTGTATGTAAAGCGGTGAGGGGCCCCAGCCGTACGCCGGGCCCGCGCCTGCGTTCTGCCGGGGAGCGACCCCCCCCGTACCCCCACGTGGGGCGGCGGGCCGTCGCCGAGGTTCCCCGAGTTCCTAGCCGTACACCGGGCCCGTGTACTTCTCGCCGGGGCCCTGGCCCGGCTCGTCCGGGATGATCGAGGCCTCGCGGAACGCCAGCTGCAGCGACTTCAGACCGTCCCGGAGCGGCGCAGCGTGGAAGGAGCTGATCTCCGTCGCGCCCGCGTCCAGCAGACCCGCCAGCGCGTGCACCAGCTTCCGCGCCTCGTCCAGGTCCTTGTGCTCGTCGCCCTCCTCGGTCAGCCCGAGCTTCACCGCGGCCGCGCTCATCAGGTTGACGGCGACCGTCACGATCACCTCGACCGCCGGGACCTCCGCGATGTCGCGGGTCATGGCGTCGAAGTCGGGGGATTCGGGGGAGTCATTGGTGGGCGTGTCACTCATGCCCCACACGATATGCCCCGCCGCGCGCGCCCCCTCCCGCGCCCCGTCGCGCCGTCCGGTTAGCTCCTCCGGACAGGAGCTGCTAACCTTGTGTAACGACCGGCTGGACATCTACGTGCCCAGCCCACAAGTGGAGGCTCCGATCTCCCACCTGACCGTCCTCCGGGACGGCGGGTCACCGGTCAGGTGGCGCCCATCGTTCCGTACGGACGATGGAGCCGCCCGATGTGCGCCCCGCGGTTGACGCGGCGGTGCTCCGGTATTCCCGAGGAGCCCCGCCTGTGTCCCGTCCGGGGCATTTTTCATGTACCGGCGCGGTTGGTCTCACACAACAGACGTTACGCGTCCGTCCGCCAGGCGGTCGCGTGGTGCTACCGAGGAGGATCCATCAGCGCCGAGCCCCGTATCAACGACCGGATTCGCGTTCCCGAGGTACGACTTGTCGGCCCGAGCGGCGAGCAGGTCGGAATTGTTCCGCTTGCCAAGGCCCTTGAGCTCGCACAGGAGTACGACCTCGACCTGGTCGAGGTGGCGGCGACCGCCCGTCCGCCCGTGTGCAAGCTCATGGACTACGGGAAGTTCAAGTACGAGTCGGCCATGAAGGCCCGTGAGGCGCGCAAGAACCAGGCGCACACGGTCATCAAGGAGATGAAGCTCCGGCCGAAGATCGACCCGCACGACTACGACACCAAGAAGGGTCACGTCGTCCGGTTCCTCAAGCAGGGTGACAAGGTCAAGATCACGATCATGTTCCGTGGTCGTGAGCAGTCCCGACCGGAGCTGGGTTTCCGACTGCTCCAGCGCCTTGCTTCGGACGTCGAGGAGCTTGGCTTCATCGAGTCCAACCCGAAGCAGGACGGCCGGAACATGATCATGGTTCTTGGCCCGCACAAGAAGAAGACCGAGGCCATGGCCGAGGCGCGTGAGGCCCAGGCCGCACGCAAGGCGGAGCGTCAGGGCGGTCCGTCCGACGACACCGCCGAGGCTCCGGTCGAGGCGCAGGCTGAGGCTCCGGCCGACGCCGACACCGAGACCCCTTCCGAGGCGTGAACCAGGGGGCTGTCATCCAGGCAGCCCCGGGCCTCGCCCGGAAACCCCAACCAAAGATCTGACGCTCCCGGCCTGCCGGTGCCCGCACCGGGTGGGAGCGCCACTGACGAGGAGATACGGCGCGATGCCGAAGAACAAGACGCACAGCGGTGCCAAGAAGCGCTTCAAGATCACCGGCTCCGGCAAGGTGCTCCGCGAGCGCGCGGGCAAGCGCCACCTGCTCGAGCACAAGTCGTCCAAGCTGACGCGTCGCCTCACCGGCAACGCCGAGATGGCCCCGGGTGACGCCGCCAAGATCAAGAAGATGCTGGGCATCTGACTGATTTCGTGCCCTCGGACGACGAGGGCCTCCGGCCAAGACCGGGACCAATTCGTTTCCGGGTCGTGTGAGTCCAACCACGGCCCCGCTACAAGGAGTTAACAAGTGGCACGCGTCAAGCGGGCAGTCAACGCCCACAAGAAGCGCCGGGCGATCCTCGAGGCGGCCTCCGGCTACCGCGGTCAGCGCTCGCGCCTGTACCGCAAGGCCAAGGAGCAGGTCACCCACTCGCTGGTCTACAACTACAACGACCGCAAGAAGCGCAAGGGCGACTTCCGTCAGCTGTGGATCCAGCGCATCAACGCCGCTGCCCGCCAGAACGGCATGACGTACAACCGCCTCATCCAGGGTCTGAAGGCCGCCAACATCGAGGTGGACCGCAAGATCCTGGCCGAGCTCGCGGTCAACGACGCCAACGCGTTCGCTGCGCTCGTCGAGGTTGCCCAGAAGGCGCTTCCGAGCGACGTCAACGCCCCGAAGGCCGCTGCCTGATTTAGGCCCCTTCGTATGGCTTCTGCCGGACCCGCAGGCACTGCGCCTGCGGGTCCGGTGCGTTCCACCCGTCACGTACACGAGAAGCGAGCCGCAGCCCATGGGCACCCCCGAGCCGATCTCCCCGCGTTCCCCGCGCGTCGTCGCCGCCAGGCGGCTCGCCAAGCGGAACTTCCGGGGCAAGGACCGCCTGTTCATCGCGGAGGGCCCGCAGGCCGTCCGCGAGGCCGTCGAACACCGCGGCGGCGACGGCAGGCCCACGCTCGTCGAGCTCTTCACCACCGTCGAGGCCGCCGAGCGGTACGCCGACATCGTCGACGCCGCCCGCGCCACCGGCGCCCGGGTGCACCACGCCTCCGACGCCGTGCTCGCCGAGGTGTCCCAGACGGTGACCCCGCAGGGGCTGCTCGGGGTCTGCCGCTTCCTCGACTCGCCCTTCGAGGAGATCCTCGCCGCCCGGCCCAAGCTGGTGGCCGTCCTCGCTCACGTCCGCGACCCGGGGAACGCCGGCACCGTCCTGCGCTGCGCGGACGCCGCGGGCGCCGACGCCGTCGTCCTCACCGACGCCTCCGTCGACCTCTACAACCCCAAGTCCGTCCGTGCCTCCGTCGGCTCGCTCTTCCACCTCCCGGTCGCCGTCGGCGTCCCGGTCGAGCAGGCCGTCGCCGGCCTGCGGAGCGCCGGCGTACGGATCCTCGCCGCCGACGGCGCGGGCGAGGACGACCTGGACGCCGAGCTCGACGCGGGGACCATGGGCGGCCCCACCGCCTGGATCTTCGGCAACGAGGCCTGGGGGCTGCCGGAGGAGACCCGCGCACTCGCGGACGCGGTGGTGCGCGTGCCGATCCACGGCAAGGCCGAGAGCCTCAACCTCGCCACGGCCGCCGCCGTGTGCCTCTACGCCTCCGCCCGTGCCCAGCGTGCTTCCGGAGGGTGCCGCTCCGTCACCTCCAGCTAGTAGGGTGACGGGCTCGGGGGCCCACTGCGCCACACGGAGGGTCGGGGGACGGATGACGGTCGGGACGGACAGGCCCACGCGGACGGCGGACGCCTCGGAGCGCGCCACCACGGACGACGGCCCCGGGGAGCCCCGCAACGGACCCGGTGAGCCGGCTACCACGGACGACGGCCCCGGAGAGCCCGCCACCGCGAACCACGGCGCCGGCGCGGCCGCCGGTCCGGGCAGCGCCCCCGATGGCCTTCCCGTGACCACGGGCACCGGGCCCGATGGCCTCGCCGCCGGTCCGGGCAGCGCCCCCGACGGCCTTCCCGCCGCCCCGGGCATTCACCCGGACGACCTGCCCGACGGGCTGGTCGTCGCAGACGAGACCGGCCGCGTCGTCTGCTTCAACGCGGCCGCCGTCCGCATCACCGCCGTACCCCGCGCCGACGCCCTCGGCCTCCCCCTCGACAAGGCCCTCCCGCTGGAGGACCTCAAGGGCCGCCGCTGGTGGGCCCTGACCGACCCGTACGGCGGACTGGCCACCCGGGTGGGCCAGCCCGAGCGGAATCTGCTGCTCCCCGGCGGCCGCGAGGTGCTCGTCTCCGCCCGCTATGTGCGCGAGCACCCCACCGGGCCGGTGCGCCGGGTCGTGGTCAGCCTGCGCGGCACCGAGGCCCGCCGCCGTACCGAACGCAGCCACGCCGAGCTCATCGCCACCGTCGCCCACGAGCTGCGCTCGCCCCTCACCTCCGTGAAGGGCTTCACGGCGACCCTCCTCGCCAAGTGGGAGCGGTTCACCGACGACCAGAAGCGGCTGATGCTGGAGACCGTCGACGCCGACGCCAACCGCGTCACCCGGCTCATCGCCGAATTGCTCGACATCTCCCGGATCGACTCCGGCCGCCTGGAGGTGCGCCGCCAGCCCGTCGACATCGCCGCGGCCGTCGGCCGGCACATCCAGGCCCACACCACTGGCGGACAGTCCCCGGACCGTTTCCTCGTGCGCGTCCAGCCCCGCCTCCCCGATCTGTGGGCCGACCCGGACAAGATCGACCAGGTCCTCGGCAACCTGCTCGAAAATGCGGTGCGACACGGCGAGGGAACCGTCACCATCGAGGTGGCACCCGCATCCGTGAAGAGCGCGGATCAGACAGAGAAAGGCACGGCCGTCACCGTGAGCGACGAAGGCCCCGGCATCCCGGAGGAGTCGATGGGCCGTGTCTTCACCCGCTTCTGGCGGGGGAGCAAACGCGGCGGCACAGGCCTCGGCCTCTACATCGTCAAGGGCATCGTCGAGGCGCACGGCGGGACGATCACCGTCGGCCGCGGACCCGGCGGTGGCGCCGAGTTCCGATTTATCCTGCCCGTCGGCGCTCCGGCCTATCTCCAGTAGAAACGCCTGAGCGGCCCGCGGGCTCATTCGCATCCTCGCACCCCGTTAGACTCGACCTTTGGCACGTTTGCGCCCTTGTCGTCGAGCAGGGCCTCGGGGGTCCGGGGGTGTCCCCCGGAAGGGCACAGTCAGCCAGCCGAACGGAAGCACGGGAAGAGATGTCCGCACCCAATAAGTCGTACGACCCGGTAGAGGTCGAGGCCTTGAAACCGGAAGAGATCGAGCGCATGCGGGACGAGGCGCTCGCCGCCTTCGCCGCCGCGGGTGACCTCGACGCGCTCGCTCACGCGAAGGTCGCGCACACCGGTGGCACCTCGCCGCTCGCGCTCGCGAACCGGGAGATCGGCGCGCTGCCGCCGCAGGCCAAGGCCGCGGCCGGCAAGCTCGTGGGTCAGGCCCGCGGAGCCGTCAGCAAGGCGCTCGCCGCTCGCCAGACCGAGCTCGAGGCCGATCGCGACGCCCGCGTGCTGGTCGAGGAGGCGGTGGACGTCACCCTGCCCCACGACCGCGTCCCGGCCGGCGCCCGGCACCCGCTGACGACCCTCATGGAGCGCGTCGCCGACGTCTTCGTGTCGATGGGCTACGAGGTCGCCGAGGGCCCCGAGGTCGAGGCGGAGTGGTTCAACTTCGACGCCCTCAACTTCGTCCCCGACCACCCGGCCCGGCAGACCCAGGACACCTTCTTCGTCGAGGGCACCACCGCCGACGGCCAGGTCACCAGCGGCGACGAGTCCGGCATCGTGCTGCGGACGCACACCTCGCCGGTCCAGGCCCGCACGCTCATCGACCGGGAGCCCCCGGTCTATGTCGTCTGCCCCGGCCGCGTGTACCGCACCGACGAGCTCGACGCCACGCACACCCCGGTCTTCCACCAGATCGAGCTGCTCGCCGTCGACGAGGGCCTCACCATGGCCGACCTCAAGGGCACCCTCGACCACATGGTCCAGGCGCTCTTCGGGCCGGACATGAAGACCCGGCTCCGCCCGAACTTCTTCCCCTTCACCGAGCCGTCCGCCGAGATGGACATGCTCTGCTACGTGTGCCGCGGCGAGTCCGTCGGCAACCCGGACCGGCCCTGCCGCACCTGCGGCAGCGAGGGCTGGATCGAGCTGGGCGGCTGCGGCATGGTCAACCCGAAGGTGCTCATCGCCTGCGGTGTCGACCCCCGGAAGTACAGCGGCTTCGCCTTCGGGTTCGGCATCGAGCGGATGCTGATGTTCCGCCACAACGTCGATGACATGCGAGACATGGTCGAGGGTGACGTCCGGTTCACCCGGCCGTTCGGGATGGAGATCTGATGCGGGTCCCGCTTTCTTGGCTGCGGGAGTACGTCGACCTGCCGGCGACGGAGACCGGACGTGACGTCCAGGCCAAGCTCATTTCGGCAGGACTCGAGGTCGAGACCGTCGAGCAGCTCGGCGACGGTCTGACCGGTCCGCTGGTGGTCGGCAAGGTCCTCACCATCGAGGAGCTGACGGAGTTCAAGAAGCCCATCCGCTTCTGCACCGTCGACGTCGGCCAGGCCAACGGCACCGGCGAGCCCCAGGAGATCATCTGCGGCGCGCGGAACTTCGCCGAGGGCGACAAGGTCGTCGTGGCCCTGCCCGGCGCCGTGCTGCCCGGTGACTTCCGGATCGCCGAGCGCAAGACGTACGGCCGGGTCTCGCGCGGCATGATCTGCTCCGGCGACGAGCTGGGCATGGGCGACGACGGTACGCACGGCATCATCGTGCTGCCGCCCGAGCACGAGATCGGCACCGACGCCACCGAGCTCCTCGAGCTGTTCGACGAGGTCCTCGACATCGCCGTCACCCCGGACCGCGGGTACTGCCTGTCGATCCGCGGCGTCGCCCGCGAGGCCGCCACCGCCTACGGTCTGCCGCTGCGCGACCCGGCGCTGCTGGACGTGCCCGCGCCGAACTCCTTCGGCTACCCGGTGAAGATCGCCGACCCGATCGGCTGCGACCGTTTCGTCGCCCGGACGGTCACCGGCCTCGACCCGGAGGCGCGCTCCCCGATCTGGCTGCGGCGCCGGCTGCAGAAGGCCGGGATGCGCCCGATCTCGCTCGCCGTCGACATCACCAACTACGTGATGCTGGAGCTCGGCCAGCCGCTGCACGCCTACGACCGCTCCCGCGTCGAAGGTGCCATCGGCGTCCGGCGCGCCGAGGCCGGCGAGAAGTTCACCACCCTCGACGGCACCAAGCGCGTCCTGGACGCCGCGGACCTGGTCATCACCGACGAGCGCGGGCCGATCGGCCTCGCGGGCGTCATGGGCGGTGCCAACACGGAGATCGCCGACTCCGAGACCGACCCGGAGACCGGCGCCGTCCGGGGCACCACCGAGGTCGTCATCGAGGCCGCGCACTTCGAGCCGCTCTCCATCGCCCGTACCGCGCGCCGTCACAAGCTGGCGTCCGAGGCGTCCAAGCGCTTCGAGCGCGGGGTCGACCCGCAGGCCGCGGCGGCCGCCGCGCAGCGCACGGTCGACCTGCTGGTGCTGCTCGCGGGTGGTACGGCCGAGGTCGGCGTCACCGAGATCGTCGCCCCCGCCGCCGCCCGCACGATCACCATGCCGGCGGACCACCCCGACCGTGTGGCCGGTGTGGCGTACGGCCGCGAGACCGTCGTACGCCGCCTCCAGGAGGTCGGTTGCGACGTCTACGGGCAGGACGAACTGGTCGTCACCGTCCCGTCCTGGCGTCCCGACCTCAATGAGCCCAATGACCTCGCGGAAGAGGTCATCCGGCTGGAGGGCTACGAGAACCTGCCCTCCACCCTGCCCAGGCCGCCGGCCGGCCGGGGGCTCACCGAGCGCCAGCGCACCCACCGCCGGGTGGGCCGCGCGCTGGCCGGCGCCGGATACGTCGAGGCGCTGAGCTACCCGTTCATCGGCGCGCAGGCCTTCGACCAGCTCGGCCTGGCCGCCGACGACCCGGCGCGCCGGGTCGTCACCCTGGTCAACCCGCTCTCCGACGAGGAGCCGGCGCTGCGCACCACGCTGCTGCCGGGCCTTCTCGCCGCCCTTCGCCGTAACGACGGCCGCGGCAGCCACGACCTGGCGCTCTTCGAGACCGGTCTTGTCTTCCACCCGGCCGACGGCCCGTCCGTCGCCGTGCGGCTGCCCGTCGACCGCCGTCCCACCGACGAGGAGATCGCCGGCCTCAACGCGGTACTGCCCCGGCAGCCGCGCCACGCCGCGGTCGTGCTCGCCGGTGCGCGCGAGCAGGCCGGCTGGTGGGGCAAGGGCCGTCCGTCCGACTGGGCCGACGCGGTCGAGGCCGCCCGGACCGTCGCCCGTGAGACGGGTGCGGAGCTGATCGTCCGCCAGGGTCAGTACGGGCCGTGGCACCCCGGACGCTGCGCCGAGCTCGCCGTCGTCGTCGACGGTGAGGAGAAGGTCGTCGGCTACGCGGGCGAGCTGCACCCGCGCGTCGTCAAGGCGCTCGGACTGCCGGCCCGCACCGCCGCGATGGAGCTCAACCTCGACCTGGTCGAGGAGGCGTCCGTCGGTGCGCTGCGGGCGCCGCGGATCTCCACCTTCCCGGTGGCGACCCAGGACGTCGCGCTGGTCGTCCCCCAGGACGTTCCGGCCGCCGAGGTCGAGAAGGTGCTGCGCGAAGGCGCCGGTGAACTCCTCGAGTCCATCCGGCTGTTCGACGTGTACGTCGGCTCGCAGATCGGCGAGGGGAAGAAGTCCCTGGCGTACGCCCTGCGCTTCCGCGCCCCGGACCGCACCCTGACGGTCGACGAGGCCACGGCCGCCCGCGACGCGGCGGTCTCCCTGGCCGCCGACCGCACGGGAGCATCCCTCCGCGGAGCCTGAGTACCCCGCAACACCCTGAGAGGGCGCCCCCGGAGCACCGGGGGCGCCCTTTTGGTTTGCGGGGGCGGGGGCTCCGCCGACCCGAGCGTCCATGGCGCCAGCGCCCGGGCGGGGTAGGGGGCGACGCGCGGCTCCGGCCCGCCCCTCGGCGGACTCGCCGGCCCTGAGCGCCTGGCGCCGCGGGCGGTGCCCGGCCGGGGAAGGCCTGGCCGGTCGCCGGGCCGGCCCCCTGGAGGGTGCAGCCGCACCCGGCGCCCGCCCCGGCCCCTTGGCGGATCCGTGGCCCCGAGCCCGCCCCGCGCCCGCCCCACCCGGCCGGGGAAGGCCTGCGCCGGTCGCCGGGCCAGCCGCCTGAGCGCCTGGCGCCGCGGGCGGTGCCCGGCCGGGGAAGGCCTGTGCCTGTCGCCGGGCCGGCCCCCTGGAGGGTGCAGCCGGACCCGGATCCCGCCCGGCGCCCGGC
>NZ_JBVJYZ010000016.1:71285-160877 GCF_055600045.1 Streptomyces sp. NPDC038280
GCGCCCGCCCCGGCCCCTTGGCGGACCCGTGGCCCCGAGCCCGCACGGTCGCGGGGCCCGTCCCCGGCCCTGTGGCGGATCCGTGGCCGCCCGGCGCCCGGCGCCCGCCCCGGCCCCTTGGCGGACCCGTGGCCCCGAGCCCGCACGGTCGCGGGGCCCGTCCCCGGCCCTGTGGCGGATCCGTGGCCGCCCGGCGACCGCCCCGTCCCCGGCCCCTTGGCGGACCCGTGGCCCCGAGCCCGCCCGGCGCCCGCCCCGGCCCCGGTCCCTTCGCGGATCCGCCGGCCCGAGCGGCCACGGCGCCGCACCGCCCGGAAGGCCCCCGCCGGGGCGAACCCTCCACCCCCTCAGTCATCTCACTCATTCGGGTGAGATCCCTGGCGGTTGTTCCTTCCGGGCGTCGACGATCGACAGAATCGTCCCGGCCGCAGGGGCGGGCCTGCGTGCTGTAGGGCCTGAAGGGGGCCACCGGAATGATCCGTATCAGCTCTTGGCTTCCCTTCCCGGCAGCGTCGCGAGGGCGGGCCGCCTCGTTGGACCGGACGTGGTTGCGCCGGCTGGCCCCGCTCGCGCTCCCCAGCGTGTGGGGCCTCGCGGCGATCAGCTGGAAGATGGGGTGCCCGCTGGCCCAGCAGGAGGGGCTGGCCACCCGGATCGCCACCAGCGTGGTGTTCTTCACCGTCGGCACCGGATTGGTCCTCGGTATCCGGCGGGGCCTGGCCCGGGAGCTCAAGCAGGTCCGGGCGATCGCGCAGGCCACCCAGCGGGTGCTGCTGCGGCCGCCGCCGGCCCGGCTGGACGGGCTGACGATCGCCGCCGGACAGCTCTCCGCGTCCCGGGGAGCGGAGATCGGCGGCGATCTCTACGAGGCCGTCGCCACCCCGCACGGCGTCCGCGTGGTGATCGGCGATGTGCGCGGTCACGGCATCGCCGCGATCGGGGCGGTCGCCGCGGTCCTCGGCAGCTTCCGGGAGGCCGCGTACGACGAGCCCGAACTCGCGGGCGTACTGCGGCGCCTCGACCGTGCCCACCAGCGCCATCTGCGGGAGCGTGCCCGCGACGAGCACCCGGCGGCCGGTGGGCGGGAGCCGGAGCATCCGGCGGCCGAGGAGTTCGTCACCGTACTCCTTCTGGAGATCCGGCCCGACGGTGAGGTCCTGGCGCTCAACTGTGGGCATCCTTGGCCCTATCGGCTGCTCAGGGGCGCCCACCCCGTCACGGCCGGGGACACGATGCCGCCGCTCGGCTGCTTTCCGCTGCCGGCCGAGCTGTCATCGCACCGGTGCGCGCGGCTGCTGCCGGGCGAGGCGCTGTTCCTGCACACCGACGGCGCCGAGGAGGCCCGCGACGCGGCCGGGCGCTTCTTCGCCCTGGAGGCGGTCCTCGCCGAGGCCGCGGCCGGCGCACCGGTGTCACCCGCGGCGGTGGTCCACCGCGTGCACGCCGCGCTGCTGCGGCACACCGGCGGCCGGGTCACCGACGACGTGGCGCTGCTGGTCCTGCGCAACGACCGTTCGCGGGTGCCGGCGCAGCCCCCGGACCAGGGTCTGCGCCGTTCCCGTCCAGCACCCTCCCGTCACTAGAGCCGTCAGGTGTTCCGTACGGCCGGCGCCGCCCGTCCTGCCGCGGAGTGTCGGGCAGATCAGCAGGACGGACGGCGCGGAGCGGGCCGCCGCACTGTTCGAGGGGGAGCCGGCGGCCCGGCCGCCTCCATGAGAGGCAGTTCAGTCAACCGGCGCGGGAGGCACGGCGGCAGAGTACGCGGGGCACGGATGCGGGCACTCCGTTCACACCCCGTGCGAATCCACCTCCACTACGCTGTGCGCCACGAGTCGTCAAAGGGGCCCACCATGCAGCCCAATACCCTGCTCGACGCCCTGCTCGACGAAGCGGGCGTCTCCCACGCGGGTCTCGCCGCGCACGTCAACCAGGTGGGCCGGTCCAGAGGCCTGGCGCTGCGGTACGAACACACCGCCGTGGCCCGCTGGTTGAAGGGCCAGCGCCCCCGGGGCCAGGTCCCGGACCTGATCTGCGAGGTGCTCGCCGCCCGGTTGCACCGGGTCGTCACCCTGGACGACATCGGGCTCGGCGTACCGGGCGGAGCGACCGAGCCCCATGGCTCACCGCTGTCCGGCTTCGTCGAGCGGGCCACCGCGCTGTGGCGCTCCGACGAGCAGCAGCGGCCGCACATACTCGGTGCCCCCGCCGTGACCGGCACACCCGCCGTGATGCCCGTATGGGAGTGGGAGAACCCGCCGGAGGACTCCGATGTGTCGCGCGACGGCCAGACGCGGGTGTCCATGTCCGACATCACCATGCTGCGCGCGGCCCGGGCGCACTACGAACTGATGTACCGCAAGGCGGGCGGGATCGCCACCCGTGCCCGCATCGTCGGCTTCCTCAACGCCGAGGCAGCGCCGCTGCTGCGCGGGGCCTACAACGACGCGCTGGGCCGCCAGTTGCACCGCGCCACCGGCGGCCTGGTGTCGGTGGCCGGCATCTGCGCGTACGACTCGGACGCCCACGGTCTCGCCCAGCGCTACTTCCACCAGGCGCTGCGGCTGGCCAAGGCGAGCGGCGACCGGGGGCTGGGCGCGTATGTGATCGCTCTGCTGGTCAACCAGTCGCTGTTCATGGGGGAGTACCGGCAGGCGGTCGCGTTCGCCGAGGCCGCGCTGCGCACCGCCGGGCGGCAGATCACCCCGGCGCTCGCCGCCGATCTGTACGCGATGCAGGCGAAGGCGTACGCGCACCTGGGCGACGGGGGCAGCGCCCTGGGCTGTATCAGACGGGCCGAGGCGGAGGCGGAGCGGATCCGCCCCGGACACGAGCCGGACGAGACCGGCTACGTCCAGCCGGGCCTGGTGAACGTCCAGGTCGCCGAGGCGCTGCTCAGTCTGGGTGATCTGCCGGCCGCGCGGGAGCACGCGGCCGCCGCCGTCGGGACCCCGGCGCACGACCGGGGCCGGGTGCACCGGCTCGCCATGCTCAGCCAGATCGAGCTGCGGCAGGGCGAGGCGGACCGCGCCGCGCGGACGGCGGTCGAAATGGCTGAGCGCGCCAGGGGGATGGAGTCGCAGCGCCTGCGGGACCGGCTGCGCGAGGTGCGCGAACAACTGGTGGCGAGTGGCTGCGGCGACGCCCGGGAGGCGGCCGAACTCATCGACGGGGCCTTGCGCGTTCCCCTGTGACCGTTCCCCTGTGCGGCGGCGCCTGCTGCGATATTGCCATCTACTTGTCGGAAGGTGGCAGAACAGTGCAGTGGACGAAACAAAGCGAACAGACTGTGTATGAGAACCGCTGGTTCAAGGTCAATCTCGCGGACGTCGCACTCCCGGACGGCCGCCACCTCGACCACTTCCTCATCCGGCTCCGCCCGGTCGCCGTCGCGACCGCCGTCAACGAGGCCAACGAAGTACTGATGCTGTGGCGGCACCGGTTCATCACCGACAGCTGGGGCTGGGAACTCGCCGCCGGCGTCGTCGAGGACGGCGAGGACATCGCCGCGGCGGCGGCCCGTGAGATGGAGGAGGAGACCGGCTGGCGACCCGGGCCGCTCCAGCACCTGCTCACCGTGGAGCCTTCCAACGGCCTCACCGACGCCCGCCACCATCTGTACTGGTCGCGGGAGGCCACGTACACCGGTCACCCCGTGGACGACTTCGAGTCCTCGCGCCGCGAATGGATACCGCTGAAGCTGGTCCCCGACATGATCGCCCGGGGCGAGATCCCGGCCGCCAACATGGCGGCCGGGCTGCTGATGCTGCATCACCTGCGGCTGGGCTGACCCCGCGATACGGCGAGGTCAGTGGCCGAGAGCCTGCCAGGCCGTCACCGCCAGCGCCCCCAGGGCGGTGAGCGCGGCCACGGCGGGCAGCGGCCACCTGGTGTGCTCGAGCGCCCCGACGCGCACGGCCAGATCGGTCAGCTCACGATCGATCTGGTCGTTGCGCTGGGCGAGCAGCGCCAGATGCCCGTCGATCCGGGCAAGGCCGACGTCGAGACTGCGGCGCAATTCGGCGAGCTCTTCGACGGCCACTAAATGACCGGGGTCGGTTGTCACGGACGGGCTCCTCTTCGGAAGAGTTGTACAGCGGACCCTTGACTGAGCGGGACCGAGTCAACTCTCCCTGGTGGGAGGGCGGGAGCGTGTGCGCAGGGCATATGCGGGCACGCCCCGCACACTCCGTGTGAATCAGGAGTACGGGTAGAAACCCGAGCCCGTCTTACGGCCGAGGCGCCCCGCGTCCACCATGCGCTGGAGCAGCGGGGGAGCGGCGTACAGCGGCTCCTTGAACTCCGCGTACATCGAGTCCGCGACCGAGGCAACCGTGTCCAGGCCGATGAGGTCCGAGAGCTTCAGCGGGCCCATCGGGTGGGCGCAGCCCATCTCCATGCCGTTGTCGATGTCCTCGCGGCTCGCGATGCCCGACTCGAACATCCGGATCGCGGAGAGCAGATACGGGATGAGCAGCGCGTTCACCACGAAGCCCGAGCGGTCCTGGGCGCGGATGGCGTGCTTGCCCAGCACCTTCTCCACCAGCACCTGGGCACGGCTGATCGTGCCCTCGGAGGTGGTGAGCGCGGGGATCAGCTCCACGAGCTGCTGCACCGGCGCCGGGTTGAAGAAGTGGATACCGATGACCTGGTCGGGACGGGACGTCGCGACGGCCAGCTTCACCAGCGGGATGGAGGAGGTGTTCGAGGCGAGGATGGCGTCCTGGCGGGTGACGACCTGGTCGAGGATCTGGAAGATCTCCGTCTTGACCTGCTCGTTCTCGACGACCGCCTCGATGACCAGGTCGCGGTCGGCGAACTCGCCCAGATCGGTGGTGAAGCTGAGCCGCGCCAGGGTCGCGTCGCGCTCCTCTTCGGTGATCTTGCCGCGCTCGGCGGCCTTCGACAGCGAGTTGAACAGCCGGGTACGGCCGATCTCCAGCGCTTCGCCGGTGGTCTCGGCGACCTTCACCTCGAGGCCGCTGCGGGCGCACACCTCCGCGATGCCCGCGCCCATCTGGCCACAGCCCACCACTCCGACGCGTGCAATGTCGGCCATTGAGTCCGTCACCTCGTGCCTTTCACTGATACCTGCGGCGGGCCTCCGTGTGATTCCGGCGCCCGCCTCGACCCCACGACGTTACTCCGCCCGTGCGTGTGGATGTCGTGCCGGGGCGGGCATGCTCTGCGCGTACGGGGGACATACCGGACGAAGGAGGGGCCATTTATGCCGCAAACAGGTGCACATACGACTCAGGGTGGAGCTGAGGGCGAAATCGGCCGCGAGGCCGGCGCCGCGTGGGAAGGCGCCGTCGTCGAAAGAGCCCGTGAGGGGGGCGTCGCCCGACGTGGATTCGTGGCGGGCGCGGCCGGCGCGCTCACGGCGCTTACCCTCGGCGCGGCCGCGAACGCCGCGCCCCTGACCTCGCCGACCGCCCCCTTCGTCCGGCGCGGGACGCCGGGCCGCCAGTTCCGCGGCATGTGGCTGGCCACCGTCCTCAACCGCGACTGGCCCTCGCGCCCCGGCCTCACCGCCCCCCAGCAGCGGACCGAACTGCTGGCCCACCTCGACACCGCCGTCGCCCGCCACCTCAACGCCGTCGTCCTCCAGGTCCGCCCCGCCGCCGACGCCCTGTGGCCCTCTCCGTACGAGCCCTGGTCGCAGTGCCTCACCGGAGTCCAGGGCCGCGATCCCGGCTGGGACCCGCTCGGCACCGCCGTCGAGGAGGCCCACTCCCGCGGTCTGGAGCTGCATGCCTGGTTCAATCCCTACCGGGTGGCGACCCACACCGACCCGACCCGGCTGGCCGAATCCCACCCGGCCCGGCTCCACCCCGACTGGGTCCTTCCGTACGGCGGGAAGCTCTACTACGACCCCGGGCTTCCCCAGGTCCGGGACTTCGTCCAGGACGCGATGCTCGACGCGGTCCGCCGCTACGACATCGACGCCGTGCACTGGGACGACTACTTCTACCCGTATCCGGTGGCCGGGCAGGTCTTCGGTGACGACGAGACCTTCGCCCGGTACGGCGCGGAGTTCCCGGACAGGGCCGCCTGGCGGAGGAACAACACCGACCGGCTGGTCAGCGGGATGGCCGAGCGGATCAAGGACATCAAGGAGGAGGTGAGGTTCGGCATCAGTCCCTTCGGCGTGTGGCGCAACGCCTCCACCGACCCGTCCGGCTCGGACACCCGCGCGGGAGTGCAGACCTACGACGACCTCCACGCCGACACCCGTGGATGGGTGCGGGAGGGCTGGATCGACTACGTCGTGCCGCAGCTGTACTGGAACATCGGCTTCGCCGCGGCCGACTACGCCACGCTGCTGCCCTGGTGGAACGACGTGGTCCGGGGCACAGGTGTCCAGCTGTACATCGGCGAGGCGCTCCACAAGGCGGGCGACCCCGCCCAGGGGGCTCCCTGGCAGGACCCGGCCGAACTCTCCCGGCACCTGACCCTCGCCGAGGAGTACCCACAGGTGCGCGGCCACTGCTTCTTCTCGGCGAAAGAGGTGACGGCGGACCGGATCGGGGCGATGGCCACCGTGGTGGCCGATCACTACCCGACCAGGGTCCGTCCGCCGCGGTGATTCGCGCTCAGGCGGGACCGGATTCCTGGCGGTGCCGCACGACGGTGTCGGGGCCCGGGGACATCAGGGCCTCGTGACCGTCGTCGTCGAATCGGACCCGGTAGGGGGGCGTGCCGTTCTCGCCCAGTACTTCGACGACCTGGGCCGTACGGTCGTGATGACCGACGGTCCGGCCGTGCACCAGCAACTTGTCGCCCACGCTCGCTTGCATCGGGAGTGACCTCCTCGTGCCCGGCCTTCGTACTTCGGAGTCTACGTCCGCCATTGTGACCCGGGTGGCCCTCCGGCGCACGGCCAGGCATCCGCCGGCCCGCCCGGTCGGCCACCGGGTCAGCTGCTCGCGCGCTGGGTGACCGCGATATCACCCGGCCCGGCGCTGGAGTCTTCCGTGCCACACCGCGCTCCGGCGCGATCGAGCCCGGTGACACCTCCTGGCAGCAGGTCACGCTCAGCGCCGACGCGCCGGGTGAGCTTCGCGGGCGTCGCGGGACCGGCCGAGATCGCCGAGGGCGTCCGCCGGCTGCGCACGGCCTACGACGAGCTGCCACGGGGCTGACCGCGTCGCCCGGACGCGCCGGGGAGGGGTGCGCCCGGACGAGAAGGCACCGCCCGGAGCCGTGTCACCCACCGCTGACAACTCCCCTGTGGCCTGCGAGGCTTCGGACATGAGTGAGACGACCCACGGCGCACCCGGCACCCCGGCGGCTACGAGATCTCCACCGACCCCGCCCGCCTCGACCCGGCACGCATCCACCACTGGCTCTCCACCGACGCCTACTGGGCCCTCGGCCGTACCCGCGAGCACCAGGACCGCGCCAGCACCGGGTCGCTCAACTTCGGCGCGTACGACCCGGCTTCCGGAGAGATCGTCGGCTACGCCCGTGTGGTCACCGACCACGCCACCTTCGCCTGGCTCTGCGACGTCTACGTCGACCGCGCCGCGCGCGGCAAGGGCCTCGGCACCACCCTCGTGGAGGCGGTCCGCGACCACCTGGCGCCGCTCGGACTGCGCCGGATCATGCTGGCGACCGCCGACGCCCACGGCGTCTACGAGAAGATCGGTTTCACGCCACTGGAGGACCCGGGGATCTGGATGAATCTCGACCTGAACCGACCGTAGACCCGCCGCCCCGCACCTCTTGACCTGCGGCGCTCCCGGCCTCACGATCTCGCCCATGGGTCTACGGGTCACGCTGGTCGCCGCGGCGCGCAGCTGCTCCCTGCTCGCCGAGCGGTTCGACGACGACCGGCCGCTCGACCAGGAGGGCTGGCACGAGGTGCGGCTCGCCGCGCACGCGCTGGTGCCGCTGGGCGCGGCCGAGCTGCGCTACTGCTCGCCGACCGAGCGCAGCCGCGCCACCGGCCGGGCGCTCGGCTTCGCGCCGCTCGCTCAGCCCGCCCTCCGCGACTGCGACATGGGCCGCTGGCGGGGCTTCACCCTCGCCGAGGTGGCCGCCCAGGACCCGGCCGCCGTCGACGCCTGGCTCGGCGATCCGCGTACTGCCCCGCACGGCGGGGAGCCGCTGCTGTCGTTCATCACCCGCATAGGGGGCTGGCTGGAGACCCGCCCCGCCGAGGACGGCGCCATCGTCGCCGTCGCCGAGCCCGCTGTCGTGCGTGCGGCCCTGGTGTACGCCCTGAAGGCACCGCCCGCGGCGTACTGGAACGTGGACGTCCGCCCTCTGTCCACGGTCACCCTCACCGGCCGCCCGGGCCGCTGGAACCTGTGCCTCGTGCCGGGCGCAGGGTGACGCGTCCCGTGTGACGGGCGCCGTGCCACGCGCCCCGTGACCCGTGACCGCGGTCCGCGACGCTCACCGCCCTGGCGACCGGTCCGGACGTCCCGCCGAAGGACTCCCCGACCGGGCGCCTCTCCGCGCTCCGGGCACGGATCGGGGACGCGGCGGCGGGCTCGCCCGGCGCGAGCGGTTAGCCTGAGGGAACAATGAATCGTTTGACCACGTCATGGGGCGAGTTCGCCCTCACCCGCTTTCCCGAGGACCCGCGCGACACCCTCCGCGCCTGGGACGCCGCCGACGAGTATCTGCTGCGCCACCTGGCTGAGCGCGCCGACGTCGACCTGTCCGGGTCCGTCGTGGTCGTCGGCGACCGGTGGGGGGCCCTGGTCACGGCGCTCGCCGCGCACGCGCCCGTACAGATCTCCGACTCGTACCTCGGCCACCGGGCCACCCTCGCCAACCTGGAACGCGCGGGCGCCGACACCGGTGCCGTACGTCTCCTGTCGCCCCGGGACACCCCGCCCGAGCGGATCGACGTCCTGCTGATCCGCGTCCCCAAGAGCCTGGCGCTCCTGGAGGACCAGCTGCATCGACTGGCACCCGCCCTGCACGAGGGCACGGTCGTCATCGGTACGGGCATGGTGAAGGAGATCCACACCTCGACGCTGAACCTGTTCGAGCGGCTCGTCGGCCCGACCCGGACGTCCCTGGCCGTGAAGAAGGCCCGGCTCATCCACTCCACGCCCGACGTCTCACGGGCCCGTCCGGCCAGCCCCTGGCCGTACTCCTACGCGCTGCCGTCCGACGCCGCGACGGTCGCCGGCCGGACCGTCACCAACCACGCCGGTGTCTTCTGCGCCGACCGGCTCGACATCGGCACGCGCTTCTTCCTCCAGCACCTTCCCCCGGCCGGCGCTCCCGGCCGCCGGATCGTCGACCTGGGCTGCGGAAACGGTGTCGTCGGGCTGGCCGCCGCGCTGACCGAACCCGACGCGGAGCTCCTCTTCGTCGACGAGTCGTACCAGGCGGTGGCGTCCGCCGAGGCGACCTTCCGGGCCAACGCCGGCGCCGGCGCGAAGGCGGAGTTCGTGGTTGGTGACGGGCTGTCCGACGTGCCGGCCGACTCAGTGGACCTGGTACTCAACAATCCGCCCTTCCACAGCCACCAGGCGACCACGGACGCGACCGCCCGCCGCATGTTCAGCGGAGCGCGCCGGGCCCTGCGCCCCGGTGGTGAGCTCTGGGTCGTCGGCAACCGGCACCTGGGCTACCACGTGACACTGCGCCGCATCTTCGGCAACAGTGAACTCGTCGCGAGTGACCCGAAGTTCGTCGTCCTGCGGGCCGTGAAGAAGTAGCCGCCCCGGAATCAGTAGCCCGACGGCCGCACCAGCCCCGTCTCGTACGCGAAGACCGCCGCCTGCGTCCGGTCGCGCAGGCCCAGCTTGACCAGCATCCGGCTCACATGGGACTTCACGGTCTGCTCGGCCACGACCAGGTGCTTGGCGATCTCCGCGTTCGACAGGCCCTGGGCGATCAGCGCCAGGACCTCCGTCTCCCGTTCCGTCAGGTCGCCGAGGCGCTCCTTGAGCGGGGCGCGCGGGGCGCTGCTCATCCGGGAGAACTCGGTGATCAGCCGCTTGGTGATGTTCGGTGCGAGCAGGGCGTCCCCCGCGGCCACCACGCGCACCGCCTGGGCGAGTTCGTCGGCCGACGCGTCCTTCAGCAGGAAACCCGACGCGCCCGCGCGCAGCGCCTCGTACACGTACTCGTCGAGGTCGAAGGTGGTCAGGACGAGGACCTTGACGGTGGCCCCCTCGGGTTCGGTGATCCGCCGGGTCGCCTCGATGCCGCCGAGTTCCGGCATCCGTATGTCCATCAGGACCACATCGGGATCGAGTTCGGCGACTCTCGCGATGGCGTCGAGGCCGTCCACGGCCTGCCCGACGACCTCGATCCCGGGCTCGGCGTCGAGCAGCACCGTGAAGCCCTGGCGGATCATCATCTGGTCGTCGGCGATCAGCACGCGAATGGTCATGAACGGTTCTCCAGGTCCAGCGGAAGCGTGGCGACTACTTCGTAACCGCCGCCGGGCGTCGGACCGTTGGCGAGTTCGCCGCCCAGCATGCCAGTGCGCTCCCGCATGCCCAGCACCCCGTGCCCCACCCGCTGCGAGGGCGCCGGAGGAGCGGTCGGCGCGGTATTGGTGACCCGGACCGTGAGACTCGCCGCCCGGTAGCCGAGCTCGACCCGTACGCGCGCGCCCGGGGCGTGCCGCATGGCGTTGCTGAGCGCCTCCTGCACGATCCGGAACGCCGACAGTTCGACGCCCGGCGACAGCGGACGCCGCTCGCCGGTGATGTCGGTGGAGACCTCGACCCCGGCGCCCCGCACATTGCCGACCAGCTCGTCCAGCCTGTCCAGGGTGGGCTGCGGGGCGTGGCGGATCCCCTTCGCCAGGGCGTCTTCCGACCGCAGCACGCCGAGCACGCGGCGCAGTTCGGTGAGCGCCTCGACGGCGTTGCCGCGTATCCCGGCGAGGTTCTCCTTCAGTTCGTCGGACGGGTTCTCCACGAGGTGCGGGGCGACCTGCGCCTGGATGGAGATCACCGACATGTGGTGGGCGACGACGTCGTGCAGCTCCCGGGCGATGCGGTTGCGTTCCTCCAGGAGGGTGCGGCGGGAGCGCTCCTCGGCGGTCAGTACCTCCTGCTCGACCAGCTGTGTCCGGGCCACCCGGCCGATGCGCAGCGACGCTCCGACGACCACCGCCGTGGCGAAGGCGACGGCGCCCCGTTCGACGACGACATTGTGCTCGGGCCCGGCCAGAGCCGTGTTGAGCGCGCCCGAAAGCACGGTGATCGCCAGCGCCAGGACCGACGCCAGGGGCCGGACCCGCAGGGCCAGGAGGAGCAGGACGAGCGTCTGCAGCGCGATGCCCCAGACGCTCCAGGGCCAGACGATGTCGCGGCCGACGCGGGCCTCCCCGACCATCCCGGTCACGAAGAGCGTGAGCGTCGACAGCCACCACGCCGGCACCGGGCGGAACATCGCGAGAACCGCGGCCCCCGCCTGGAACAGGACGAGTACCGACATGTTCGTCGGCACCGCCATCCGCTCGTAGTCGCTCATGTCGCCGCCGGCCATGAGGATCACGAACAGCACCGCATGGGCGTGGGGCAGCCGGCCGAGCCAGCGCTGCCGCGGCAGCGGATCCGCGGCCAAGGTCCACAGGTCCTCACGGAAGGCGCGCGGCACCGCGCTGACCGCCGCGCGCAGCCGATCCCAGTCTTCCGGCTTCACCCGGCGTCCCCCGTCCTCATGAGCACGACGTCAACCCTAGGTGTATTGATCACGACGCGCCGCCTTGCGCCGGTCGGGCTCCCCCTCGCGCACGACGATGCTCCCTCCCCGTCCGCCTCCCTGTTCGTATGTGTGGAAGGCCGCCCAGCACACCAGCAGGGCGAGTGCGAACAGCGGAAGCCACGCCAGCCTGGCCGGCACCCACTCGCTCCCATCGGGCACGGTGTGCAGGCCGGGCACAGCGCCGGAGCCGGCGAGCAGGCCGAGCGCGGTGACCGCGATCATCGCGGTCTGGTGCCACAGGAAGACCGTCATCGCGGAAAGGTTCACCAGTGCCACCGCGGCCCAGGCGATGGGGCGGCGCAGCACCCTCCGCAGGGGGCCGAGCAGCAGCAGCGCCGCCCCGCACTGGGCGAGGCCGAAGCAGACGGCGGCCAGTGTCGGCGGGTTGAGGTTCGAGACGGCGGCGCCGGGGACGCCGACCATGGACGCCGGGTATCCGGCGAACAGGACCAGCAGGACGGTGGCCGTGGTGCCCCCGCCGAGCAGGGCCCACCCGCTGGTGCGGGAACTCAGCCCGCCCCGGGCCCAGGCCGCGCCCAGGCAGTAGGGGACCAGCCAGCCCGCCGCCACATTGATCCAGCCCAGCCACTGCGGCCCGCCGAGGCCGAACCGGATCAGGTCGACATGGAGCACCACGGCCAGGGGCCACAGCGGGTGGAGCGCGGCCACCAGTGGCGTCGCCGCCGTCAGAGCCGCGAAGACCATCAGGAACCAGAGCGGGGACAGCACCAGTTTGCCCAGCGTGTGCACGGTCGCCCAGGACACCCCCGAGACGAGCATGAGGCCCGCCGCGACCGCCCATACGGTCAGGAGGGCCGCCACGGGCCGGAACAGCCGTCCCAAGCGTGCGGCGAGCCACCGGCCGTACGTCTCGCCCCGGGCCCGGGCCGAGGCGTAGCTCCCGGCGCCCACCTGGCCTCCGACCAGGAAGAAGACGGCCAGGGTCTGGAAGACCCAGGAGACCGGGGTCAGTTCCGGCATGAAATGGAGCGGGCTGGCCGCCCGGACGGTGCCGGTGTCGACGATCAGGGCGGTGACCAGCCAGTGGCCGAGGACCACCCCGAGGATCGCGAGGGCGCGCAGCGCGTCGACGGCCCGGTCGCGGCCGGGCGGGGTCGCGGCGTCGATGCGCCGGGCGAGCTCACGCATGACGGCCGTTCATGATCCGCGCGATGCTCGCGAGGGCGGTCGAGCCGGGCCGGAGGTAGTCGCTGTGGCCCGCCGCGCCCGCGTCGAAGGTCCGGGCGCCGAACTCCCGCGACACCGGGTCTCCGCCGAACCCCACGTCGGCGAAGCCCAGGGGGAGCCGGCCGTGCGGCACGAAGGCAATCCAGTCGGCGGACCCCCGGCCCGCCCACACCGTGGCCCGGGTGCGCAGGGCCGCGGCGTTGTCGTAGCCGGTGCCGGGACTCCCGTAGAGAACGATGTCCGCGACTTCGAGCCCGGAGGCGGCGCGCGCGCAGACCACCGAGCCGTACGAGTGGCACAGCAACGACGTCCGGGCGGCGGGCTTCAGCGCCCTCAACTCCTCGATGAAGGCGCGCAGTCGGGGCGCGGCGTCTTCGGCCCGCCCCGAGGTGAGGATCCGCGGGCCGACCGTGCTCGGCGTCGGGTAGCCGAGCCAGGCGATGACGGCGGAACGGCCGCCCATCTGCCGGTGGAGCGCCGACGAGCCGGCCCCCAGACGCCCGTAGGTGTCAAGACTCGTGTCGGAGCCGGGCACCAGGACGGCGATCCGGACGGCGCGGGACAGGTCGCCGAAGACCTCGACGCTGCGCCCGCCGTCGCGGCCGTCGAAGGCGAGGAAGTGACGCGCCGGGTCCGCCATGGCCTCCAGCGAGGCTGCCCGCTTGCGGTCGCCGTGGGCGGAGGCCATGCGCGCGGCGGCCCGGATCCCGTTCCGGTGGGCGGCGTACCGCGCGGCGAGGGCGGCGGGCGCCGCGTCACGCAGCGGCGCGAGGCGGGCGGGCCCTGGTGCGGGCACGGCCGCCGGGCCGGCCGCGCCCGCCACCGGCACCGCGACCGAGGCGGTGACGAGCACCGCGAGCAGGGTGCGGCGCAGACGGCTGCCGCGGATGCGGAACGCCATGGGAGATCCTTTCGGCCGGACGGACGCGTGTTTCCGGAACCGAAGTTATGGATCTAGCCCTGTCGTCCGCGTCCCACCAGGGGGTGCACCTGCCGACTGGCTCTCAGGTATGAGGGGTAGGGGGTGCGTCGCCCCGGACACAGGTCCGCCCCGGCGGGCGGAGGCCTGCCGGGGCGGAACGGACGGGGACGCGGGAACGCCCCGTCAGGGACTAGCCGAGAGTGGCGATCGCCTGGTTGAAGGTCGCCGACGGGCGCATGACCGCCGAGGCCTTCGCCGGGTCGGGCTGGTAGTAGCCACCGATCTCGGCGGGCGAGCCCTGAACGGCGATCAGCTCGTCGACGATGGTCCGCTCCTGCTCGGACAGCGTCTTGGCCAGGGCCGCGAACGCCTCCGCGAGCTGCGCGTCCTCGGTCTGCCGCGCCAGCTCCTGCGCCCAGTACAGGGCCAGGTAGAAGTGGCTGCCGCGGTTGTCGATGCCACCGAGCTTGCGGCTCGGCGACTTGTCCTCGTTGAGGAAGGTGCCGGTCGCGCGGTCGAGGGTGTCGGCGAGGACCTGGGCGCGGGCGTTGCCCGTGGTCGTCGCGAGGTGCTCGAAGCTGACCGCGAGCGCGAGGAACTCGCCCAGGCTGTCCCAGCGGAGGTAGTTCTCCTTGACCAGCTGCTGGACGTGCTTCGGCGCGGAGCCGCCGGCGCCGGTCTCGAACAGACCGCCACCGTTCATCAGCGGGACGACGGAGAGCATCTTGGCGCTGGTGCCCAGCTCCAGGATCGGGAAGAGGTCCGTCAGGTAGTCACGCAGGACGTTGCCGGTGACCGAGATGGTGTCCTCGCCGCGGCGGATGCGCTCCAGGGAGAACGCCGTCGCCTCGACCGGCGACATGATCTCGATCTGCAGGCCCTCGGTGTCGTGGTCGGCCAGGTACGTCCGGACCTTCTCGATGAGGGTGGCGTCGTGCGCGCGGCCCTCGTCGAGCCAGAACACGGCCGGGTTGCCGGTCGCGCGGGCACGGGTCACGGCGAGCTTGACCCAGTCCTGGATCGGCAGGTCCTTGGTCTGGCACATGCGGAAGATGTCGCCGGCGCCGACCAGCTGCTCCAGGACGACGTTGCCGGCGCCGTCGACGACCCGCACGGTGCCCGGGGTCGCGATCTCGAACGTCTTGTCGTGGCTGCCGTACTCCTCGGCCTTCTGCGCCATCAGACCGACGTTGGGAACCGAGCCCATCGTCGACGGGTCGAAGGCGCCGTTGGCCCGGCAGTCGTCGATGACGACCTGGTACACGCCGGAGTAGCTGCTGTCCGGGAGGACGGCGAGGGTGTCGGCCTCCTGGCCGTCCGGGCCCCACATGTGGCCGGAGGTGCGGATCATGGCCGGCATGGAGGCGTCGACGATGACATCGCTCGGCACGTGCAGGTTGGTGATGCCCTTGTCGGAGTCGACCATCGCGAGGGCGGGGCCCTCGGCGATCTCGGCCTCGAAGGAGGCCTTGATCTCGTCGCCCATGTGGGGCAGCGACTCCAGGCCCTTCAGGATGGCGCCGAGGCCGTCGTTCGGCGACAGGCCGGCCGCGACGAGCGCCTCGCCGTACTTCGCGAAGGTCTTCGGGAAGAAGGCGCGCACCACGTGACCGAAGACGATGGGGTCGGAGACCTTCATCATCGTGGCCTTCAGGTGCACCGAGAACAGCACGCCCTCGGCCTTGGCGCGGGCGACCTGCTCCGCGAGGAACTCGCGCAGGGCGGCGACGCGCATGACGGACGCGTCGACGACCTCACCCGCGAGGACGGGTACCGACTCGCGCAGCACGGTGGTGGAGCCGTCCTCGCCCGCGAGCTCGATGCGCAGCGAGCCGGCCTCGGCCACGACCGCGGACTTCTCGGTGGAGCGGAAGTCGTCGGCGCCCATGGTGGCGACGTTCGTCTTCGACTCGGGCGACCAGGCACCCATGCGGTGGGGGTGCGCCTTGGCGTAGTTCTTCACCGACGCCGGTGCGCGGCGGTCGGAGTTGCCCTCGCGCAGGACCGGGTTGACGGCGCTGCCCTTGACCTTGTCGTAGCGGGCGCGGATCTCGCGCTCCTCGTCGGTCTTGGGGTCGTCCGGGTAGTCCGGCAGCGCGTAGCCCTGCGCCTGAAGCTCGGCGACGGCCGCCTTCAGCTGCGGGATCGAGGCCGAGATGTTCGGCAGCTTGATGATGTTGGCCTCGGGCGTCTTCGCCAGTTCGCCGAGCTCGGCGAGGGCGTCGTCGATGCGCTGCCCCTCTTCGAGACGCTCGGGGAAGCTGGCGATGATCCGGCCGGCCAGGGAGATGTCACGGGTCTCGACATTCACCCCGGCGGTAGACGCGTACGCCTGGATCACGGGGAGGAACGAGTAGGTCGCCAGGGCAGGCGCCTCGTCAGTGTGGGTGTAGATGATGGTCGAGTCAGTCACCGGGTGCTCCGCTCCACGTCTGCGTCTGCGAGATTGCTCGACATCAAGATATCTCGTGAGCGCCCCCGTCTCGACAGACCCCTTCTCTCGCTTCGCCGATCTTCTCTCCGTATCCCTCATGCGGAGCGCCGATGCGAACTAGGCTCGTTCAGTGGATCACTCACGACCGTGGACCATTGCATAAAACTGCAGTGATGCGTATAGTCATGCCATCGACAAGGAGGGTTCGATGACGGTACGTGCAGCAGTGGCAGGAGCGAGCGGATACGCGGGCGGAGAGGTCCTGCGTCTGCTTCTCTCCCACCCCGAGGTGGAGATCGGCGCCCTGACCGGTTTCTCCAACGCGGGTCAGCGGCTCGGCTCCCTGCAGCCGCATCTGCTGCCGCTGGCCGACCGCGTCCTCGAGCCGACCACCGCCGAGGTGCTCGCCGGGCAGGACCGACCGCACGACGTCGTCTTCCTCGCGCTCCCGCACGGCGAGTCCGCCGCGGTCGCGGAGCAGCTCGGGCCTGACGTCCTCGTCATCGACATGGGCGCCGACCACCGGCTGAAGGACTCCTCGGACTGGGAGAAGTTCTACGGCTCCCCGCACGCCGGCACCTGGCCGTACGGCCTGCCCGAGCTCCCGGGCGCCCGCGCGGCCCTGGAGGGCTCCCGGCGCATCGCGGTGCCCGGCTGCTACCCGACCGCCGTGTCCCTCGCGCTCTTCCCGGCGTACGAGAGCGGCCTGGCCGAGCCGGAGGCCGTCGTCGTCGCGGCCACCGGCACCTCCGGCGCGGGCAAGGCCCTCAAGCCTCATCTGCTCGGCTCCGAGGTCATGGGCTCCATGAGCCCGTACGGCGTCGGCGGCGGCCACCGGCACATCCCGGAGATGATCCAGAACCTCGACACGGTGGCCGGCGAGAAGGTGACGGTGTCCTTCACGCCGACCCTCGCGCCGATGGCCCGCGGCATCCTCGCCACCTGCTCGGCCAAGGCGAAGCCGGGCGTCACGGCGGAGACCGTGCGGGCCGCCTACGAGAAGGCCTTCGCCGACGAGGCGTTCGTCCACCTGCTCCCCGAGGGGCAGTGGCCGGCGACCGCGTCCGTCTACGGTTCCAACGCCGTTCAGGTCCAGGTCGCCTACGACGAGGCGGCGCAGCGGATCATCGCGATCAGCGCCATCGACAACCTCACCAAGGGCACCGCCGGCGGCGCGGTGCAGAGCATGAACATCGCCCTCGGGTTCGCCGAGGAGACCGGTCTTTCCACGATTGGAGTTGCGCCGTGAGCGTGACCGCAGCGAAGGGATTCACGGCGGCGGGCATCGCCGCCGGGATCAAGGAGAACGGCAACCCGGACCTGGCCCTCGTGGTCAACAACGGGCCCCGTCAGGCCGCGGCGGGCGTCTTCACCTCCAATCGCGTCAAGGCCGCGCCGGTCCTCTGGTCCGAGCAGGTCCTCAAGGGCGGGGAGGTGTCCGCCGTCGTCCTCAACTCCGGTGGCGCCAACGCCTGCACGGGTCCCAAGGGCTTCCAGGACACGCACGCGACGGCGGAGAAGGCGGCCGAGGTGCTCGGCATCGGCGCCGGCGAGGTCGCCGTCGCCTCCACCGGCCTCATCGGCGTCCTCCTCCCGATGGACAAGCTGCTGCCGGGCGTCGAGAGGGCCGCCGGTGAGCTCTCCGAGCACGGCGGCGAGAAGGCCGCCATCGCCATCAAGACCACCGACACCGTCCACAAGACCTCCGTGGTGACGAAGGACGGCTGGACCGTCGGCGGCATGGCCAAGGGCGCGGGCATGCTCGCCCCCGGCCTCGCCACCATGCTCGTCGTCCTCACCACCGACGCCGACCTCGACGCCCCGACGCTCGACAAGGCCCTGCGCGACGCCACCCGGGTCACCTTCGACCGGGTCGACTCCGACGGCTGCATGTCGACCAACGACACGGTCCTGCTGCTCGCCTCCGGCGCGGCCGCGGTGACGCCGGCGTACGAGGAGTTCGCCGAGGCCGTACGGACCGTCTGCGACGACCTCGCCCGCCAGCTCATCGGCGACGCCGAGGGCGCCAGCAAGGACATCCGTATCGAGGTGATCAACGCCGCCTCCGAGGACGACGCCGTCGAGGTGGGCCGCTCCATCGCCCGCAACAACCTCCTCAAGTGCGCCATCCACGGCGAGGACCCCAACTGGGGCCGGGTGCTCTCCGCCATCGGCACCACGAAGGCCGCGTTCGAGCCCGACCAGCTCAATGTCGCCATCAACGGCGTCTGGGTCTGCAAGAACGGCGGCGTCGGCGAGGACCGCGACCTGGTCGACATGCGCTACCGGGAGGTCAAGATCACCGCTGACCTGGCCGCGGGCAGTGAGTCGGCCGTCATCTGGGCCAACGACCTCACCGCCGACTACGTCCACGAGAACAGCGCGTACAGCTCATGAGCCAGACACGGAAGCACACGGCCCTGCCCAAGGCGCAGATCCTCATCGAGGCCCTGCCCTGGCTCACCCGCCACCACGGCAAGACCGTCGTCATCAAGTTCGGCGGCAACGCCATGATCGACGAGGACCTGAAGGCGGCCTTCGCCCAGGACGTCGTCTTCCTGCACCACGCCGGCCTCAAGCCGGTCGTCGTGCACGGCGGCGGCCCGCAGATCAGCGCGCAGCTCGACCGGCACGGCCTGGTCAGCGAGTTCAAGGCCGGCCTTCGGGTGACCACGCCCGAGGCCATGGACGTCGTCCGCATGGTGCTGGCCGGCAAGGTCCAGCGGGAGCTCGTGGGGCTGCTCAACGAACACGGTCCGCTCGCGGTCGGCATGACCGGCGAGGACGCCCACACCATCACCGCCACCCAGCACTTCCCGCAAATAGACGGCGAGTCCGTGGACATCGGCCGGGTCGGCGAGATCACCTCGGTCGACGCGGGCGCGATCGAGGCGCTCCTGAAGGACGGCCGTATCCCGGTCGTCTCCTCCATCGCCCGCAGCGCCGACGACAACCACGTCTACAACGTCAACGCCGACACGGCGGCGGCCGCGCTCGCCGCGGCCCTCGGCGCCGAGACGCTGATGGTCCTCACCGACGTCGAGGGACTCTACGAGGACTGGCCGCACAGCGACGAGGTGATCAGCCGGCTCACGGCGAGCCAGCTGGAGAAGCTGCTGCCCGAGCTCTCCAGCGGCATGGTCCCCAAGATGGAGGGCTGCCTCCACGCCGTGCGCAACGGGGTCACCACCGCCCGTGTGATCGACGGCCGGGTCCCGCACTCGATCCTGCTGGAGATCTTCACCGACGAGGGAATCGGCACGATGGTCGTGCCCGACGGCCGGGGGGCGTCATGAGCGGCACGAGCGGCAACGAAGCACTGGCCCTGCGCTGGCAGGGCGCGCTGATGGACAACTACGGCACGCCGAAGCTGTCCCTGGCGCACGGCGAGGGCGCGAAGGTCTGGGACGCCGACGGCACCGAGTACATCGACTTCGTCGGCGGAATCGCGGTCAACGCACTCGGCCACGCCCACCCGGCCGTCGTCGAGGCGGTCTCCCGGCAGATCGCCTCGCTCGGCCATGTCTCCAACCTCTTCGTCGCCGAGCCGCCCGTCGCCCTCGCCGAGCGGCTGCTCCAGCTCTTCGGCCGCCCGGGCAGGGTCTTCTTCTGCAACTCCGGCGCCGAGGCCAACGAAGCCGCCTTCAAGATCGGCCGGCTCACCGGACGGCCGCACATGGTCGCCACCACGGGCGGGTTCCACGGCCGCACCATGGGCTCCCTCGCCCTGACCGGCCAGCCCGGCAAGCAGGAGCCGTTCCTGCCGCTGCCCGGCGAGGTCACGCATGTGCCGTACGGAGACGTCGACGCCCTGCGCGCCGCCGTCACCGAACGGACCGCTTTCGTGATCATCGAGCCGATCCAGGGCGAGAACGGCGTGGTCGTGCCCCCCGCCGGGTATCTGAAGGCCGCCCGCGAGATCACCCGCGCCACCGGCACCCTGCTCGTCCTCGACGAGGTGCAGACCGGCATCGGTCGCACCGGGCACTGGTTCGAGCACCAGGGCCACGACGGCGTGGAGCCGGACGTCGTCACCCTCGCCAAGGGCCTCGGCGGGGGGCTGCCGCTCGGCGCGACCGTCGCCTTCGGCGCGGCCGCCGACCTACTGAAGCCCGGTCACCACGGCACGACCTTCGGCGGCAACCCGGTGTCCTGCGCCGCGGGGCTCGCCGTGATCGACACCCTCGCGGCCGACGGGACGCTCGACGCGGTGAAGCGACTCGGCGAGAAGGTGCGGGAGGGAACCGAGGCGCTCGGCCACCCGCTGGTCTCCCACGTCCGTGGCGCGGGTCTGCTGCTGGGTATCGTGCTCACCGAGCCCCTCGCGCCCCAGGTGCAGAAGGCGGCTCAGGACGCCGGCCTCCTGGTGAACGCGCCCGCCCCCGACGTCGTACGGCTCATGCCGCCGCTGATCATCGGGGACGACGAGGTGGACACGTTCCTCCGGGCCCTGCCCGGCGTCCTCGACGCGGTGTACCAGGCAGGACGATCCGGGGAATGAGACGACGACGATGACCGACGCGCAGGACACCGAGCACGGCGGGCCGTCCGTTCCGCAGACCCGTACCGCGCGGCACCGGCGGATCGTGGACATCCTCAACCGGCAGCCGGTCCGCTCGCAGAGCCAGTTGGCGAAGCTGCTCGCGGACGACGGGCTGAGCGTCACCCAGGCGACGCTCTCCCGGGACCTGGACGAACTGGGCGCGGTGAAGATCCGCAACACCGGCGGCGAGCTGATCTACGCGGTACCGAGCGAGGGTGGTTTCCGCACCCCGCAGGCGCCGCTCGGCGAGTCGGCCAAGGAGGAGCGCATGCGGCGCCTCTCCGGTGAACTGCTGATCTCCGCCGAGGCGTCGGCCAACCTCGTGGTCCTGCGTACTCCGCCGGGCGCCGCGCAGTTCCTCGCGTCGGCCATCGACCAGGCGGAGCTGAACGACATCCTCGGCACCATCGCCGGAGACGACACCCTGATGCTCATCTCCCGCGACCCGGCCGGCGGCCAGGCGCTCGCCGACCATCTGCTGCGCCTCGCGCAGAACGACCGCTAGGGCGCCCGATCAGTAGCGGGTGATCGCCGTCGGTCCGCCGCTGGTCCCGATCGCGATGGACGGGCGGCGGGCCGGTTCGGCCCAGGCGAGGATGCGGGCCATCGCCCCGGCCGGTACGGAGACGCAGCCGGCCGTCGCCCCGCGCCCGTCGACGTGCAGGAAGATCCCGGCGCCCCGGCCGCGCACCGGCCGGTCGTAGTTGAAGCCGATGACGAGCGCGTGCGCGTACTGCGTCCCGTAGGTGACCAGATGCTCTGCCTCGGCCGCCCGGCAGTCCGGCGGCAGCCCCTCGACCCAGCGGTTGTACGCCCCTGAGGCGTTGTCCTGGCACCACCAGGACCGCTCGGTCACCCGGCGGTAGGCGTACGAGGTCCCGGCGGGTGCGGCCTTGTTCCCGAAGGCGTACGGCAGTGCGTACAGACCGGTCGGCGTGGTGGACGTCCCCTGCACCCGCCGCCCGCCCTCCGTCAGCCCGTTCTTCCCGAACCGGGCGGGCGCCGACCCTGCCTCGATCCAGTGCCGGCCCCGGCGGTCCCACCAGGTCACCCTGCCGGTGGTGGACCCGGCGCGCGGCGCCTCGGCGGTGATCAGCTGACTGCCGCCGCCGGTATCGGCCATGCGGGCCGGCAGCGGGGGCGGAGCGTCTTGACCCGCGAGCAGACCGACCAGGACGGCGCCGAGCGCGAGAACGGTACGCATGCTCGCGACGCTAGGGCCGGCCCGCGCGGCGGGCCACGCGGACGGGGCCGTTCGGCGCCCGTACGCCCATCGATCACAGAGTCTCGGCCCGATGACCAGCTCCTTTGCGCCGGCGTTGACAAAACATACGGAGCTCTGCATAGTTATACCCATCAGTGATTGCAAGGTAAGGAGAAACCCGTGACCGAGCGCGTCGTACTCGCCTACTCGGGCGGCCTGGACACCTCCGTCGCCATCGGCTGGATCGCCGAGGAGACGGGTGCCGAGGTCATCGCCGTCGCCGTGGACGTCGGCCAGGGCGGCGAGGACCTGGACGTCATCCGCAAGCGCGCGCTCGCCTGCGGTGCGGTCGAGGCCGAGGTCGCGGACGCCAAGGACGAGTTCGCCGACGAGTACTGCCTCCCGGCGATCAAGGCAAACGCCCTCTACATGGACCGCTACCCGCTGGTCTCGGCGCTCTCCCGGCCGACCATCGTCAAGCACCTCGTCGCCGCCGCGAAGAAGCACAACGCCGGCATCGTCGCCCACGGCTGCACCGGCAAGGGCAACGACCAGGTGCGGTTCGAGGCGGGCATCCAGGCGCTGGGCCCGGATCTGAAGTGCATCGCGCCGGTCCGTGACTACGCGATGACCCGGGACAAGGCCATCGCCTTCGCCGAGAAGGCGAACCTGCCGATCGCGACCACGAAGAAGTCCCCGTACTCCATCGACCAGAACGTCTTCGGCCGGGCCGTCGAGACCGGCTTCCTCGAGGACATCTGGAACGCGCCGATCGAGGACATCTACGAGTACACGCAGAACCCGGCCGTCGCCCGCGAGGCCGACGAGGTCGTCATCTCCTTCAAGGAGGGCGTCCCCGTCGCCATCGACGGCAGGCCCGTCACCGTCCTGCAGGCCATCCAGCAGCTCAACGAGCGCGCCGGAGCCCAGGGCATCGGCCGGATCGACATGGTCGAGGACCGGCTCGTGGGCATCAAGTCCCGTGAGGTGTACGAGGCCCCCGGCGCGATCGCCCTGATCACCGCCCACCAGGAGCTCGAGAACGTCACCGTCGAGCGCGAGCTGGCCCGCTACAAGCGGCAGGTCGAGCAGCGCTGGGGCGAGATGGTCTACGACGGTCTGTGGTTCTCCCCGCTCAAGCGGGCCCTGGACGGCTTCATCAACGAGGCGAACCAGCACGTCACCGGTGACATCCGGATGACCCTGCACGGCGGTCGCGCCGTCGTCACCGGCCGGAAGTCGGAGGAGTCGCTCTACGACTTCAACCTGGCGACCTACGACTCCGGCGACACCTTCGACCAGTCGAAGGCGCAGGGCTTCATCGACATCTTCGCGCTGTCCGCGAAGATCGCCGCACGGCGTGACCTCGCGTAAGTACGACTCGTTCGACAGCCGCCTCCCTGTTCCTCCGCCGGGGGAAGGGGAGGCGGCGGCGTATCCCACCCTTGTCTTGAGGAGCATGCAGTGAGCAGCAACAACGGTGACGTCCGGCTCTGGGGCGGCCGGTTCGCCGACGGTCCGGCCGAGGCGCTGGCGAAGCTGTCCGCGTCGGTCCACTTCGACTGGCGGCTCGCGCCGTACGACATCGCCGGCTCCCGTGCCCACGCGCGCGTGCTCCACCGGGCGGGCCTGCTGACGGCCGACGAACTCACGCGCATGCTGGCCGGTCTCGACCAGCTCGAGGCCGATGTGGCGGACGGCTCCTTCGTCGGCACCATCGCCGACGAGGACGTCCACACCGCACTGGAGCGGGGTCTGCTCGAGCGCCTCGGCGCCGACCTCGGCGGCAAGCTGCGCGCCGGCCGGTCCCGCAACGACCAGGTCGCCACCCTCTTCCGGATGTACCTGCGCGACCACGCGCGGATCATCGGCGGCCTCATCGCCGACCTCCAGAACGCGCTGGTGGGCCTCGCCGAGGCGCACGCGGACGTCGCCATGCCCGGCCGTACGCACCTCCAGCACGCGCAGCCGGTGCTCTTCGCCCACCATGTCCTGGCCCACGTGCAGTCCCTCTCCCGGGACGGCGAGCGGCTGCGCCAGTGGGACACGCGGACCGCGGTCTCGCCGTACGGCTCCGGAGCCCTGGCCGGCTCCTCGCTCGGCCTGGACCCCGAGGCGGTCGCCCGGGACCTGGGCTTCGAGCGCGGCTCGGTCGGCAACTCCATCGACGGCACGGCCTCGCGCGACTTCGTCGCCGAGTTCGCCTTCATCACCGCGATGATCGGCGTGAACCTGTCGAGGATCGCCGAGGAGGTCATCCTCTGGAACACGAAGGAGTTCTCCTTCGTGACCCTGCACGACGCCTTCTCGACCGGCTCGTCGATCATGCCGCAGAAGAAGAACCCCGACATCGCCGAGCTGGCCCGCGGCAAGTCCGGTCGACTCATCGGCAATCTGACCGGGCTCCTCGCGACCCTCAAGGCCCTCCCGCTCGCCTACAACCGGGACCTGCAGGAGGACAAGGAGCCGGTCTTCGACTCCTGCGACCAGCTGGAAGTCCTGCTCCCCGCCTTCACCGGCATGATGGCCACGCTCACCGTCAACCGGGAGCGCATGGAGGAGCTGGCCCCGGCCGGTTTCTCCCTCGCCACCGACATCGCCGAGTGGCTGGTCAAGCAGGGCGTGCCCTTCCGGGTGGCGCACGAGGTCGCCGGCGAATGCGTCAAGGAGTGCGAGAGCCTCGGGATCGAGTTGGACGAGCTGACCGACGAGCAGTTCGCCAAGATCTCCGAGCACCTGACCCCCGAGGTCCGGACGGTCCTCGACGTCCCCGGCGCGCTCGCCTCCCGCAACGGCCGGGGCGGCACCGCTCCCTCGGCCGTCGCCACCCAGCTGGTCGAGGTGAAGGCGGACCTGGTGATCCAGCAGGCCTGGGCCGCCGCCAAGAAGTAGTTCGGCAAGAGCACCTCAGCGGGTCACAGCGCCGCCGCCCACTGCGCGAGCGCGTCGAAGTCCGGTCGGACCAGTCCGATCCGGGGATCGATGTGCGGCAGCAGGGCGGCGGCGACGTGTTTCTGCTCCACGAACGCGCGGTCGTACGGCGTGATGTCGTCGTCGACCCACGCGAAGGGCCGCCCGGCGGCCTACGGATTCAGCGGGCCGTCCACGTCGATCAGCAACAGCGGCTTCATGGTCACAGCAATTCCTCGCGCCTCGATGAGGCATGAAAACCTCGGATGAGACAGTGATGTCTCACTTGGTGTAAGGTCGTCTCATGTCAGTCGACCGTGAGCAAGTCCTCCGCGCCGCCGCCGCCCTCCTCTCCCGCAAGTCGACCGCCACCATGGACGAGGTCGCCCGGGCCGCCGGGATCGGCCGGGCCACCCTGCACCGGCACGTCGCGGGGCGGGAAGCCCTGGTCAGGGCCCTGGAAGCATTCGGGATCCAGGAGCTCGAGGCGGCCATCGACCGCGCCCGCTTCGAGGACGGCGATGCCGAGGAGGCATTGCGGCGGTTCGTCACCGAGGTGGAGCCCGTCGCCGGACTGCTGTCCTTCCTCGTCACCGAGAACCAGCTCTTCGAGGGCGACCAGCAGAACGAAGGCTGGTCCCGGCTCGACGCCCGTGTCTCCGCGCTCTTCCGGCGCGGCCAGGAGCAGGGCGCGTTCCGCATCGACCTGACCCCCGCCTGGCTCACCGAGGCCCTCTACGGGCTCATCGGCACCTGCGCCTGGGCCGTCCAGGACGGTCGTGTCGCGGGCAAGGACTTCCAGTACATGATCGTCGAGCTGTTGCTCGGCGGAGCACGCAGGAGCGTGGAGAAATGACCAGGACCGACCAGCTCGCGAAGGACGCGGAGGTGGTGCGCCGCCCGGGACGCTGGCTGGCTCTCGCCGTTCTCGTCCTGGCCGTACTGCTGGTGGCGGTGGACGCCACCGTACTCGGACTCGCGACCCCCTTCCTCAGCGAGGACCTCAAGCCGTCCGGCACCCAGCTGCTCTGGATCGGTGACGTCTACTCCTTCGTCATCGCCGGACTGCTGGTGTCCATGGGCAGCCTGGGCGACCGCATCGGCCGCAAGAAACTGCTGCTCACCGGCGCCGTCGCGTTCGGTGCCGTCTCGGTGCTCAACGCCTACGCCACCAGCCCCGAGATGATGATCGCCGCCCGGGCGCTGCTCGGTGTGGCCGGTGCGACCCTGATGCCGTCCACGCTGGCGCTCATCCGCAACCTCTTCCACGACCCGCGCGAGCGCAGCCTCGCCGTCGGTGTCTGGGGCGCGATGGCCTCCGCCGGCGCGGCCGTCGGACCCGTCGTCGGCGGTTTCCTGCTCGAACACTTCTGGTGGGGCACGGTCTTCCTGATCAATCTGCCCGTCATGGCCGTCCTGGTGATCGTCGGCGTGAAGATGATCCCGGAGTCGAAGAACCCGTCGCCCGGCCCCTGGGACCTGATCAGCGTCGGCCTGTCGCTCATCGGCATGATCGGTGTCGTCTACGCCGTCAAGGAGGCGGCGGCGCACGGTTTCCGGGCGGATGTGGCACTCTCGGCCGTCATCGGCCTCGGTGCGCTGGCCTGGTTCGTCCGCAGGCAGCTCACCCTGCCGTCACCGCTGCTGGACATGCGGCTCTTCCACCACCGCGGCTTCTCCGGCGCGGTGCTGGCCGACCTGCTGACCATCCTCGGACTGTCCGGGCTGATCTTCTTCCTCTCCCAGTTCCTGCAACTGGTCCAGGGCCGACAGCCCTTGGAGGCAGGCCTCGCCGAACTCCCCGCCGCCATCGGCGCCGTGACGGCCGGCCTGATCGCCGGTACGGTCGCCCGGCGCTTCTCCGTACGGTCCGTGGTGGCCGGCGGGCTCGCGGCGGTCGGCCTCGCGCTCGCCGCGCTGACGACCCTCGACCGGTCCACCGGGTATCCGCTGCTCGGCGCGACCCTGCTGGTCGTCGGCGTGGGTGCGGGCTTCGCCTTCACCGTCACCGCCGACGTGATCCTCTCCAGCGTCCCGCGCGAGCAGGCGGGATCGGCCTCCGCGGTGTCGGAGACCGCGTACGAACTGGGCGCCGCGCTCGGTATCGCGCTGCTCGGCTCCATCGTCACCGGCGTCTACCAGGGTTTCGCGACCCCGCCGGGCGTCCCGGGCGGCGCCGCCTCCGCGGCGCACGAGTCCCTGGGCGGCGCGGTGGAAGCGGCGTCCGCCCTCCCGGCCCCGAGCGGTCCGGCGCTGGTCTCGGCGGCTCAGGACGCCTTCGTCGAGGGTCTCCACATCGCGGCGGGCGTCGGTGCGGCGGTCCTGCTGACGACGGCGGTGGCGGCCTGGTTCCTGCTGAAGGGGCAGAAGCTGGAAGAGGGTGTCGGGCACCCGTAGACGCACGCGGGCCCCGACCGGTCACCGGTCGGGGCCCACATGGGTGCCGAGTCCTCGGCTCTTGCGCTCTCGCGCTCCCGTGGCCGGAAGCCGCTACGCGGCCTTGGCCTTGGTCGCGTACATGTCCACGTACTCCTGACCCGACAGCCGCATGACCTCGGTCATCACGGAGTCCGTCACCGCCCGCAGGACATAACGGTCGCGGTCCATCCCGTCGTAGCGGGAGAACTCCATCGCCTCGCCGAAGCGGACCGTCACCCGTCCCGGGCGCGGCAGCCCCGCGCCGCCCGGCTGGATCTTGTCGGTGCCGATCATGGCGAAGGGCACCACGGGAGCGCCGGTCATCAGCGTCAGTCGCGCGATGCCGGTACGGCCCCGGTACAGCCGGCCGTCGGGGGAGCGGGTGCCCTCCGGGTAGATCGAGAAGATCTTGCCCTCCTCCAGCACGCGCCGGCCCGTCATCAGCGCGGCGACACCGCCGCGGCCACCGTCGCGGTCGACGGGGATCATGCCGACGCTCGTGAAGAACCAGGCCATCAGCCGGCCCTTGAGGCCCTTGCCGGTGACGTACTCGTCCTTGCCGATGAAGTAGACCGGGCGGTCCAGGCAGATCGGCATGATCATGGAGTCGATGAAGGTGAGGTGATTACCCGCCAGAATGACGGGGCCGGTCCCGGGAATGTTCTCCGCGCCTTCCACGCGTGGGCGGAACATCAGGCGCATGATCGGTCCGAGCACTGCCTTGATGAGCGCGAGACGGGACAACGGTTCCTCCGGTGTCGTGGCGGTCGTGGACGGCCGACGGTCTGGGCAGGTGATCTGTACAGCTGGTCCGTGCACGTGGTCTGTGCAGGTGAGGACGATACTCGCGGGTCGCTTCCGCGCGCACATCGGGTTCACCGAGTGGATACGCAGTGTTGACGTGAGTTTTCGGCCCGTTCGTCGAGGGTCTCCCCTCCGTAAGGCGTAGCTGCCTACGATCGGCCTCCGTTTGACAGGTGCGGGACATCACACCGGCACGGCGCGGAAGCAGCGGAAGAAGGAGAGTGCGATGACACAGGGCGCGCGCAGGACCCCGGCCCGGCGGACCGTTCTCGGAGCGGCGGTACTGGGCTCCGCGGCACTCGGCGCGATCGGTGTCCCGAGCCCGGCCGCCGCGCGGAACGCGGAGGGAGGCGGTCACCGCCCGCCCGGCCGCGGACTGCCCGTGCCGACCGTCGTCGCCCACCGGGGCGCCAGCGGCTACCGCCCCGAGCACACCCTCGGCTCCTACCAGCTCGCCCTCGACATGGGCGCCCATGTCATCGAACAGGACCTCGTCCCCACCAAGGACGGCCATCTCGTCTGCCGTCACGAGAACGACATCACCGGCACCACCGATGTCGCCGACCACCCCGAGTTCGCGTCCCGCAAGGCGACCAAGTCCGTCGACGGCACCTCCCTCACCGGCTGGTTCACCGAGGACTTCACGCTCGCCGAGCTCAAGACCCTGCGAGCCAAGGAGCGCATCCCCGGCACCCGCCAGGAGAACACCCTCTACGACGGACGCTGGGAGATCCCCACCTTCGAGGAGGTGCTGCGCTGGGCCGAGAAGGAGGGCCGGCGCCGCGGCCACCCGGTCTGGCTGCACGTCGAGACCAAGCACCCCTCGTACTTCCGCGGCATCGGTCTGGCCCTGGAGGAGCGGCTGGCGAAGCTGCTGCGCCGGTACGGACGCCACCGCGCCGACTCCCCGGTCTTCCTGCAGTCGTTCGAGCCGAGCAGCATCCAGCGGCTCTCCCGGCTCGTCTCCTCGCCGAGGGTGGTGCTGCTCTCCGGGGCCACCACGCGCCCCTGGGACTTCGTCGAGGCGGGGGACCCGCGGACGGTCGCCGATCTGATCACTCCCCAGGGGCTGACGTGGATCGCGTCGTTCGCGCAGGGCCTGGGCCCGACGCTGGACCTGATCATCCCCAAGGACGCGAACGGCAGGCTGACGACGCCCACCACGCTGGTCCGGGACGCCCATGAGGAGGGGCTGATCCTCCATCCGTACACGGCCCGCAACGAGAACACCTTCCTGCCGGCCGAATTCCGGCGGGGCACCGACCCGACGGCGTACGGCGACGCCTTCGGGGCATTGAGGGTCTACTTCGAGACGGGCATCGACGGCATCTTCACCGACAACCCGGATACGGGCGTGCTGGCGGCGGCGGACTTCACCGGCCGCTGAGCCGTCACCCGGACGGCCCGCAGGCGCACCCGGACGAGGGGTTTGCGGCGGGGAGGGCAACCAAGCCGCGAACCCCGCGTGTCGTGCCCGTCATGACGAACAGCGACACGGCGCACAGGGACATGACGACGGGCGACGCGGCTGCGACGAGCGCGGCGGCGGCCGGCGCGGCCGCGGGGGACCGGGTGGCGAGCGAGGAGCCCTCGGCGAACGAACCGGATGGCGAGGGGCCGGGCGGCGGGGTGAGGGACAGCCGGGACACGAACCGCGGGGTCACGGACGGCGAGGGGTCGGACGGCGGGGTCACGGACAGCGCGGCGAAGGACGACACCGTCCCGGACGCGCTGACCTCGGACGCGCTGACCACGGGCGCCCTGTTTTCGGACGCCCCGACCTCGGACGCACTGCGCGCCCCCTCCGCCGCGCCCGACCTGGTCGGCGCACTGAGTCCCCTACTCGCCGCCGAGTCCCTGGCCGAGGCCGCCGCCGCGGGCGTCGAACCCGGCGACCTGGAACAGGCCGTCTGGCTGCGGCTCCTCGAACGTCTCCAGGACGACGGCGCCCCGGAGCGCCCCGCCGACTGGCTGCGCCGCGCCGTCCGCGCCGAAGCCCGCCAGGCGCGCCGGGCGGTAGCCCGTGAGCAGCGCTACACGGACGAGGCCCACGCACCCGCCCAGGACCCGCACGCCTCGCCCGAGCGTGCCCTCCTCGTCGCCGAACGCCGCCGGGTCCTGCGCGCGGCGGTCCGCCGCACGCCCGGCCGGTGCCCGAGCCTGCTCACCGCGATGCTGTCTCCGGCCGACCCCACCTACCGGGAAATCGCAGGGGAGTTGGGTATCTCACAGGGCAGTCTGGGGCCGATGCGTTCCCGATGCCTGGGATGCCTGCGCAGAATGCTCGCTACAGAGGTTCCGCTCCTGAACTCCGGGGAAAGGAGCGGTAGACCGACCGGGCGGACCAGGTGAGCGGGAGGCATGCGCACATGGGCATGAGCGTGACCATCTCAGCGGCAGGCGCACAGGACGCCGAGCAGATCCTCAAGCTGCAGTACCTGTGTTATCAGAGCGAGGCCGAGCTGTACGGCGACTACACCATCGAGCCCCTCACCCAGTCACTCGACGCGCTGCGGACCGAACTCGACCGGGGTCACGCCCTGGTGGCGCGGCTCGGCGACGAGGTCGTGGCGTCCGTACGTGCCACCGCGGACGGCGACGGCACGGTCAGGATCGCCAAGCTCATCGTCCATCCCCGGTTGCGGCGGCACGGTCTCGGCGGCCGCCTCCTCGACGCCATCGAGCAGCACTTCGCCGCCGATCCCGCTCCCGCCGCCAAGCGCTTCCGGCTCTTCACCGGACATCGCAGCGAGGGCAACCTGCGCCTGTACCGCAGCAGGGGCTACGAAGCCGTGGCCACGCGCGAGGTCGGCCCCCGACTCACCCTGGTCACCCTGGAGAAGGCCGCCTAGCCCGGCCGCACCGCACCGCCCCGCGGCTCGCGGCGGAAGAGCGCCGCCCAGAGGAAGGGCTCACCGAAGGACGAGGACTCCGGCGGCTCGTCGTGCATGCGGCGCAGAACGCGCGCTCGCGCCCGGTGGCGGCCGGTGGGGCGGCAGGTGGTGGAAGCAGCCCGAGTCGTGAATGAGGTCGTACGGACCGCCCAGCTCGGCCACGTCGAGCGCGAAGGCGTCCCCGTGGTGGAACCGGATGCCGGCCCCGGAAGCAGAGCTGCCTAGGCCCGGCGGGCCCTGCGCAGCCAGAGGATTCCGGTGACCGGAAGCAGTACAGGGATGAAGAGGTAGCCCATGCCGTAGTCGGACCAGACCGTGGCGTCCGGGAACGCTGACGGGTCCGCCAGCGTCCAGGTTCCGACGGTCACGACCCCCACCAGCTCGGCGGCGCAGCACACCAGCGCCGCGCGGCGGGCCGTCTCTCCGCCCCGGAAGAGGGTGTAGGTGATGAACGCGTACACCACGGCGGCGACGGCCGAGAGCGCGTACGCGAGCGGGGCGCGGTCGTACTCGGTGGCGATCTGGTAGATCGAGCGGGAGACCGCGCCGACCGACATCACCGAGTACAGCCACACCAGCAGCATGCCGGGACCCTCGACCAGCCGGGTCCTCTCCCCGGCAGGGGCAGTGGACGTCGTCGACTCAGGCACCGATGCCTCCCCAGATGTCGTACAGCCGCACTTCCAGCACCGCCAGCACGACCGCACCGGCCGCGACCGTCGCCGAGCCCCAGCGGCTGCGCTCGGTCAGGGACATGAAACCGGCCCCGGGCACCGCCAGGAGCGCCCCGAGCAGATACGCGATGAAGATCGTCGTGCCCTCGTCGGCCTTCTCGCCGCGCGCCAGCCGCACGATCCCGACGACCAGCTGGGCCAGTGCGAGGACCGTGACCACGGCCATGCCGATGAAGTGCCAGTCCTTCGTCGGCTGGTTCCGTGAGAAGGCGAAGCCGCACCAGGCGGCGAGGGCGAGCGCGGTCACGGCGACCGCGACCGTCAGGGCGTCAAGCATGGCCCCGAGGGTATTACGGGCCAAAAGACCCGGTGCGGGCGACCCCGGCCGCGGACGTGGGGCCGGGAGCGCCGCGCGGGCGAGACCGTGGGCTCCGCCACAGAGCACGCGCGCTCCGAGCTCCTCGCCGATGTCGTCGTCAGCGACCCGTCGGCGGTGTCGGCCCAGGCCAGGACGGGGGGCCAGGAGGTCACGGGGTTCGAGGCGGCCGTCCGTATGGCGGGAGGGTCTTGTCCGCTATGCGGACACCGTCCATTGGCTCGCAAGGGTGTCTGGTTTACTGGCGCACATGACCACGACGAGCAGCCGCACCCTTGCGACCGAGGCGATCACGACGCCCGGTGCTCGTTGTATGTGTCGAATGTGCGCCTTCTGAGGGCCCCTGCCTGAGCCTCGCGCCCCGAAGCGAGACCCGACAGCCATGCCTCGCGTCCGTACGAACCAACGGACCGGGCCTGCCCCGCGCACGCGCCGCCTCCGGCCACCAGCCGAGCCGGCTCCCCGCGCCTGACTGTCCGAATGACGAATGCCCCGTGCCCGGCGGACCCCGCGCCGCGCACTCGACAGTGACGGAAACCCTGTGATCACCACTTCGGGCCTGACCAAGGTCTATGAGTCGCGAGGCCGCCAGGTCACCGCTCTGGACGGCGTCGACCTCCACGTCCGCGAGGGCGAGGTCTTCGGCGTGATCGGCCAGAGCGGCGCCGGAAAGTCCTCGCTCATCCGCTGCGTCAACCTGCTGGAGCGCCCCACCGCCGGCACGGTGACCGTCGACGGCGTCGACCTCACCGCCCTGGCCGGCCGCGGCCGGCGCGCCGGCGCGGACCTGCGCCGCGCCCGCAGCAGCATCGGCATGGTCTTCCAGCACTTCAACCTGCTGTCCTCGCGCACCGTCAAGGACAACATCGAACTGCCGCTGGAGATCCTCGGCCTCTCCGGAGCCGAACGCTCCCGGCGCGCCCTCGAACTCCTCGACCTCGTCGGCCTCGCCGACAAGGCCAAGGCCTACCCCGCCCAGCTCTCCGGCGGCCAGAAGCAGCGCGTCGGCATCGCCCGCGCACTGGCCGGCAACCCCAAGGTGCTGCTCTCCGACGAGGCCACCAGCGCCCTCGACCCCGAGACCACCCGCTCGATCCTGCAGCTGCTGCGCGACCTCAACCAGCAGCTCGGCCTGACCGTGCTGCTCATCACGCACGAGATGGACGTCGTCAAGACGGTCTGCGACTCGGCCGCGCTGATGCGCGGCGGCAGGATCGTCGAGTCCGGCACGGTCCCGGAACTGCTCGCCACACCCGGCTCCGAGCTCGCCGCCGAACTCTTCCCGGTGACCGGCGACGCCTCCGGCCCCGACCGCACCGTCGTCGACGTGACGTTCCACGGCGAGGCCGCCACCCAGCCGGTGATCTCCCAGCTCTCCCGCAGGTACAACATCGACATCTCGATCCTCGGCGCCGCCATGGACACCGTCGCCGGCAAGCAGATCGGCCGGATGCGGATCGAACTCCCCGGCCGCTACGAGGAGAACGTCGTCCCGGTCGGCTTCCTGCGCGAGCAGGGCCTCCAGGTCGAGGTCGTCGACGCGGACACGGTCGAGGCGGACGCCGCCCCGGCCGCGGGCGGCCCGACCGACACCGTCCCGGGCGCCGACGCCCTGTCCGTACCGGCGCAGAGCGCCCCGCTGGCCAAGGAAGGTGCCAAGTGACCTGGTCGGAGATGCAGCCCCTGCTCGAACAGGGCACCATCGACACCCTTTACATGGTGCTGTGGGCCACGCTGGTCACCATCGGCGGCGGACTGCCGCTCGGCATCCTCCTCGTCCTCACCGACAAGGGCGGACTGCTGCAGAACGCCGTGGTGAACAAGGTCGTCGGCGTGATCGTGAACATCGGCCGCTCGCTGCCGTTCATCATCCTGCTGATCGCCCTGATCCCGTTCACCACCCTGGTCGTCGGCACCTTCATCGGTCCCACGGCGATGATCGTCCCGCTCGCCATCGGCGCCATCCCCTTCTTCGCGCGCCTGGTCGAGACGGCGATCCGCGAGGTGGACCACGGCCTCGTCGAAGCCGTCGAGTCCATGGGCGGATCCGTCCCCACGATCGTCCGCAAGGTCCTGCTGCCGCAGGCTCTGCCCTCGCTCGTCTCCGCCGTCACCACGACCGTCATCGTGCTCATCGGCTACTCGGCGATGGCCGGGGCGGTCGGCGGCGAGGGCCTCGGATCCAAGGCGATCACCTACGGATACCAGCGCTTCGACACGCAGTTCATGCTGGTCACCGTCGTCGTGCTGATCGCGATCGTCACCGTCGTGCAGCTCGTCGGCGACGGCGCCGTCCGGCTCCTCGCACGCCGAGGCCGCACCAGCTCCTGACTTCTTCACCAACAAGCCCGCACTCCTTGTCCGGGCGTCCGTCGCACCACCAGAAAGAGGCACTTTTCGTGCGTAAGAACATCAAGCTCACCGCCGCTGCCGCCGCCACCGCCGCGCTCGCCCTCGGCCTCACCGCCTGCGGCACGGCCTCGGACCCGTCCTCCTCCAAGGACAAGGACGGCAACGCCGACACCTCCAAGGCGCTCGTCGTCGCCGCGTCCCCGACGCCGCACGCCGACATCCTCAACTTCGTCAAGGACAAGCTCGCCGCGAAGGAGGGCCTGAAGCTGGAGGTGAAGGAGTTCACGGACTACGTCCTGCCGAACACCGCCACCGAGTCCGGCCAGGTCGACGCCAACTTCTTCCAGCACAAGCCGTACCTGGACGACTTCAACCAGAAGAACAAGACCCACATCGTCCCGGTCGTCAACGTCCACCTCGAGCCGCTCGGCCTCTACTCCAAGAAGGTCAAGGACCTCAAGGACCTCAAGGCCGGCCAGACCATCGCCGTTCCCAACGACACCACCAACGGCGGCCGCGCGCTCAAGCTGCTCGCGGACAACGGTCTGATCACCCTCAAGGACGGTGTCGGTTCCAACGGCAAGCTCTCCGACATCACCGACAAGAAGGGCCTGGAGTTCAAGGAGCTGGAGGCCGCCACCGTGCCCCGCGCCCTGAACGACGTGGACGCCGCCGTCGTCAACGGCAACTACGCCATCGAGGCCAAGCTCAACCCGGCCACCGACTCCCTGGCCCTGGAGAAGGCGGAGGGCAACCCCTACGCCAACTTCCTCGCCGTCAAGGAGGGCAATGAGAAGGACGCGCGCGTGCAGAAGCTCGCCAAGCTCCTCAACTCGCCCGAGGTGAAGAAGTACATCGAGGACACGTACAAGAACGGCTCGGTCATTCCGGCCTTCGGCGCGGCCAAGTAGGCCCGGCGGTACATTCCTTGAGGCGAAGGCCCCCCCCGCATCCCGTCCGGTGCGTGGGGGTCTTCGCCGTACTCGGCCGCCGGTGACCCGGCCATGCGCATCCCCGGCCCCATGCTGCATGCTGTGCGTTCACGGTCTTTTACAGACGGTCTTCGGTATGGAGCTGCGCATGACTACCACGTTTCCGGACATCTCCATCAGCACGGAACGGCTGGTGCTGCGCGCGCTCGAGGACGACGACGCCCCCGCCCTGGCCGAGATGATGAACGACGAACTCGTCGTCTCCTGGACCGCCGTTCCCCAGCCCTTCACCGAGGCCGCGGCCCGCCACTGGATCACCGAGTACGCGCCCGCCGAACGCGCCGCGGGCCGCGGACTCGACCTCGCCGTCACCGAGTTCCTCACCCAGCGCCTGGTCGGTGTCGTCCAACTGGCGAGCACCAACTGGCGCATCCGCTCCACCGAGATCTCGTACATCATCGCCCCCTGGGCCCGCGGCGAGGGCTACGCCTCCGAGGCCGCGCTCGCCACCGCCCAGTGGCTCTTCCGTGACCAGCGGTTCGAGCGCCTCGAACTGCGCACCGCGGCCGGAAACACCGCCTCCCAGCAGGTCGCCCAGAAGATCGGCTGCATCAGCGAGGGAGTCCTGCGCAACGCGTGGATAGCGCGGACCCAGACCGAGGACGGCGGCTGGACCGACATCAGGACGGACCTGATCGTCTGGAGCCTGCTCGCCGAGGACCTCGAGGGCGTCGCCGACCAGATGGCCGAGGCCGGCGGCTACGGCACCTTCGCCGACTGGAACTGACACACACCAGGTAGCCTCACCACTGCCGCGCCCACACACCCCGTGGGCCGCGCCCGAGACGCCCCGACCCGCGGCGCCCACACCGTGGGCCGCGCCCCGGACGCCTCGAACCGCGAGACCTCCTCACCCGCGAGACCCTCAGGAGACACACGACGATGGCCGACCGGGTCACGGTGATCGGCTGGGACGGTTCGCCCCTCACCGCGGCGGCCCGCTCCGCGCTCTCCGCCGCCACCCTGGTGGCCGGCGCCGCGCACCATCTGGCTCTCCCCGAGGTCCCGCCCGGGGCCGAAAGGATCCGCCTGGGCAGTGTCGACCTCGCCGCCCGGCGCATCGCCGGACACCGCGGCAGCGCCGTCGTCCTCGCCGACGGCGACCCCGGCTTCTTCGGAGTCGTCCGCTCCCTGCGGGCCCCCGAGCACGGCCTGGAGGTCGAGGTCGTGCCCGCGGTCTCCTCCGTCGCCGCCGCCTTCGCCCGTGCCGGAATGCCCTGGGACGACGCCCGGACCGTCGTCGCCCACCAGCGCACCCTGCGCCGCGCCGTGAACGTCTGCCGGGCCCACCCCAAGGTCGCCGTCCTCACCTCTCCCGGCGCGGGCCCCGCCGAACTGGCCCTCCTCCTCGACGGCGTCCACCGGACCTTCGTCATCTGCGAGGAACTCGGCACCCCGCGCGAACAGGTCACCGTCCTCACCTCCGACAAGGCCGCCGACCACGCCTGGCGCGACCCCAATGTCGTCATCGTCATCGGCGGCGCCGCCACCGCCGCGCCGGGCGGTGGCTGGCTGATGGGCCACGACGCCGGCTTCCCCTCAGGGGTGCGGGGCTGGGCGCTGCCGGCGGAGGCGTACGCCGACCACCAGGCAGGCGGGTCGCACGGCGAGAGGGTACGGGCCGATGTCGCGCGGCCCGCCGCCGTGCGGTCCGACGCGGTAGGGGCGGACGCGGTGCGAGCGGAGGGGGCGCGGTCCGATGCGGTACGGGCGGACGCGCCGCGGTCCGATGCCGTGCCGGCGGGGGAGTCGGCCGGGTTGCGCGCCGCTCAACTGGCACGTCTGGGCCCGCGCATCGGCGACCTCGTGTGGGACATCGGCTGCGGCGGCGGCGCGCTCTCCGTCGAGGCCGCGCGCTTCGGCGCCGCCGTCATCGCCGTCGATCTGGACCCGGCCGCCTGCGCCCGGACCGAGGCCGCCGCCCGCCGCTTCGGTGTCCAGCTCCAGGCCGTACCCGGCCGCGCCCCGCACGTACTGGAATCCCTGCCCGAGCCCGACGTCGTACGGATCGGTGGCGGCGGAGTCCCCGTCGTCACCGCCTGCGCCGACCGCCGCCCCGAACGCATCGTCACCCACGCCGCCAACCGCGACGAGGCGGAGGCGATCGGCGCCGCTCTCGCCGAGGGCGGCTACGAGGTGGAGTGCTCGCTCCTCCAGTCCGTCGAACTCGACCCCGGCGCCTGGACCGAGCGTGAGCGCTCCGTCGTCTTCCTCCTCTCCGGACGCAGGCCGGAACGCGCCCCGTGACCGATACGGCACGGAACGGCAGGTAGGCTGGCCGATTGTTGTACCGCAGCCCGGTGTTCGGCGGTTCTGTCCAGCGACCGCTGGAAGGTGCCCCGTCAATATCCGGAAAAGGGGCCCGTTTTGACCCCCCATGCGTGGTACGGCGGAACTGGGGGACGCGCGACGTGGCGCAGTCCACAGCGCACCGTGGCGGATCTCGCTGCCGCGGCGGGGGAAAGGCCGCGACAATGCTTCATGTCCGCGAGCCGTTTCGTGCCGCACGGCGCGCAGGCTCGTTCTTGTTGCGGGCGAAGGTCTGAAGGAGCACAACCGATGGGCGAGGGGTACGCATGACTGACACCGGCCAGATCCCGGGCGAGGGGCTGCCGGAGAACGCAGGCATGGTCGAGCAGCCGGGCATCCCCGCTCCGGGCGCGTACACCTTCCTGGACCCCTCCGAGAGCGCTGCCGAGGACGACGACCTGCTGCTGATGCCCGGTGCGCAGGGTGCGTGGAGTGAACCGCACCAGGGCTCCGTGTCCGCGCCGGCGCAGGTCCCGGGGCAGGTCCCCGCGGTGGGGATCGTCCCGGGTCAGGTGCCGATGGCGGGCCAGCCCCAGGCCCCCGCGTCCGGACCCGTGACCGCCGAGCCGGTCGCGCACGGCCAGAGTCAGGGACAGCCGCAGGCCTACGCCCAGGGGCCGGCGCAGGAACAGATGCAGGCCGTGCCCGCGTACGACACCTATGAGCCGGGCGTCCACGAGACGTCCGGCCGCGACTCCGGGTCCGTGGACCTCGGAGGCGTACGCGTGCCGCCGCCCGTCGCCGCCCAGGCGCCGCCCTCGCGTCGCCCCCTGCACATGGGCCCGCCCGTGCCCGAGGGCAGCGGTGGCGTCGTCCGCTCGCTCGCCGACCGCGGCCCGGCGGGCACCCCGCCGACCCCGATGCCCGCCCGCGTGGCCGCCCCCCAGGCCACGGGTCTCGAGTACTTGGACGTTTCGGGCGAGGAGACCGCCCCGGCCCAGGCGGCGGCCCCCGCCGCGGTGTCCGCTCCCCAGCCGGTCGCCGCTCCGGTCGAGGCCGCGCTGCCCGGTCCGCAGCTCGGCGAGATCCCGCCGCAGGCGGGCGCGCCGTGGGCGTCGCAGCCGCAGGAGCCAGTCCAGCCCCAGGGGCCAGTCCAGCCCCAGGAGGTGGCTCAGCCCCAGGGAGTGGGCCAGCCTCAGGAATCAGCCCAGTCACACGAGGCGCAGCAGCCTCAGGCGCCTGCACCAGTCCCAGCAGAAACGGTCGTCCCGGAGGCGGCCCCGGACGCTCCGGCGGCCGCCGCTCAGTTCGTCCCGGTCGAGGGTTCCGTTCCGACGACTCCGCATCTGGCTCCGACGCCGGTGGGGGAGGTCGCCCCGGTGGAGCCGGTCGCCGTGGAGCCGGTCGCTGCTGAGCCGGTGGCCGAGGAGGCGCCCCAGGCGGTGGCCGAGAACGTGGTTGAGGCCGTGGCTCCGGTCGCGCCCGTCGAGCAGGCCGAGCCCGGCGAGGCAGTGGAGCCCGTAGAGGTCGTGGAGCCCGTGGCCGTGGCCCTGGAGGAGCCTGCTCCGGTTTCCGTGCCGGGACCCGAATCCGTACCCGAGGCGGTCACCGTGGCTGAGGTCGTTGCGGTCGACGAGCCCGGGGCCGAGCCGGTGGCCGAGGTTGTGGCCGAGGACGCGGTGGCCGTCGTCCCGGCGCCGCGTGAAGGCGAGCCGGCTTCGGAGGCTCCCGCCGAGGCCGCGGTGGCCGTGGAGCCGGTCCAGCCCGGCGAGGAGTCTGAGGCACCGGCGGTCGCTGAGGCCGTAGAGGTTGTGGAAGTTGCCGAGCCGGTCGCGGCCGTCGCCGCTGTTGCGGCTGGTGCGGAGGACGTTCCGGTGGTCGCCGCGGAGGGGCAGGCGCCCGTGCCGGGCGACCAGCAGGTGCAGGCGGAGGCCGAGCAGGGAGCGGCCCCCGAGCCGATCGTTGCTGAGCCCGTCGGTGAGTCCGTCGGTGAAGCGGATGCCGAGCCGGACGCGCAGGAGGCCGGCGTCGAGCCGGCCGCCGGGCAGCTCGGCGCCCGGGCGCCCGGCTACGACGACGCCGAGCGCGAGGCCGTCCTGCGCGTCATGCGCGAGCGCCGCGACATCCGGAACGGCTTCCGCAGCGACCCCATCCCGCACGAGGTGCTGCTGCGCGTCCTCGAGGCCGCGCACACCGCGCCGAGCGTCGGGCATTCGCAGCCCTGGGACTTCGTCGTCATCCGCTCCGCCGAGACCCGCCGGACGATGCACGAACTGGCCACCCGTCAGCGTGAGGCATACGCCAAGTCGCTGCCCAAGGGCCGGGCCAAGCAGTTCAAGGAACTGAAGATCGAGGCCATCCTCGACACGCCGGTGAACATCGTCGTCACCGCCGACCCGACCCGCGGTGGCCGCCACACCCTCGGCCGGCACACGCAGCCGCAGATGGCCCCCTACTCCTCCGCCCTCGCCGTCGAGAACCTCTGGCTCGCCGCCCGTGCCGAAGGCCTCGGCGTCGGCTGGGTCAGCTTCTTCGACGAGCGGGAGATGGTCAGGTGCCTGGGCCTGCCCGAGCACCTGGAGGTCGTCGCGTACCTCTGCGTCGGGTACGTCGACGAGTTCCCCGAGGAGCCCGAGCTGATGCAGGCGGGCTGGTCCAAGCGCCGCCCGCTCTCCTGGGTCGTCCACGAGGAGACGTACGGCCGCCGCGCCCTGCCCGGCGAGGAGCCGCACGACCTCCTGCAGGAGACCATCACCAACATCCGCCCCCTCGACGCCAAGGCCCTCGGCGAGGCGTGGGAGCGGCAGAAGCGGATGACCAAGCCGGCCGGGGCGCTCGGCATGCTGGAGATCATCTCGGCGCAGCTGTCCGGGCTGTCCCGGAAGTGCCCGCCGCCGATCCCGGAGCCGGCCGCCGTCGCCATCTTCGCCGGCGACCACGGCGTGCACGCCCAGGGCGTCACCGCCTGGCCCCAGGAGGTGACCGGCCAGATGGTCGCCAACTTCCTGGGCGGCGGCGCGGTCTGCAACGCGTTCGCCAATCAGGTGGGCGCCGAGGTCTGCGTCATCGACGTGGGTGTCGCCTCGGACCTCCCCGCCACGCCGGGCCTGCTGCCGCGCAAGGTCCGCGCCGGTACGGGCGACTTCACCACGGGTCTCGCCATGACCCGCGAGGATGTCCTCGCCGCGATCGAGGTCGGCATCGAGACGGCCCGTGACCTCGTCGCCGCCGGCAACAAGGCGCTGCTGACCGGCGAGATGGGCATCGCGAACACCACGGCGTCGGCCGCGCTCATCTCCGTGTACACCGGCGTCGACCCGGTCGAGGTCACCGGGCGGGGCACCGGCATCAACGACGAGATGCACGCCCGCAAGGTCGACGTCGTCCGCCGTGCGCTGGACCTCCACAAGCCCGACCCGGCGGACCCGATCGGCGTCCTCTCGGCGGTCGGCGGACTCGAGCACGCGGCGATCGTCGGCCTGATCCTCGGCGGCGCGTCCCTGCGTACGCCGGTGATTCTGGACGGCGTCTCCACCGGCGCGGCGGCGCTGGTCGCCCGCGCGATCGCCCCGGAGGCCCTCGCGGCCTGTATCGCGGGCCACCGCAGCGCGGAGCCGGGGCACGTGGCGGCTCTGAACAAGCTGGGCCTGCGGCCGCTGGTCGACCTCGACCTCCGCCTGGGCGAGGGGACGGGCGCGCTGCTGGCCCTGCCGATCGTCCAGAGCGCGGCTCGTGCGATGCACGAGGTGGCGACGTTCGACTCGGCGGGCGTCACGGAGAAGTAGGCGGTCCGGTCACCCCGTGGGTGGGCCGGTCCCGGGTCGGCCCGGTCACCCGGTGGGTGGTCCGGTTGCCCCCGGGGTGGTGCGGGGGCCGGGGCCTCCGGTGGGGGGTGTTCGGACTGCAGCCTCACCGCGCTTCGCGCGAGTTCCGGTGCTTTACGTCCGAACACCCCCCACCTGCGGCCCCGGCCCCCTCCGGCCTGTGGCCCGGCCCCCTTTGGGCGAAGGTCGACCTCGGGCCGTGGGTAACCGCCCTGCCGAACGGAGTCCGGGGGCCGGCCTCCTCAGGCTGGTGGGTAGTCGTCGCGTCCGACGGAGCTCGGTGGAGGGCCTTCTCTGGCCGGTGGCAACCGCCCCCCGGACGGAGTCCGAAAGTGTCCCCTCCTGCCCGGAGGACGGCCTGCGTCGGACGGAGTCCAGGGGGCAAGTCCCCTCTGGCCGAGGGCAGCCCTCGCGCCCACGGAGTCCCGTGGGTGGACACGACGCCGTGGCCGACCGCACGTGCGGTGTGCGTCGCGGTGGGCGGTTCCGGAGGCTTGGGGCGCCTGCCCCGCCCGCGAACCGCCGTCGCGGCGCGAGACGAACCCCACTCCCCACCGCCACACCCCCCACCATCCCGCTATCGTGTTCGCTGGGCCCCCGGCCCACTCCGCACCCCCTCCCACCAGCCGCTTCACCGCCGCAGCGGCCCCGCACACGCCACGCCCCCTCCGAGGAGCCGCACCGCCATGGCCGAGCATGCCGAGCACCCCGCCTACCCCGTCGGACTGCGCCTGACCGGGCGCCGCGTTGTCGTCGTCGGGGGCGGCCAGGTCGCCCAGCGCCGCCTCCCCGCCCTCGTCGCGGCCGGTGCCGACGTCACGCTCGTCTCCCCGTCCGCGACCCCCTCCGTCGAGGCGATGGCCGAAGCGGGCGAGATCACCTGGGTGAAGCGCCGCTACGAGGACGGCGACCTCGCCGACACCTGGTACGCCCTCGTCGCCACGAGCGACCCCGACGCCAACGCGCGCGCGTCCGCCGAGGCCGAGCGGACCAGGACGTGGTGCGTGCGCTCCGACGACGCCGAGGCCGCGACCGCCTGGACCCCGGCGACCGGGCGCAGCGAGGGCGTGACGGTCGCCGTGCTCACCGGCAGGGACCCCCGCCGCTCCGCCGCCGTGCGCGACGCGATCGTGGAGGGTCTGCGCGACGGTTCGATCGCGGCGCCGCAGCACCGTTCCCGTACCCCCTTCGTCGCGCTGGTCGGCGGCGGCCCCGGTGACCCGGACTTGATCACGGTCCGTGGACGCAGGCTGCTCGCCGAGGCCGATGTGGTGATCGCCGACCGGCTCGGCCCGCGCGACCTCCTCAGCGAACTCCCGCCGCACGTCGAGGTCATCGACGCGGCGAAGATCCCGTACGGCCGTTTCATGGCGCAGGAGGCCATCAACAACGCGCTGATCGAGCACGCGAAGGCCGGCAAGTCGGTGGTCCGCCTCAAGGGCGGCGACCCGTTCGTCTTCGGCCGCGGCATGGAGGAGGCCCAGGCGCTCGCCGAGGCCGGTATCGCCTGCACGGTCGTCCCCGGTATCTCCAGCTCCATCTCCGTGCCCGGCGCGGCCGGCATCCCGGTCACGCACCGCGGAGTGGCGCACGAGTTCACCGTCGTCAGCGGCCATGTCGCGCCCGACGACCCGCGTTCCCTCGTCGACTGGGCGTCCCTCGCTAAGCTGCGCGGCACGCTGGTGATCCTCATGGGCGTCGACAAGATCGGAAAGATCGCCGAGGCGCTGATCGCCCACGGCAAGTCCCCCGAAACCCCTCTGGCCCTGGTCCAGGAGGGCACGACGGCCACCCAGCGCCGCGTCGACGCGACGCTCGCGACGGTGGCCGAGACGGTCAGGGCCGAAGACGTACGACCGCCCGCTGTCATCGTCATCGGCGCTGTCGTCGCCGAGGGCCCGAACAAGTAACCGCCGGTTACCCAACTCCGCCCAGCCGTTGGAACCTCACTCCGGACAAGGCAGTATCACCCTGTGGCCGAACTCATCACTGTTGACGACCCCGACGACCCGCGCCTGCGCGATTACACGGGTCTGACCGACGTCGAGCTCCGCCGCAGACGCGAGCCGGAGGAGGGCCTGTTCATCGCCGAGGGCGAGAAGGTCATCAGGCGGGCGAAGCAGGCCGGTTACGAGATGCGGTCCATGCTGCTGTCCGCCAAGTGGGTCGACGTCATGCGCGATGTCATCGACGAGGTACCGGCGCCGGTGTACGCGGTAAACCCCGACCTCGCCGAGCGCGTCACCGGCTACCACGTCCACCGGGGCGCGCTGGCGTCCATGCAGCGCAAGCCGCTGCCGACGGCCGACGAGCTGCTCACCACGGCCCGCCGGGTGGTCGTGATGGAGTCGGTCAACGACCACACCAACATCGGCGCGATCTTCCGTAGCGCGGCGGCCCTCGGCATGGACGCCGTACTGCTGTCGCCGGACTGCGCGGACCCGCTGTACCGGCGCTCGGTCAAGGTCTCCATGGGAGCGGTGTTCTCCGTGCCGTACGCCCGCCTCGAAACATGGCCCAAGGGCCTCGAGTCGGTGCGCGAGGCGGGATTCAAGCTCCTTGCCCTCACGCCCGACGAGAAGGCGTCCTCGATCGACGAGGCGGCGGCACACCGGCTCGAGCGGGTCGCGCTCATGCTGGGCGCGGAGGGCGACGGCCTGTCGACGAAGGCCCTGATGGCCGCCGACGAGTGGGTGCGCATCCCGATGGCGCACGGCGTGGACTCGCTGAACGTCGGCGCCGCGGCGGCGGTGGCGTTCTACGCGGTGGCCACGGGCCGCCCGCAGGACTGAGACTCAGCCCTGAAGGCCCTGGGCCGCCGCGATGCCCAGGGCCACGATCAGCGTCACGACGACGAAGACGAAGATCCGCTGCCGCAGCAGACGGGGGTTCGCGGGCCTGCGGCCGGTGGACGTGGTGCGTACGCCGGGACGGGACGCCGGGCGCCCACCGCCCGTGCGGGCACCGGTGGGACGGCCCTGCTGGGGCCTTGAGCCGCCGGTGCGGGGCCCTGGCGGGCGGGGCGAGGAGCCCTGAGTCGTACGTCCCTGCGTGGACCCGCGCTCCGTGTACCGCTCCGTGGGCCGTTCCTGCTCCGTGCGGTCCCGCTGCGCCGGCGGCCTCGTCTCGGGCAGCCCCTGCGCCTCACGTGCGGCGATCTCCTTGAGCCGCATGGACAGTTGCAGGGTGCTGGGGCGCTCCTCCGGATCCTTCGCGAGACACGCCCGTACGAGCGGGGCCAGGGCGTCGGGCACCCCGTCCAGGTGCGGCTCCTCGTGCACCACTCGGTACAGCATGACCTCCGAACTGCCGTGCCCGAACGGAGAGTCCGCCATCGCGGCGTACGCGAGGGTGGCGCCCAGCGAGAAGACGTCAGTGGCGGGGGTGACCGCCGCGCCCCGCACCTGCTCGGGGGCGAGGAAGCCGGGCGAGCCGACGGCGGTGCCCACATGGGTGAGCGTGCTCGCGCCGGTGGCCCAGGCGATGCCGAAGTCGATGATCCGGGGGCCCTTCGGGGAGAGCAGGATGTTCGACGGCTTGAGATCCCGGTGGACGACGCCGGCCTCGTGAACGGCCACCAGGCCTTCGGAGAGGGCCGCGCCGATCGCGGCGACATCGGCGGCCTGCAGGGGCCCCTCGTCGGCGACCCGGTCGTGCAGGGAGGGGCCGGGGACGTACTGGGTGGCGAACCACGGGCGGTCCGCCTCGAGATCGGCGGCCACCAGCCGGGCCGTGCACCCGCCCCGGATCCGGCGCGCCGCCGACACCTCGCGGGCGAACCGTGACCGGAACTCCTGGTCCTCGGCGAGATCCGGTCGGATCACCTTCAGGGCCACCCGCTGTCCGCGCCGGTCGGAGCCGAGATAGACGACCCCCATGCCGCCGGCGCCGAGCCGCCGATGGAGCCTGAACGAGCCGACGACCCGCGGATCCTCGCGCCGGAGCCGCATCATCGCCATGTCCGTCCCCTACCTACGGTGGGCAGGCCCCACCCCGCAGCCGCGGTTATCCGTTTGACGTGGCACAGCTTACGTATCCCGGCCCCGGTGCGCTCATAGGCCGCGCCCTCATGAACCGATCGATTGTCAGTGCTGGGTGGGAAACTTGAGGAGTGGTCAGGGAGCCGGGGATCCAGGCTCTCTTGACCCGTGCGATATCCCAATGGTCCGTCGCAGAAGGGGGATTGGATCGATGAAGGGTGACCGCGTGGAGATAGTCGTGGACGCGGGAGACACGACGCGTACCTACGAAGTGGTGGCAAGCCGGGCAGGTCGCAGGGTCGAGACGGCGGTGCGCAGAGGGGTGGTCGAAGTGAGCGAAGTCACCCGGAACGGCTCGGTCGTCCGGACCGCCCGTTTCATGGCCAACCGTGTCCTGGCCCTGGTCGAGCAGCCGGTCCCGAGGGAGGCCGAGCAGGAGTGACCCCTGGGGGATGACCCCCACCCGCGGACCCCCGTCTCCACCCAGGGGAGTACGCGGGACGGGGGCGGCTCATCCTCCGGGAGGCCCGCCAAGCGGTACGCGGGCATGACGCCCCGGGCCCCCGGCGTCCCTAGTGTTGAGGCAAGCGGCGGGTGGAGTACTCGTCCCCCGAGGTCAGACACCCGCCGCTGTCAGACATGAAGGAGAGGACCCATGGCGGACACGGCAGTACGGAGCATGATCCGCACCCAGCGGCCCACGGCCCCGTCCGGCCGCCGCCACCCCCTGGTGGCGACCGCCATGGTCCTCCCTCTCGCGGCCCTGCTCGTAGTCGTCTTCGGCGGCTGGGACGCGGTGGTCACACAGGCGTCGTCCGTGGGCGTGATGCTGGGGCGCTGAGCGGCGCCCCGGACCCGGGAGAGCGGCCCGGGTCGGGGACATCCGGCCAACAACCCCGTGGGGACGGGGGTGCGGCGGACGGCAGCGTTTGGCCGGTCAGCTGGGGAGCTGACCGGCCATCGCGCTTTCCCCGGGGCGGGTCGGCCCCCGCGCCTGGTCCCTGGCGCCTGCCACCGGCTTCGGCAAGTGGCGGGGGGACCGGGATCCCCCGCGAAGCCCCACGCGTAGGCTCCCTCCGTGCAGTCCGACTCCCCGGCCCTTCTCCGTGTCCTCGGCGATGTCGCCCGCCACGCCGCGCACCTGCTCGCGCCCCGCGACCCCTGCCGAGCCTGCGGAGCCGCCGCCGCCCCCGCAGGCCCCGTCCTCGCCGACCGGGCCGACGGCACAGTCGTCCGGCACGGGCGTGCTGTCGCCAAGGCGCACGCGCCCGGGACGGACCCCGACGCGCACCGCGTCCGCGTCGCCGTCGCCGGGCACCCACGGCTCGCCGGGATTCTGCTGCCGCCCCTGCCGGCGGCGGACGCGACCGAGGTCCACGGTCGCCCCGTCACCGCCTGGCCCTACGGCACCCCCGTCGACCCCGCCGACCCGGACGCCGCCCCCTGGGAAGAGGCCGCCGTCCTCCTCGCCCGGCTGCACCGCGTCCCGGCCGCCGCGATGCCCGGGCCGCTCCCGCCGATGCGCGGCCCCGCGAAGGCCGCCCTCGCCGTCGCCCGGATGCGTGCCGCCGGACCGCACCCCGCGGAGCGGACCGTGATCCGCGCCTGGGAGAGCCTTCCCGCCTGGGCCCGCGACGAGGCACCGTCCCCCCGTCCCGGCGCCGTCTGCCACGGCGATCTCCACCTGGGCCAGCTCGTCCGCCACCCCGAGCCCGACGGCCCCTGGCTGCTCATCGACGTGGACGACCTCGGGCTCGGCGACCCCGCCTGGGATCTGGCCCGGCCCGCCGCCTGGTACGCCGCCGGGCTGCTGCCGCCGGAGATATGGACCCGTTTCCTGGACGCGTACCGCGCGGCCGGTGGCCCCGCCACACCCCCGCAGGGCGACCCCTGGCCCCAACTCGACGTGCCCGCCCGGGCCCTCACCGTGCAGACGGCCGCCCTCGCTCTGGCCAAGTCCGCTGCCGAGAACCGCGAGGTCGACGACGTCGAGCAGGTGATGATCGACACGTGTGCCCGAATCGCGTCGCTCCGAACCGAGTTGGCGGATCCGGCGTCATCGTAGGGTGAAGCCATCATCCGAACGGCGAGGAGTTGAGCCGATCATGCAGTGTCCCAAGTGCCACGCGGCGATGCACACGTACAACCGCAACGGCGTCCAGATCGAGCAGTGCAGCGGCTGCCGGGGCATCTTCCTGGACTACGGCGAGCTGGAGTCCCTGACCCGCCTGGAGTCCCAGTGGGGCCAGCAGGCCCCGCCCGCGCCGCCGGCCCCCCAGGCCTACCCCGCGCCCGCCGCTCCGGCCTGGGGCGCCCCGCAGCACCACGGCCACGGTAGCCACGGCGGTCACTACCGTCAGCGCAGCTTCGGCCGGATGCTGTTCTCCTCCTGAACGACGGAGCCCCCGGCCGCGAGATGCGGCCGGGGGCTCCGGGCTGTGCGCGATACTGGGATTGAACCAGTGACCTCTTCCGTGTCAGGGAAGCGCTCTCCCGCTGAGCTAATCGCGCGGGACGGTACGAATACCGCAGGTCATGCCGTTACTGCGTGGTGCTGCGTGCGCGATACTGGGATTGAACCAGTGACCTCTTCCGTGTCAGGGAAGCGCTCTCCCGCTGAGCTAATCGCGCGGGGATCCTTGCGGATCAGTGGACGATACTGGGATTGAACCAGTGACCTCTTCCGTGTCAGGGAAGCGCTCTCCCGCTGAGCTAATCGTCCTTGGAGGTGGAGACGGGATTTGAACCCGTGTAGACGGCTTTGCAGGCCGTTGCCTCGCCTCTCGGCCACTCCACCAGGAGTGAATACAGGGGTCGGGAAGATCCCCCACATCGAGCGGACGACGAGATTCGAACTCGCGACCCTCACCTTGGCAAGGTGATGCTCTACCAACTGAGCCACGTCCGCTTGTCGTTTCCGATCCGCTTGCGCGTCCCGGCGACGTGTTGAACTCTAGCGGATTCCTGGGCCAGCACAAAAACGCGTTTCCGCAGCGTGCTGACCTGTGTTCGTGTCGCGTTCGCCGTGGACACGCTCCGGCGGCGCCCCGTGGCGGCCCCGGGGCATCCCGTCCCGCGCCGCCCTAGACTCACATCCGTGCACGACCTCGCTCCTCTGGCCCGCTTCGGCGGCCTCGTCGCAACCGACCTCCGGGATGTCACCAGTGATCCCGAGGCCCTCGACTCCTCCGGCTTCTGGGCCGTCGCGGCGGACTTCGAAGGCCGTCTGACCTGCGCCCGCTTCGGCGACGTACGGCGCGAGCCGGTCCCCGCGCCCGCCCCGGACGCCTGGCGCGGGCCCGCCGCCGGTGACTGGACGTCATCGCTCGACCGCTCCGCGTACACGGCCGGGGTCCGTCGTATCCGCGAGCACATCGCGGCGGGCGAGGTCTATCAGGCGAACCTCTGCCGGGTGCTCTCCGCCCCGCTGCCCGACCCGGCGGCCGCGGACGTCGACGCGCTGACCTCCCTGCTGGCCCGGGGCAACCCGGCCCCCTATGCCGGAACGATTCGGCTGTCCGCCCACGGCGTGGAGATCGCCACCGCGTCCCCCGAGCTCTTCCTGCGCCGCTCCGGGGCCGTCGTCGAGTCGGGGCCCATCAAGGGGACCGGCCGGACCGCCGCCGACCTGCTGGAGAAGGACCACGCCGAGAACGTCATGATCGTCGACTTGGTCCGCAACGACCTGGGGCGGGTCTGCGAGACCGGTTCCGTCTCGGTGCCCGAGCTCTGCGCGGTCGAGGAGCACCCCGGCCTGGTCCACCTCGTGTCGACCGTGCGCGGGGTACTGCGGGAGGACGCCGGGTGGCGCGAGCTGCTGACCGCGACCTTCCCGCCGGGCTCCGTCACCGGAGCCCCCAAGTCCAGCGCGCTGAGGATCATCGACGCCCTGGAGACCGCCCCGCGCGGGCCGTACTGCGGCGGCGTCGGCTGGGTGGACGCCGATGCCGGCACTGCCGAGCTCGCCGTCGGGATACGTACCTTCTGGATCGACCGCGCCGCCCCCGGGGGGGCCGCCCTGCGCTTCGGTACCGGCGCGGGCATCACCTGGGGCTCGGACCCGGAGCGGGAGTGGGCGGAGACCGAACTCAAGGCCTCACGGCTGCTCGCGGTAGCGTCGGGAGCGTACGAGGCGAGCGGAAGGGCCATATCGCGATGAAACTCTGGGTCAACGGCGGGCTGTACGACGAGGACGCAGCCCGGGTCTCCGTGCTGGACCACGGTCTGACCGTGGGCGACGGCATTTTCGAGACGGTCAAGGCGGTGCGTGGTGAAACGTTCGCGCTGACCCGTCACCTCGAGCGGCTGACCCGCTCGGCCCGCGGTCTCGGGCTGCCCGACCCCGACCTCGACGAGGTGCGGCGCGCGTGCGCGGCGGTCCTCGAGGCCAACCCGATGGAGCTGGGCCGGCTCCGCATCACGTACACCGGCGGATTGTCTCCGCTCGGCTCCGACCGGGGCGACGCCGGGCCCACCCTGATCGTGGCGCTGGGCGAGTCGAGCCGCCGCCCCGACTCCACCGCGGTGATCACCGTCCCCTGGACCCGCAACGAACGCGGCGCGCTCACGGGCCTGAAGACCACCTCCTACGGGGAGAACGTCGTCGCCCTCGCCAGGGCGCGGGAGCAGGGCGCCTCGGAGGCGCTGTTCGCCAACACCGTCGGGCAGCTCTGCGAAGGCACCGGGTCCAACGTCTTCGTCGTCCTCGACGGGCAGATCCACACTCCGCCGGTCGCCTCCGGCTGCCTCGCCGGCATCACCCGCGCGCTGACCGTCGAGTGGACCGGGGCGCAGGAGACCGACCTGCCCATGGACGTGCTGGAGCGGGCCGACGAGATCTTCCTGACCTCCACGCTCCGCGACGTGCAGGCCGTCCACCGCGTCGACGACCGTCAACTCACGGGCGCCCCGGGCCCGGTGACCGCCAAGGCCATGCGGATCTTCGACGAGCGGGCCGCGGCCGATCCGGACCCCATCACCGCGTAAAAGGTGGTGACGGCCGGCCGTGGGGCAGGTAGAACACCCCTGATGACCACCACCCTGCGGCCGACCGGGCCGCTTCAGCAGGCCGCTGACGGCACCCGCTCGCGTACCTACGAGGTCTGCGTCAACAGCCGTCCCGTGGGTGCGGTCGAGCTGGCCACCGTGGCCGACTTCGGCCCCGCGGTGGGGACGATCAGCGGGCTGCGCATCGACGAGGCCGACCGTCGCCGGGGCCGGGGCACGGTCGCCGCGCTCGCCGCCGAGGAGGTGCTGCGTGGCTGGCGCTGCCGCCAGATCATGATCTCCGTACCGGCCGACGCGCAGGTGGCCCTGCGCATGGCGACCACCCTCGGCTACACCGAACGCAGCCGCAACATGCTCAAGGAGCTCGGCCCCGCGCCCGAGCTGCCGGAAGGCCTCGACATGCGCCCGATGACGCAGGCCGAGTACGAAGTGTGGGCAGCCGCCACCCACGACAGCTTCGCTCAGAGCTGGATCGCCCGGGGGCTGCCCGCGGAGCAGGCCAGGGCCAAGGCCGAGGCCAGCGCGCGGGAGCATCTCCCCGACGGGCTCGCGACCCGGGGCGTGGCCGTTCACGTGGCCGTCCGCGACGGGCAGGTCGTCGGCACGCTCTGGACCGGACCGCACGAGGTGGAACCGGGCGTCGAGGCGGCGTTCGTGTACGACGTCGGGGTCGCCGAGGCCCAGCGCGGCAAGGGCTACGGCCGCGCGCTGATGCTGCTCGCCGAACGGGTCGCCCTGGAAGCCGGGGCACGCCTGCTCGGACTCCATGTCTTCGCGGGCAACACCCCGGCGCTGCGGCTGTACGAGTCGCTCGGTTACCGGACGACCAACGTCAACAGCCTCAAGGAGCTGTTCTAGCCAGTGGGCTGCTCGGCCCTCAGGCCTGGCCGCCCGCGGTCAGGAGCCGGTCGGCGATCTCCTCGACGCGGGCCCGCAGCCCCTCCTGGCTCTTGCCGCCGTCGAGGCGTTCGCCGTCGATGACGTAGGTCGGGGTGCCGGTGACCCCGATCGCCTTGCCCTCCGCCTGGTCGGCGTCGACGATCAGGATGTGCCGCCCGTCGATGAGGGCGGTGTCGAACTCCTCGGCGTCCAGGCCCAGTTCGCGCGCCACCTCGACGAGCAGCGGCTCACCCCGGTCGGCCAGCTCCGCGGTCCTGGCCAGGACGGCCTCCGCGTACGCCCAGCCCTGGCCCTGCTCGGCGGCCTCCTCGGCCGCCTGCGCGGCGGCGAACGCGTGCTTGTGCTTCTCCAGGGGGAAGTGGCGCAGCCGCACATCCAGACGGTCCCCGTAGCGGGCCCGCAGCGCGCGGATGTCGTCCAGGGCGCTGTGGCAGTCGGAGCACTGGAGCTCGCACCAGACGTCGAGGACGACCGGGGCGGCGGCGCGGTGGGTGGTGGAGTCACTCATGGGGCCAGTCTTCCAGCCCCCGTGCCGGCCGCCCAACCGGCACCTGGGGAGGAGGGCCTCCCGGAGATCTCCCTGAGGTCCTCCGGCGGCGTGGCCACGGCCGGTCCATGAGGTGCAGGATGGAAGGGACGTATCGCCCCATGCCTGGAGGACGGGATGCTTGCCGAGACCATTTGCTCCGCGGTGTCCGCGGCCGGGCTGGGCATCGCCGCGATCACGGCCTACCGCAAGCGGTTCCTGACCGCCGCACGGCTCGCGGCCTACGCGCTCGTCCCGGTCGGCCTGGTCATGACCGGCGCGGTCGAGTGGCTGGCGGAGACGGCGTTCAGCCCGATGGCGTGGGCCGGGTTCGGCGTACTGGGCGTCGCCTGGCTGCTCTTCATGGTCACCCGAGCCGTCGAGCGCCGTACCGGTGGCACCCGCAAGGAGCGCAGAGCCGCGGCCAGGGCGTCCCGGGAGGAGGCGGTCGCCCCCGCCGCGTCCGTGCCGTCGCTCGGCCCGTCGACGAAGCCCGCCGCCGCGCAGCAGACGGCGAAGCCTCGCGCCACCGACGCGGGGGAGGACTTCAGCGACATCGAGGCCATTCTCAAGAAGCACGGCATCTGACCGGCAGTCGGCCGACAGCCCGACCAGCGCTTCCCATGATTGTGGGAGGCGCTGACGAGATGTGATGAACTGCCGCCGATGTGGGGCGTGTTGATCGTTGCCCGGCGGCCTCCTGCGCCATCATCGCCCCGAGATGCTGGAAACCTCGCGGGAACAGCCCCCCGCCCCCACCGAAGAGCCGCGAGGCTGCCTTTTCGCGCTCTCCCAGCCGCCGCTGATGATCTTCCTGGCGGTGATCGGCTGTCTGTTGCTCATGGCCTCCGTGCACGATCTCTTCCTGCTGTGAGGCCCTCACCCGCGGCGCCGTGCGCCACCGCTCAGCCGGCCGCTTCCTTGCGCCGGGCCCGGTACGCGGCCACGTGCAGGCGGTTACCGCAGGTGCGGCTGTCGCAGTAGCGGCGCGAGCGGTTGCGCGACAGGTCGACGAACGCGCGCCCGCAGTCCGGCGCCTCGCAGCGCCGCAGCCGCTCCTGCTCGCCGGCGACCACGATGAACGCCAGTGCCATCCCGCAGTCGGCGGCCAGGTGGTCGGCGACCGAGGCGCCCGGCGCGAAGTAGTGCACGTGCCAGTCGTAGCCGTCGTGGTCGGTCAGCTGGGGAGTCGTACCGGCGGCGGCCACCAGCTGGTTGATCAGCGCTGCGGCGACCCGGGCGTCCGGGGCCCCGAACACGGCGGCGAACCGGCCGCGCACGTCCTGTACGGCCTTCAGGTCGCGCTCCCCGAGCTCCCCGACGTCGCTGATGTCATGAGCGCGCACGAACGCGTTCAGCGCCGTGATGTCCCCGAGCTCGTCGCCGCGCTCGCCCTCCGGCGCGGTGTTCATCAGATCGACGACGGTGTCGAGGGCGATCCGGGTGTCGTGGGGGATCAGCACGATTCGCTCCCTGGCCAGCTGCGGGCGGGCGCCCGCCGGATTGCGCTGACTCTAGCGGCTCGGCCGTAAGAGACCCGGGGCGGTCCGAAAGTGGGCACGAAGAGGGCGCGAACCGGGTCGGTCGGGGCCGAAAAGCGCATCGGCGCCCTCACCGCGGTGGCTTCGCGGTGAGGGCGCCGATGTCCGCCGTAGGGGGTTGTCCGCGCGGCGCCGTCGCCCCGAGTCGGACGGCGCCGTGCGGCTCTCGGCCTGGCTCAGCTTTCGGCCAGGATGTGGGAGAGCTCCGTGTCCAGGTCGAAGTGGCGGTGCTCGGTGCCCGGTGGCACCGCGGCGTCGGTCCGCTTCAGGAACGATTCCAGGGCCCTCGCGGGGGCCTCGAGCAGGGCTTCGCCCTCAGGGGAGCTCAGCGCGATGCAGACGACGCCCTGGCCATGACTGCGTGACGGCCAGACTCTGACGTCGCCGGTGCCGGTGGGCCGGTGAAGGCCCTCGGCGAGAAGGTCGCGGGCGAAGACCCACTCGACCGTCTCCTCGGCTCCGGTGTGGAAGGTGGCGTGCACGGCATAAGGATCGGCCGTGTCATACCGCAGGCCCGCGGGTACAGGCAGTGAGGACTCGCTCGACACAACGAGGCGCAGGTGCAGCTCGCAGCTGACCGTGGTGTTCATAAGCGCCAGGGCCTTTCGCTCAGTGTGCGCTCGGGGATTCGCACGTCGGCGAAATCGACATGCCACCTACGGTGCCGTTGTAAACCCCTCTGTCTGTTTTGTGATCCTTCAGGTAGCTCGTATGGGGGCGTGTAACTTCGGGTTATACGGCCAAACGGGTGACGCGGCAGAGTCCGGTAGGTTGGTGCCCATGAATGCGGAGAGTGACGAGCGGGGAAAGGTCGACGGGCCCCTGCCCGAGGCACCCGCCACGGGGGACGCGACCGACGGCGTGACGCAGGGTGAGCCGGAGCTCGGCTCCCGCGCGCCCGAGTTCATCAAGGCGCGAAGGACGCTCCACCTGAGCTGGCAGGTCGGTGTCTTCGTCATCGGCCTCGCCGTCGTCGGCGCGGGCGTCGCCATGCTGGTCCTGCCCGGCCCGGGCTGGATCGTGATCTTCGGCGGCATGGCGATCTGGGCGACCGAGTTCGTCTGGGCCCAGCTGGTGCTGCGCTGGACCAAGCGGAAGGTGAGCGAGGCCGCGCAGCGCGCCCTCGACCCCCGGGTGCGGCGTCGCAACATCATCCTCACCACGATCGGTCTGGTGATCATCGCCGTGCTGGTCGGGGTGTACCTCTGGAAGTTCGGCCTCGTCATGCCGTGGAAGATCGACGAGTGACCCCGGACCGGTCCGGAAGCGCCGCTGACATGGGGTAATGTTTGCGGTGCGCCCGGGCGATTAGCTCAGTGGGAGAGCGCTTCGTTCACACCGAAGAGGTCACTGGTTCGAACCCAGTATCGCCCACCACCCGGATCGAAGGCCCTGGAGATGATCTCCAGGGCCTTCGTCGTGCGCCCGTGTCGGGCGCCTCAGTGCATCCGGCCCAGGCGCTCGCGCAGCCTGCGGGCGTCACGCAGCCGCTGCTCGTACGTCGCGCCCAGCGCGAGCAGCAGCAGACCGGCGACCGCGGGCGGCAGCCAGCGGGGCAGCGCCCCGACGACCTGGACGACGTACGGCGCCAGCTCGTGGAGCGCGTCGAGCCCGAGCACCAGCCCGCCGAGCACCAGGGGCGCCTGCAGCCGCAGCCGCGCGCCGGCCAGGGTGACCGCAAGCGCCGCGAGGCCCAGGAGGAGGGGGCGCGTCCACAGGTCGTCGCCCCAGGCGGCGAAGAGGCTCGGCAGCAGCGTCGCGGCGAGCCCGGGGCCGTACGCCGTCCAGGACGACGCCTCCGGGTCCCGCCGCCGTCGCACCACACCCACGGCCAGCGCGGGAAGGGTGACGGGAAGGGTGTACGCCTCCGGAGCGGAGACCTCCCACGCGCCCAGCCGCACCCAGGTCGCGATGACGAAGAGCCCCGCAGCGACCCACCCGGCGACCGGGCGGCGTTCCTCCCGCACCGCGGTGGCCGCGGCGATCACACCGGTGAGGGCCAGAACCGTCGCCAGATACGCGGGCCGGGGCGCCGCGAGGCTCACCGCCAGCAGGCCGGCGGCGGCGCCGGTCAGTTCGACCGGCAGCGAGACCGGGTGCCGGCGCAGCCGCGCCCCGAGGCCGGCGGTGGCCGCCGGCACGGCGAGCAGCGCCAAGGCCGCCTGAGGGCCCGTGAGATCGGCGGCCGCCGCACCCGCGGCGACGAGCCCGGTGACGGCGACGACGGCGGAGCAGGCCGCGACCACCCGTACGACACCGGCGGCGGCGAATCCCGCCCCCGCGAACAGCGCCACCAGTACGCCCAGCGCGGCGAACGTCGCGGACCGCGTGGCGAGCGCGAAGAGCACCCCGGTCACGCCGGACGTGAGCGCGCAGGCCAGAGCGGTCCACGCGACGGCGACGGCGGGGGAGAGGGGCGTGGGGGGAGCGCTCGCCGCGGAGGGACCGGCCCATCCGGCGGCGCCCGGTGTGCCGTCCTGACGCGGATCCGGGACAGCCTGGCCCGCGGCCCCGAAGGCGCCGCTCTTCCCGACCGGCCCGGGCGCGGTGCCGGGCGCGTCGGGCGTTCCCGATGCCGGAGCGCCTTCCGGGGGCGCCGGGCGGCCGGCGGTGTCCGGTCCTGCGGCGGAGTCCGGTGCGACCGGTCCAGCCTGTCCGGACGCGGCGCCGGGCGCCGAGCCCGGGGCGGTACGACCGGCGGGGCCCGCCGCGGAGTCCGTGCCCGTACGGGCGGCCGGCGCGTCCAGGCCCCGGGTCAGGAGCGTCGGACGCGTCGCCGCGTACAGCGCGGCCGCCGTCGTCAGGAGGAGGACCGCCACCGTCGGGGCGTACGCGAGATCGAGGGACGCGGGGAGCAGGACGGCCGTGGACCAGGTCAGGGCCAGAGCGGTGGAGCGGGTCCAGAGGCGGGGGACCGCCGTCAGGACCGCGGCGACGACGAGCAGGGTCAACGGGGCCGCCGACAGGTCCGCCCACGGCAGGTCGGCATGGGGGCGAGACGGGGCGCCGGACCAGATGTCCGTGACGACGGTGAGCGGCGCGGCGAGGGCCGTCGCGACCGCCGGAAGGGACCACAGGACCGAGAGTGCCTGCACGCCGCCGGAGGCGCCCACCAGCCCCCGCTTCACCGCGCGCGGCGCCGGTGTCCGCAGGACGGCCGCCAGGGCGACCGCGCACAGCAGATAGCCGAGGACCGACCAGCCCTCCGGGACGGCGGGGCGGAGCACGCCGCCCGCCGCGAGGACCGCCGCGAGACCGGCCACCGCGGACGCGGCGACGGCGGCCGCCGTCAGGCGCCACGCCGCGTACAGCGCCAGCGCGGCGCCGGCCAGCACCAGCGCGCCCGGGGCCAGGGCACCGGCCGGGCTCTGCGCCGTCACCGAGAACCATCCGCCGGCCAGCAGCGCCCAGCCGCCCGTCAGGCACGCCCCCGTCGCGGCGAGCGCCCGGACGGCGACGGGCTTGGCCCACAGCACGAGCGCGAGGTCCACCGCCGCGGTGGCCAGCATCGCCCAGCCCACCGTCAGGGCATTCGCGTCCACGGCGAGCGCCCAGAGCGGCAGCGGCAGTTGAGCGGCGACGACGGCGACGGGCAGCGGGATGCGGAGCCGGTCGAGAGCCGACCCGTACACCGTCCACAGGCCCGCGAGCACGGCGGACGCCACGGCCGTGTAACCCACGCCGTCGGCCTCCGGCAGCGCGACCCGGTGCAGCGCGTACGCGTCCAGCACGGTCAGGACCAGCCCCAGGGCCGCCACCGACTCGGCCGTCGAGGCCAGGCCCCGGCGCAGCAGCACGACCGGCGCCGCGAGGGCGGCGGCCGTCACCAGGCCGAGGACCGCCGAGCGGCCGCCGATGCCCATGTGGCCCCAGCTGACCAGCGTGAAGGCGAGGGCGGCGACCGTCAGCAGAATCCCACCGAGCACGAGCAGCACGTTCTGCACGCTCGGCGGGGAGGCGTCCGGACCGGGCCGCGGTGGACCCGGCTGCCACTGCGGACCGGGAACGGGCGCGACGGGCGGGTGCAGAACCTGGAGCAGCCAGGCGCGGCGCGCCAGCAAATGGGACCGGCGGGCGTCGAGTTGGGACAGCTCCCGGTCGACGAGCGTCAGCTCCTCGGCGGGCGGCAGGGCATTGACCATGCCTGGAGTGTGTCCCCCGCCACACCGCGACGGTATGGGCGCGCGTACTCAGATCGCGTGTGAGTACGCCCCACCGGGTCACACTGGCCGCATGGACTGGTGCCGATACCGCTTCCGCAGCGTCTGGCAGTTGGCCGCGCCGCCCGGCGCCGTCCTCGCGGCGCTCGAACGGACCGAGGAGTACCCCCGCTGGTGGCCCCAGGTCCGCGAGGTCACCCGCGTCGACGACCGGACCGGTACCGCCCGATTCCGCTCGCTCCTCCCGTACGACCTCGTCGTCACCGCGACCGCGCGGCGTCACGACCCGGCCGCGGGTGTCCTGGAGATCGGGCTCACCGGGGACCTCGAGGGGTGGGCCCGCTGGACCGTGACCCCCTGCGGCGCGGGCACCCGGGCTCTCTTCGAGCAGGAGGTGGAGGTGCGCAAGCCCCTGATGCGGCGCCTCGCCGTGCCCGGGCGGCCCGTGTTCACCGCCAACCACACCCTGATGATGCGCGCCGGCCGCCGCGGACTGGCGGCCCACCTGCGATCGGTTTGAAGGAAGCCCGCCGGGGGCTGTATGGTTCAACCCGTTCCCGGGCGATTAGCTCAGTGGGAGAGCGCTTCGTTCACACCGAAGAGGTCACTGGTTCGAACCCAGTATCGCCCACCGGGAAAGGGCCGGTCCGCATCACGCGGACCGGCCCTTCCGCATGGAACGGCCCTTCGGCCGTGTCGTGGTCGGGTCGGGCACGCTCAGGCGGCCGCCGCCGGGAGTTCGGGCCGCAGCGGCCAGGCCGGGTCGACCGCCTCCGGTGATCCGTTGCGCGCGAACCACGCCTGCAGGCCCCGGGCCTGCGCCGCGTGCCACACCGCCTGCAGGGTGTGCAGCTCCGCCGGGGACAGCCGCTCCATCCGGGACGCGAACCGTCGCGCCACCGCTCGGACGACCTCCAGCGCCGCCGTGGCGTCCGCCGCCGCGTCATGCGCGCCGTCCAGCACCACGCCGTACTGCGCGCACAGATCCGTGAGGGTGCGCCGGCCCTTGCGGTAGCGGTCCAGATGCTTGTCCATGACCCGGGGGTCGAGCACGCACAGCGGGACGTTCTCCAGATAGCGGGCCAGCGACGACGCCCGGTGGCGCCGCAGTTCACGGTCGAGGAGCGTCAGGTCGAACGGCGCGTTCATCACCACGAGCGGCCGGCCGGCCGCGCACTGCTCGGCCAGTCCCCGGGCTATCTCCTCCATCACCGGCGACGGCCACCGTCCGTTGCGCCGCAGGTGATCGTCCGTCAGTCCGTGTATCTCGGTGGCCCCCGGCGGTACGGGCACTCCCGGGTTGACCAGCCAGCGGGTGACCCGGGCGCGCCCGCCCGCCGTGTCCTGGACGACGAGGGCGGCCGAAACGATCCGGTCCTCCTCGACGTCAACTCCTGTGGTTTCCGTGTCGAATGCGGCCAAGGGCCCCTCGTACCAGAGCGTCATCGCCGAACTCCTCGCACCTGACTGGCAGATGGCGTGATCCCCCTGCCCGAATCGGTGATACCCGGCCTGTTTGCGCCGTACGCCGGGCGGTGACAACACAGATGACGGGCAAGAGAGTTGACACCCCGTCGCCACACGCACCAACGGGAAGCCGATCGGCACAGCCCGGAAGGCACGGGGAGCCATGGCACTCGCGCAGCCCGAATCCGGGGGGCTGCTACCCCAGCGGGTCGTACCGCTGCGCGGAGCGCTCGCCACCACCGCCTGCATGGAGACCTTCCAAGTGGGCTATCTGCACGCGGTCGCGGCCGCCGCGGGATGTTCTCTCGCGCAGCCGTTTCCGGACAACGGCATCGACTGGCACGTGAGCCACAGCGCTCCCGGGCACACGGTCGACGACGAAGTCACCATCAAGGTCCAGCTCAAGTGCACGTACCAGATTCCGCCGAACCCGCCCGGGGCCGCGTTCTCCTTCACCCTCGACAACGACCACCTGGTGAAGCTGGCCCGCAGCCCCGTCGCGGTGCACAAGATCCTGGTCGTGATGCTCGTGCCCAGGACCCAGGACGAGTGGCTGCGGGCCGGCCACGACGGGCTCGACCTGCGGCACTGCTGCTACTGGATCAACCTGGCAGGCCACCCGGTGACGGGCAGGCGCAGGACCACCGTGCGCATTCCGACCTCGCGGATATTCGACGACCGGGCGCTCTGCGAGATCATGTCCCGGGTCGGGGCGGGAGGGAGACCCTGATGCACCGGCCGATCGACGAACCACCCGTCAATCCGGAGCTTCCGCCCGAGGCGCGCCCGCGCGCCGCGGGCGGTGTTCCGGACCGCTGGCACGACGCCGGCGGCTCTCCCGACCCCGCGCGCGTCGACCCGCGCGTCCTCGGCGCGCTCCTCGACCGGCACGGCTGGCGCCGGCGCGGAGGGGCCGCCGGGCGGTACACGCGCTGGACACCGCCCGGGCCCGCCGCGGGCGGCCCGAGTCTGCTCGTGCCCGAGAGCAGTGCCTTTCCGGACTGCGAGGACCTGCTCGGCGAGGCCCTCACCGCGCTCGCGCGCAGCTCCGCGCCCTCCGCCCGTGACGTCCTGGTCGGACTGACCGTGCCCAGCGACGAGATCCGCTGGTGGCGCGATGTGCCACAGGGGCCCTCCGGCGAGATCCCCTGGGTGGTGCAGGAGCAGTTCAGGTCGGCGGCCAGACAACTGCTCCTGGCCGGCGCGCTGGCCGCCCGCGCACGCGCCGGGTACTACGGAGCACGCCACCGGCGACAGGCCCAGGCCTCGCTCGACGGCGTCCTGGTCGGCTCCGCGTCCGGCGGGCGCGGCCTCACCGCGTTCGTGCCGGTCGACCCGGGCCGGACGGTCACCGCGCGGCTCTACCGCGCGCTCTACGCGGTCCGTGAGGCCGCGGACTACCAGCGGGCGACCGGCGGCATGGAGGCCTTCGACGCCGCCGTCGAGGCGGGCGCGAGCCGTGAACTGACGGAGGCGCTCATCGCCCTCGTGCGCGGCGCCGAGGGGGCCAGGATCGCCCTGCGGTGGGCCCCGGCCGCCGGAGTGCCCGAGGGGTGCGCGGCCCGGCCCGAGCCGGTGGAGTTCTCCCCCGGGGACCTGCCCGCGCTGCGCGAGGCGGGGGCCCGCTACCTCATGGGCGAGCCGTCCGTGCCGGTCCGGATCACGGGCGCGGTGGTGCGGATGCGCAGGGCCGGGCCGCGCGGCCGGGGAACCGTACGGCTGAGGGTGCTCGGCGGCGCGGAGGTGGCGCACGTGCGGGTGGCGCTCGACGAGGAGTCCTATCGCACGGCCGGCCACGCCCATCTGGTCGGGCTGCCCATTCGCGTCGTCGGGCGGCTGGAGAGCCGGGGCGGCTTCCGGCGGCTCACCGACGCGTCGGGAGTGGTGCCGGTGCAGGTGGACGAGGCGGAGCGGGACCGGCTGATGAAGTCGCTCCAGGAGAACCTGGACTTCTTCGAGGAGGCGTGCGGGCCCGGCGACTGACCGGACCCGGAGGGAGCGGAAACCGTTTCGCGAGCGCCCCCGGCGGCTCGGTAACATGACGTATTGCGTCCGCACTACGTGATGCGGCGCTTCCCTTCAGTCAGGAGAGACCGGTGTCAGACGTCCGTGTGATCATCCATCGCGATTCCGAGCGGGAAGAGCGCGTGGTGACGACGGGGACTACGGCGGCCGAGCTCTTCGCCGGCGAGCGCTCCATCGTCGCCGCGCGCGTCGCGGGTGAGCTGAAGGACCTCGCGTACGAGGTGAAGGACGGCGAGGAGGTCGAGCCCGTCGAGATCTCCTCCGAGGACGGTCTCAACATCCTGCGCCACTCCACCGCGCACGTCATGGCCCAGGCCGTGCAGGAGCTCTTCCCCGAGGCCAAGCTCGGCATCGGCCCGCCGGTCAAGGACGGCTTCTACTACGACTTCGACGTCGAGAAGCCGTTCACGCCCGAGGACCTCAAGGCCGTCGAGAAGAAGATGCAGGAGATCCAGAAGCGCGGCCAGCGCTTCTCGCGCCGCGTGGTGACCGACGACGCCGCCCGCGAGGAGCTCGCGGACGAGCCGTACAAGCTGGAGCTCATCGGCATCAAGGGCTCCGCGTCGACCGACGACGGCGCGAACGTCGAGGTGGGCGGCGGCGAGCTGACCATCTACGACAACCTGGACGCCAAGACCGGTGACCTGTGCTGGAAGGACCTCTGCCGCGGTCCGCACCTGCCCACCACCCGCAACATCCCGGCTTTCAAGCTGATGCGCAACGCCGCCGCCTACTGGCGGGGCAGCGAGAAGAACCCGATGCTCCAGCGCATCTACGGCACCGCATGGCCGTCGAAGGACGAGCTGAAGGCGCACCTGGACTTCCTCGCCGAGGCCGAGAAGCGCGACCACCGCAAGCTCGGCAACGAGCTGGACCTCTTCTCCTTCCCCGACGAGGTCGGTTCCGGCCTCGCGGTCTTCCACCCCAAGGGCGGCATCATCCGCCGGGTCATGGAGGACTACTCGCGCCGCCGGCACGAGGAGCACGGCTACGAGTTCGTGTACTCGCCGCACGCCACCAAGGGCAAGCTGTTCGAGAAGTCGGGCCACCTGGACTGGTACGCCGAGGGCATGTACCCCCCCATGCAGCTCGACGAGGGCGTGGACTACTACCTCAAGCCCATGAACTGCCCGATGCACAACCTGATCTTCGACGCGCGCGGCCGCTCGTACCGTGAACTGCCGCTGCGTCTCTTCGAGTTCGGGACCGTGTACCGGTACGAGAAGTCCGGCGTCGTGCACGGTCTGACCCGGGCCCGCGGCTTCACCCAGGACGACGCGCACATCTACTGCACCAAGGAGCAGATGGCGGACGAGCTCGACAAGACGCTCACCTTCGTCCTCGACCTGCTGCGCGACTACGGTCTGACCGACTTCTACCTGGAGCTGTCCACCAAGGACCCGGAGAAGTTCGTCGGCTCGGACGAGGTCTGGGAGGAGGCCACCGAGACGCTGCGGCAGGTGGCCGAGAAGCAGGGCCTGCCGCTGGTCCCCGACCCGGGCGGCGCCGCGTTCTACGGCCCGAAGATCTCCGTCCAGGCCAAGGACGCCATCGGCCGTACCTGGCAGATGTCGACGGTCCAGCTGGACTTCAACCTGCCGGAGCGCTTCGACCTGGAGTACACCGGCCCCGACGGCACCAAGCAGCGCCCGGTCATGATCCACCGCGCCCTGTTCGGCTCCATCGAGCGCTTCTTCGCGGTGCTCCTCGAGCACTACGCGGGCGCCTTCCCCGTGTGGCTGGCCCCGGTCCAGGCGCTCGGCATCCCGATCGGCGACGCGCACGTCGAGTACCTCCAGGGCTTCGCCGCCAAGGCGAAGGCCCAGGGGCTCCGTGTGGACGTCGACGCGTCCTCCGACCGGATGCAGAAGAAGATCCGCAACGCCCAGAAGCAGAAGGTCCCGTTCATGATCATCGCGGGCGACGAGGACATGGCCGCAGGCGCGGTCTCCTTCCGCTACCGCGACGGTTCGCAGGAGAACGGCGTCCCGGTCGACGAGGCCATCGCCAAGATCGCCAAGATCGTCGAGGACCGCGTCCAGGTCTGATCCGCCGACGCTTCACGAGGCCCCCGGGGAGCTCCCCGGGGGCCTCTTCTCGTCCTCACGTGTGAACGTCTGCAGCAGCCACGACGAGAACGATCCGGTCACCGCCCCCAGCAGCGCCAGACCGCACCCCATCAGGCCCACCGCGACCACCCGGCCGAGCGGCGTCACCGGCGCCACGTCCCCGTATCCCACCGTCGCGAGCGTCGAGCAGGTCCACCACACCGCGTCCCCGAAGGTACGGACGGTGGCGCCCGGCGCCGCGTGCTCCACGTGGTAGACGCTCAGCGCCCCGGCGAAGCCGAGCAGGGTCACCGTCACCCCCGCGTACACGATCACGCGCGCGTGCAGGCTCAGGCGCGGCCGCTCCCGATGGCGCTGGACCCTCTCGTACAGCCGGACCATCCGCACCGGCCGCAGCAGCGGCAGGACGAGCACCACGGTGTCCAGCCAGTGCCGGTGGACGAACCCCGGGCCCTCGCCGCTGAGCCGCAGCCGCACCGCGTAGTCCACCGCGAAGACCGCCCAGGCGCCGAGCGTGACCGCCAGGCACACGTCCCGCCATCCCTCGGGGAGACCGTGCGCGAGCACACGGACCGCGTACCCGGCGAGGAACAGCAGCGACGCCACCGCCAGCGGGAGCTCGCTGCGGCGCTCCCAGCGCTCCTGAGGGGTCCCACCGCTGTCGGTCATCACGTCAGCATCGCCGGACGCCTTGATCGGCCGCCCCGGCGACACGCTCCGAACGGGCGAAGCAATATGCTGCACAGCATGACGATTGAGCCGGAGCAGCAGATCGGAGTGGGGACGCAGGACGCGTTCCAGCGCCTCTGGACGCCCCATCGGATGGCGTACATCCAGGGCGAGAACAAGCCCACCGGGCCCGGGGCTGACGACGGCTGTCCGTTCTGCACGATCCCGGCGATGTCGGACGAGGACGGGCTGGTCATCGCCCGCGGCGAGAAGGTGTACGCCGTACTCAACCTCTACCCGTACAACGGCGGCCACCTGATGGTGGTGCCCTTCCGCCATGTCGCCGACTACACGGAGCTGGACGACGCGGAGACGGTGGAGCTTGCCGCGTTCACCAAGTACGCGATGACCGCGCTGCGGACGGCCTCCGGGGCACATGGATTCAACATCGGCATGAACCAGGGCGGGGTGGCCGGCGCCGGAATCGCCGCCCATCTGCACCAGCACGTCGTGCCTCGCTGGGGCGGCGACACCAACTTCATGCCGGTCGTCGGCCACACCAAGGTGCTTCCGCAACTGCTCGCGGACACCCGCAAGATGCTCGCCGACGCCTGGCCGGCCACCTAGAGCCGCGCGGAGCCGCCCCGGGCTCAGGCCCGGGCGGCTCCGCGCGGTTCGGGCTCGCGCGGCTCAGGCGTCGTAGGAGTCGGCCTTCTTCGGGGTCGGGTCCTGGACGAACCCGCTCAGGACGAGGGAGCGGTTGCTGAAGCGCTCGGTGTCCACGCCGTGCTCGTCGAGCACCTTGATCGTCGCGGCGTGGACGGCCCGCATCACGGGCGTCGCCGCGCGGATCGCGTCATCGGCCATGAAGCGGTGACGCCAGGGCTTGTCGGCCCAGGCGTGCCGCAGTCCGAAGGGCTCGGGCAGGACGAGCTTGCCGCCGAGGAAGTCCAGCACCGGCGGGAACCAGGTGAGCGGGGCGCGGACCGCGAGACGGACGACCTCGTCCGTCGTGATGAGCGGCAGCGTTATCTCCTTGGTCTCCCAGAACCGGACCGTCTTGCTGATCTCCTTGGTGTTCGGCTTCGGCTTGGTGGTGAAGAGGGGATGCACCGGGCCGAGCGCGTGACCCGTCACCTCGATACGGAGCGTGTGCAGCAGCGACGTCACCGTGATCATCATGGTGAGGACCAGCTGGCCGTCCCAGAGGGTGAACTGCACCCCCAGGTAGTGGCGGTTGCCGCTGCCGAACTGCTGGTCGTTGCAGATGCGCTGTATCTCGTGCGGCTTGACCTGGAACGTGACGATGTTCTCGCCCTCGGGGCGGGCGACCTCCGCGGCCCCCTCGCCCACCGGCGCCACGATCCAGTGCTTGACCACCGGCTTGGGGAAGCCGGTCTTGAGGGAGCCGCGCTCCAGCATCTTCAACTGGTCGTGGATCGGCCGGATGACGTCCCAGCTGCGGAAGTCATGGATCTCCCGGCCCGCCTGGGGAACGAGCTCCTCGGCCAGGTGCCAGCTGCCCCAGCGGGTGCCCATGCCCAGTATTCCCTTGGGCCCCGCGTAGAAGACGACATTGGACTGCTGCTCCGCGGTGAGCTTCTCCAGGGACTGGCGCAGCTCCTCGGCGGCCGTCTGGTTCGGGTCCTGCGGCACGGCCTCGGGGATCTTCGCGCCGACGCCGCCGCCGCTGAGCAGCGAGTCCCAGCGGGCGCGCAGGTCCTGCGCGGTCGATTCGCAGATCCGCTTGGCGAGCACCCAGCCGAGGACCGGGGCGACCATCATGGCGCGCAGGTATATCGAGAGCAGCCCGCTGAAGGGCAGCTTGATCATGAAGATCACGGCGAGGATGCCGAAGCCCGCCAGCAGAATCGTCCCCAGGGCCCCCGCACGCCGGTCGGAGGCGCCGGCGATCATCCGGCGCAGCTGGAAGATGCCGAGCCACAGCAGCAGCCCGGGCAGGAAGAGCACGCCGAAGAAGAGCGTCACCAGGGTGAGCCGGGTGTCACGCTGCTTGCGGATCCCGGTGGCGGCCAGGCAGTGCTCGACGACCGGCTGCGGTTCGGTTCCGAAGGACTGGATGAGCGGCTTACGGGCGCCGCCCAGCATCCGCACCTGCACGGCCCGGGAGAACGCCTCTCCGAGGTCCGGCCTGAAGAGGGCGAACTTGCCCTTCTTGAGCGTGGATTCGTGCCACTCGTTGTTCGCCTTGAGTATCTCGTCGGCCGGGCCGTCGCGGTACGCGGCGGAGGCGAGCGCATGGGTCGCCGCCGTCTGCCCGTCCGAGCCCTGCAGGGGGATCTGCGCCCCGGGACCGAATCCGTCGAAACTCAACTGCGCCCCCATCGCCGCGTTGCCACGCGAGTACTCCGCTCTGCGGCCTGTTCCCCACCACCGCGCCCCGCACACCTTCTGAGCTGGGCACCCCAGCGTATCGGGGGAGCGGCGGGCGCGTCAGGTGGTAGGGAAAAGCGGGGCGCGCGCCCCCGCCCCGACCGGCCGAATACCGCCCGTCCGCAAGACGGTTGGGCGGGCGGTTTCCGGACGGCCTCTCAACTATGAGCCTTTCTCGGCCTGTTCGCGGATCTTGTCGGCCAGCTGGGGCGGCATGGGCTCGTGCCGGGCGTACGAACGGTCGAAGCGCCCGGTGCCGTGAGAGATGGACCGCAGGTCCACGGCGTACCGGCCGATCTCGATCTCCGGCACCTCCGCCCGGACGAGCGTGCGCCCCGGGCCCGCCTGTTCCGTGCCGACGACGCGTCCGCGCCGCCCCGACAGATCGCTCATCACCGGGCCGACATAGCTGTCCGGCACCAGTACCCGCACCTCGACCACCGGCTCCAGCAGACTGATCCGCGCCTCGGCGGCCGCCTCGCGCAGTGCCAGCGCGCCCGCCGTCTGGAACGCGGCGTCGGAGGAGTCCACCGAGTGGGCCTTGCCGTCCAGCAGCGTCACGCGCACGTCCACCAGCGGATATCCGGCCGCGACCCCACGGGCCGCCTGGGCCCGCACGCCCTTCTCCACGGACGGGATGAACTGCCGCGGCACCGCCCCGCCGACCACCTTGTCGACGAACTCGAGTCCCGACCCGGGCGGCAGCGGATCCACCTGGATCTCGCAGATCGCGAACTGGCCGTGGCCGCCGGACTGCTTCACATGCCGGCCGCGCCCCGCCGAGGCTCCCGCGAACGTCTCCCGCAGCGACACCTTGTGCGGGACGGCGTCGACCTGGACTCCGTACCGGCTGCGCAAGCGCTCCAGCGTCACGTCCCTATGGGCCTCGCCCAGGCACCACAGCACCACCTGATGCGTGTCCTGGTTCTGCTCCAGACGCATCGTCGGGTCCTCGGCGACCAGTCGCGCGAGGCCCTGGGAGAGCTTGTCCTCGTCGGCCTTGCTGTGCGCCTGGATGGCGAGCGGCAGCAGCGGCTCCGGCATCGACCAGGGCTCCATCAGCAGCGGATCGTCCTTGGCGGAGAGCGTGTCGCCGGTCTCCGCGCGGCCCAGTTTGGCGACACAGGCGAGATCACCGGCGATGCACGCGTTCAGGCCGCGCTGCTGCTTGCCGAAGGGGACCGACAGCGCGCCGACCCGCTCCTCGACGTCGTGGTCCTCATGACCCCGGTCCTCAAGGCCGTGCCCGGAGACATGGACCGTCTCGTCGGGACGCAGCGTGCCGGAGAAGACCCGCACCAGCGAGATCCGCCCGACGTAGGGGTCCGAGGCCGTCTTGACCACCTCGGCCACCAGCGGACCGTCCGGGTCGCAGCTGATCGGCGGGCGCGGAGCGCCCTTGGGAGTGGTGACGGCCGGCGCCTGCCGCTCCAGCGGCGTGGGGAAACCGCCCGTGATCAGCTCCAGGAGCTCGACGGTCCCCAGGCCCTGCTTTCCGCCGTCGGAGGCCGGCGCGGCCGCCAGGACGGGATGGAACGTGCCCCGCGCGACGGCCTTCTCCAGGTCGTCGACGAGGGTCTTGAGATCGATCTCCTCGCCGCCGAGATAGCGGTCCATCAGGGACTCGTCCTCGCTCTCGGCGATGATCCCCTCGATGAGCCTGCTGCGTGCCTCCTGGATCAGTGACTCCTGACCGGAGTCCGGCGCGTTCTCCGTCCGCGACCCCGACGAGTAGTCGAAGATCTTGCGCGTGAGCAGGCCGACGAGGCCGGTGGCGGGGGCGTGCCCGTCGGCCGCCTCGGCACCGTGCACCGGCAGGTACAGCGGCAGCACGGCGTCCGGGTCGTCGCCGCCGAAGATCCGGCCGCAGACCGAGGTGAGCTCGTCGAAGCCGGTGCGCGCGGTGTCCAGATGGGTCACCACGATGGCGCGCGGCATCCCGACCGCCGCGCACTCCTCCCAGACCATGCGGGTGGCCCCCGCCACGGCGTCGGCCTCCTGGGCGGCCGAGACGACGAAAAGGGCCGCGTCCGCCGCACGCAGACCGGCCCTCAGCTCACCGACGAAGTCGGCGTATCCGGGAGTGTCCAAGAGGTTGATCTTGTACCCGCCCCATTCGACGGGGACGAGGGACAGCTGTACGGAGCGTTGCTGACGGTGCTCGATCTCGTCGTAGTCGGAGATCGTGCCGCCGTCCTCGACTCGGCCCGCCCGGTTGACCGCTCCAGCGGTCAACGCGAGGGCCTCGACCAGAGTCGTCTTTCCCGAACCGCTGTGGCCGACCAGCACCACGTTCCGTACCGCCGAGGGCCGGTCGGCCGCTGTGGCCCTGCCGGCGGCCCCGGGGTGTGCGTGCGCCTTTTCGCCCATGATTCTTGCCCTCCGATGTCCCGATCCGATCACACGGTGAGGAGAGGAGTGGGGGCGCGGGCGAGGGGGAGCATCCGCGGCGGCTCCGACGATGCCCGCGGTCGTCCTTCGAGCTTCGCATTGCCGTCACGGTGCGTCCATACGTCGTACGTGACCACGGCCATCCGCCGGACGGGACGCGACCGGCCGGGTGCCCGGCACTGGAGCCCCGACGTCCTGGCTACGATGGGCCAGCCGGAGGCCATTGGGGCCGCCCGGCCACCGACCCTCGGGAAGGCCATGCTGAACAAGTACGCGCGTGCGTTTTTTACGCGTGTCCTCACACCGTTCGCCGCGTTTCTGCTCCGACGAGGGGTCAGTCCGGACGCGGTCACGCTCATCGGTACGGCCGGGGTGATGGCGGGTGCGCTGGTCTTCTTCCCGCGGGGAGAGTTCTTCTGGGGCACGATCGTCATCACCCTCTTCGTCTTCTCGGACCTGGTCGACGGGAACATGGCCCGGCAGGCCGGGATCTCCAGCCGCTGGGGCGCGTTCCTGGACTCGACGCTCGACCGGGTCGCCGACGGGGCGATCTTCGGCGGTTTCGCGCTCTGGTACGCCGGCACGGGCGATGACAACATTCTGTGCGCGGTGGCCATCTTCTGCCTGGCCAGCGGCCAGGTCGTCTCGTACACCAAGGCGCGCGGCGAATCGATTGGCCTGCCGGTCGCGGTCAACGGACTGGTGGAGCGCGCCGAGCGACTGGTGATCTCGCTGGTCGCGGCCGGCCTCGCCGGACTCCACGGCTTCGGTGTGCCGGGCATCGACATCCTGCTGCCCATCGCCCTGTGGATCGTGGCCATCGGCAGCGCCGTCACCCTCGGACAGCGGGTCGTGACCGTGCGCCGGGAGTCGGCCGAGGCGGACGCCGCCTCCAGGGGAACCGGGGCGACCTCGTGAGCGGTGTGAAGGACAGGCTCACCGACGCCCTGTACGGGCTCGGCTGGAGCGCCGTGAAAAAGCTTCCCGAGCCCGTCGCGGCCGGACTCGGCCGGCGCATCGCCGACACCGCCTGGAAGCGGCGCGGCAAGAGCGTGCTGCGGCTGGAGTCCAACCTCGCGCGCGTGGTCCCGGACGCCACGCCCGAGCGGCTCGCCGAGCTCTCCAAGGCCGGCATGCGCTCGTACATGCGGTACTGGATGGAGTCCTTCCGGCTGCCGTCCTGGAGCGCGGAGCGGGTCTCCGCCGGCTTCGACGTGAAGGACGTCCACTACCTGAAGGACGGCCTCGCGTCCGGCCGCGGCGTGGTCCTCGCGCTGCCCCACCTGGCCAACTGGGACCTCGCGGGCGTCTGGGTCACCCGTTCCCTCGGAGTGCCGTTCACGACGGTCGCCGAGCGGCTCAAGCCCGAGACGCTCTACGACCGGTTCGTGGCCTACCGGGAATCCCTGGGCATGGAGGTGCTGCCGCACACCGGAGGCGCCGCCTTCGGGACGCTGGCGCGCCGGCTGCGCGCCGGTGGCCTCGTCTGCCTGGTCTCCGACCGGGATCTGTCCGCCTCGGGGGTCGAGGTGAAGTTCTTCGGCGACACCGCGCGCATGCCGGCGGGACCGGCGCTGCTGGCCCAGCAGACGGGCGCGCTGCTGCTGCCCGTGACGCTCTGGTACGACGAGTCGGCGGTCATGAAGGGGCGGATCCACCCGCCCGTCGACGTCCCCGAGACAGGTGACAGGACCGAGCGGACGGCCTCCATGACACAGGCGCTGGCCGACGCCTTCGCCACCGGAATCGCCGAACACCCGGAGGACTGGCACATGCTCCAGCGACTGTGGCTCGCGGACCTGGAGGAGCGGCGTCCGTGAAGATCGGCATCGTCTGCCCCTACTCCTGGGACGTGCCGGGCGGCGTCCAGTTCCACATCCGGGACCTCGCCGAGCATCTGATCGGGCTCGGCCACCAGGTCTCCGTCCTCGCCCCCGCGGACGACGAGACCCCGCTGCCGCCGTACGTCGTCTCGGCGGGCCGGGCCGTCCCCGTCCCGTACAACGGCTCGGTCGCCCGGCTCAACTTCGGTTTCCTCTCCGCCGCGCGGGTGCGGCGCTGGCTCCACGACGGCACCTTCGACGTGATCCACATCCACGAGCCGACCTCCCCGTCGCTCGGGCTGCTCACCTGCTGGGCGGCGCAGGGCCCGATCGTCGCGACCTTCCACACCTCGAACCCGCGCTCGCGGGCGATGATCGCCGCGTACCCGATCCTCCAGCCCGCGCTGGAGAAGATCAGCGCGCGGATCGCGGTCAGCGAGTACGCGCGCCGGACGCTGGTCGAGCACCTGGGCGGTGACGCGGTCGTCATCCCCAACGGCGTCGATGTCGACTTCTTCGCCGAGGCCGAGCCCAAGGCCGAGTGGCAGGGCGGCACGCTCGGCTTCATCGGCCGGATCGACGAACCGCGCAAGGGCCTGCCGGTCCTCATGCACGCCCTGCCCAAGATCCTCGCCGAACGGCCCGACGCCCGGCTCCTGGTGGCCGGCCGCGGCGACGAGGAGGAGGCGGTCGCCTCCCTCCCCAAGGAGATGCGCTCCCGCGTCGAGTTCCTCGGAATGATCAGTGACGAGGACAAGGCCAGGCTGCTGAGCAGCGTCGACGTGTACGTGGCGCCGAACACCGGCGGCGAGAGCTTCGGCATCATCCTCGTCGAGGCCCTCTCGGCCGCCGCGCCGGTCCTCGCCAGCGACCTGGACGCCTTCGCGCAGGTCCTCGACCAGGGCGGCGCCGGCGAACTCTTCGCCAACGAGGACGCGGACGCCCTGGCCACGGGGGCGATCCGGCTCCTGGGCGACCCGGCGCGCCGCGAGGAACTGCGCGCGCGGGGCAGCGCGCACGTCCGGCGCTTCGACTGGTCGACGGTGGGTGCGGACATCCTGGCGGTGTACGAGACGGTGACGGACGGCGCGGCGTCGGTGGCGGAGGACGAGCGCACGGGCCTGCGGGCGCCGTGGGGCGGACGCTGGAACGGAAGCCTCGCGCGGAAGGGGAACGGCGCGTAGGGGGACCGCCCCCAGTGGGAGCCCGGCCGCGTCCATCCAGCGGGGAGCGGCACCGCCCGCCCGGTCGGTCGCCAGGGCCGGGGCCACCCGCCGGGTGGCTGGTCCCCGTGACGGTGAAGTCCGGCCCCCGACGCACCGGCTGATCTGCCCCGCGCCCGAGCCCGCCGCCCCCGGCGCACCCGCTGTTCTGCCCGATAGCTGTGCGCTCGTGACCGCGGGGTCCGCCCCGGCGCGCGAGGCCACGCCCCGGCGCACCGGCTGATCTGCCCCGCGCCCGAGGCCCCGCCGTCCCCCGGCGCACCCCGTGTTCTGCCCGGCGACCGCGAGGTCCGGGCCCCGGCCCCCGCCGCCCCCGTACCCGCCGCCCCCGGCGCACCCGCTGATCTGGCCGGTAGCCTGTGCGCCCGTGACCGCAACTCTCATCTGGATCATCGTCGGCCTGTTCGCGATCGGCCTCTATCTGAGCTGGACCGCCGGGCGGCTCGACCGGCTCCACGCCCGGATCGACGCGGCCCGTGCCGCGCTCGACGCCCAGCTCGTACGCCGCGCCTCGGTCACCCAGGAACTGGCCACCTCCGGCGTCCTCGACCCGGCCGCATCCATCGTGCTCTACCAGGCCGCGCACGCCGCACGCCAGGCCGAGGAGGACCACCGGGAGGTCGCCGAGAGCGAGCTCAGCCAGGCGTTGCGCGCCGTCTTCGGGGAGCCGGAGCAGGTGGAGCTCGTACGGGAGGCCCCGGGCGGCGAGGAGGCGGCGGGCGAGCTCGCGGCCGCCGTGCGCCGCGTCCCGATGGCCCGCCGCTTCCACAACGACGCCGTCCGCGCGGCCCGCGCGCTGCGCCGCCACCGCAAGGTCCGCTGGTTCCGGCTGGCGGGCCATGCCCCCTTCCCGCTGGCCTTCGAAATGGACGACGAACCCCCCACCGCCCTGGCGGACCGCCCCGGAACATGACCTTGAAACCCCTGAACCACCCGGTAATCGAAGCCGACCCTCACCCCTGACCTCGGAAAACGAGCCACCGGCTCGCTATTGGCCCTTGCAGTGGACTGGTCCTGGCCTGTTTCCTCACTGGTGTCGTAAAACCCCCGTTCTCACGAGTGAGGTCGTCCCGTGTCCAGCACGCTTCCCACCACCCCCCAGACCCCCGAGACCGGCACCGCCCGCGTGAAGCGCGGCATGGCCGAGCAGCTCAAGGGCGGCGTGATCATGGACGTGGTCAACGCCGAGCAGGCGAAGATCGCCGAGGACGCCGGCGCCGTGGCGGTCATGGCCCTCGAGCGGGTCCCGGCCGACATCCGCAAGGACGGCGGCGTGGCCCGTATGTCCGACCCGAACATGATCGAAGAGATCATCGAGGCCGTCTCCATCCCGGTCATGGCCAAGTCCCGCATCGGCCACTTCGTCGAGGCCCAGGTCCTGCAGTCCCTCGGTGTCGACTACATCGACGAGTCCGAGGTCCTCACCCCGGCCGACGAGGTCAACCACTCCGACAAGTGGGCCTTCACGACCCCCTTCGTCTGTGGCGCCACCAACCTGGGCGAGGCCCTGCGCCGCATCGCCGAGGGCGCGGCCATGATCCGCTCCAAGGGCGAGGCCGGCACCGGCAACGTCGTCGAGGCCGTCCGTCACCTGCGCCAGATCAAGAACGAGATCGCCCGCCTGCGCGGCTACGACAACAACGAGCTCTTCGCCGCCGCCAAGGAGCTGCGCGCGCCGTACGAGCTCGTCAAGGAGGTCGCCGAGCTCGGCAAGCTCCCCGTGGTGCTGTTCTCCGCCGGTGGTGTCGCCACCCCCGCGGACGCCGCGCTGATGCGCCAGCTCGGTGCCGAGGGTGTCTTCGTCGGCTCCGGCATCTTCAAGTCGGGCGACCCGGCCAAGCGCGCCGCCGCCATCGTGAAGGCCACCACCTTCTTCGACGACCCGAAGATCATCGCGGACGCGTCCCGCAACCTGGGCGAGGCCATGGTCGGCATCAACTGCGACACCCTCCCCGAGTCCGAGCGCTACGCCAACCGCGGCTGGTAACCCATGAACACCCCCGTCATTGGCGTCCTGGCACTGCAGGGCGACGTACGGGAGCATCTGATCGCCCTGGCCTCGGCTGACGCCGTGGCCAGGCCGGTCCGGCGCCCCGAGGAGCTCGCCGAGATCGACGGCCTGGTCATCCCCGGTGGCGAGTCCACCACGATGTCCAAGCTCGCGACGATCTTCGGCATGATGCAGCCGCTGCGCGAGCGCATCGCGGCGGGAATGCCCGTCTACGGCACCTGCGCCGGCCTGATCATGCTCGCCGACAAGATCCTCGACCCGCGTTCGGGCCAGGAGACGCTCGGCGGCATCGACATGATCGTCCGCCGCAACGCCTTCGGCCGGCAGAACGAGTCCTTCGAAGCGGCCGTCGACGTCACCGGCGTCGAGGACGGCCCCGTCGAGGGCGTCTTCATCCGTGCCCCCTGGGTCGAATCGACCGGCGCCCAGGTCGAGGTCCTCGCCGAGCACGAGGGCCATGTCGTCGCCGTACGGCAGGGCAACGCCCTGGCCACGTCCTTCCACCCGGAACTGACGGGTGACCACCGCATGCACGCCCTGTTCGTCGACATGGTGCGCGCTGCGGCCTGAGCGGATCCCGGTAGGATCTCTCGGGTTCGTTCAGAAATTGGTTACGCGAAGGAGACAGGCAGATGTCCGGCCACTCTAAATGGGCTACGACGAAGCACAAGAAGGCCGTGATCGACGCCAAGCGCGGCAAGCTCTTCGCGAAGCTGATCAAGAACATCGAGGTGGCGGCGCGCACCGGTGGCGCCGACATCGACGGAAACCCGACCCTCTTCGACGCCATCCAGAAGGCGAAGAAGAGCTCCGTCCCCAACAAGAACATCGACTCCGCGGTCAAGCGCGGTGGCGGTCTCGAGGCGGGCGGCGTCGACTACGAGACCATCATGTACGAGGGCTACGGACCGAACGGTGTCGCGGTGCTCATCGAGTGCCTCACCGACAACCGCAACCGGGCCGCCTCCGACGTGCGCGTCGCCATGACCCGCAACGGCGGCTCGATGGCCGACCCGGGCTCCGTCTCGTACCTCTTCAACCGCAAGGGCGTCGTCATCGTCCCGAAGGGCGAGCTGACCGAGGACGACGTGCTCGGCGCGGTCCTGGACGCGGGCGCCGAAGAGGTCAACGACCTCGGTGAGTCCTTCGAGGTGATGAGCGAGGCCACCGACCTGGTCGCGGTCCGCACCGCGCTCCAGGGGGCGGGCATCGACTACGACTCCGCCGAGGCCAACTTCGTCCCGACCATGCAGGTCGAACTCGACGAAGAGGGCGCGCGCAAGATCTTCAAGCTGATCGACGCGCTCGAGGACAGCGACGACGTGCAGAACGTCTTCGCCAACTTCGATGTCTCGGACGAGGTCATGGAGAAGGTCGACGCCTGAACCGGCTGACAGCGAACGGGCCGACGGGACACCCCCCGTCGGCCCGTCGCTTTGTCGGTGCCGCCGATTGTCAGAGCCACCCGATAGCCTGCACGAATTGGGGGCACCTCCCAGCGGTAGCCGGGGAAGAACAAAGGAGGGGCGGGGTGCGCGTACTCGGGGTGGATCCGGGTCTGACCCGGTGCGGTGTCGGCGTAGTCGAGGGCGTCGCGGGCCGCCCGCTGACGATGCTCGGCGTCGGTGTCGTGCGCACTCCGGCGGACGCCGAGTTGGGCCACCGGCTGGTCGCGATCGAGCAGGGCATCGAGCAGTGGCTCGACGAACACCGGCCCGAATACGTCGCCGTGGAGCGGGTGTTCAGCCAGCACAACGTGCGTACGGTCATGGGGACCGCCCAGGCCAGCGCCGTCGCCATGCTCTGTGCCGCGCGCCGCGGCATCCCGGTCGCCCTGCACACCCCCAGCGAGGTCAAGGCAGCCGTCACAGGCAGCGGACGGGCCGACAAGGCGCAGGTCGGCGCGATGGTGACGCGGCTGCTGCGGCTCGACTCCCCGCCCAAACCGGCCGACGCGGCGGACGCCCTCGCCCTCGCCATCTGTCACATCTGGCGGGCTCCCGCGCAGAACCGCCTCCAGCGGGCCGTCGCAGCGCACCAGGCGGCCGTGCGGCAGACACCGGCGCGACCGGCCTCCGGGCCCCAGGCGTCGACCCCCCGCCCATCGACCCCCCACGCGTCAACGCCCCACGCATCGAAAGGCCGTTCCGCATGATCGCCTTTGTGAGCGGCCCCGTCGCCGCGCTCGCCCCGACGACGGCCGTGATCGAGGTCGGCGGCATCGGCATGGCCGTCCAGTGCACTCCGAACACTCTTTCCACCCTGAGGATCGGTCAGGACGCCAGGCTCGCCACCTCCCTGGTCGTCCGGGAGGACTCGCTGACGCTGTACGGCTTCGCCGCCGACGACGAGCGTCAGATCTTCGAACTGCTCCAGACCGCGAGCGGCGTCGGCCCACGGCTCGCCCAGGCCATGCTCGCCGTGCACACCCCGGACGCGCTGCGGATCGCGGTCGCCTCGGGGGACGAGAAGGCGCTCACCGCCGTTCCCGGCATCGGCAAGAAGGGGGCGCAGAAGCTCCTCCTCGAACTGAAGGACCGTCTCGGAGAGCCGCTCGGCGCGCACATCGGCAAGCAGGGCACCTCCGCGGCCGGCCCCGCGCCCTGGCGCGATCAGCTGAGCGCCGCGCTGATCGGGCTCGGATACGCGGCTCGGGAGGCCGACGAAGCGGTGACCGCTGTCGCCCCCCAGGCCGAGGCCGCTGTCGCCGAGGGCGGCACCCCGCAGATCGGCGGGCTCCTCAAGGCCGCCCTCCAGACCCTGAACCGCACGAGGTGATCCGGCTGTGAACTGGGACGACACCACACCGGGCCCCGAAGAGTCCCTGGACGGCCGCCTGGTCGAGGCGGTGGCCGACGGCGAGGACCAGGCCGTAGAAGCGGCTCTGCGCCCCAAGTCGCTCGGCGAGTTCGTCGGCCAGGAGCGGGTCCGCGAGCAGCTCGATCTCGTCCTCAAGGCGGCCCTCGCCCGAGGCGCCACCGCCGACCACGTCCTGCTGTCCGGTGCCCCCGGCCTCGGCAAGACCACCCTCTCCATGATCATCGCGGCGGAGATGAACGCCCCGATCCGGATCACTTCGGGCCCGGCCATCCAGCACGCCGGCGACCTCGCCGCGATCCTCTCCTCCCTCCAGGAGGGCGAGGTCCTGTTCCTCGACGAGATCCACCGGATGTCGCGCCCCGCCGAGGAGATGCTGTACATGGCGATGGAGGACTTCCGGGTCGACGTGATCGTCGGCAAGGGCCCCGGCGCCACCGCCATCCCCCTGGAGCTGCCGCCCTTCACCCTGGTCGGCGCCACCACCCGGGCAGGACTGCTGCCGCCGCCGCTGCGCGACCGCTTCGGCTTCACGGGACACATGGAGTTCTACGAGCCCACCGAGCTGGAGCGCGTCATCCACCGCTCGGCCGGCCTGCTCGACGTCGAGATCGACACCGCGGGAGCCGCCGAGATCGCCGGCCGTTCGCGCGGCACGCCCCGGATCGCGAACAGGCTGCTGCGCCGCGTCCGCGACTACGCCCAGGTCAAGGCCGACGGTGTCATCACCCAGGAGATCTCCGCCGCCGCCCTTGGGGTGTACGAGGTGGACAGCCGGGGCCTCGACCGCCTGGACCGGGCCGTCCTGCGGGCCCTGCTCAAGCTCTTCGGCGGCGGACCGGTCGGCCTGTCCACCCTGGCGGTGGCGGTGGGGGAGGAGCGCGAGACGGTCGAGGAGGTCGCCGAGCCCTTCCTGGTGCGCGAGGGCCTACTGGCGCGTACGCCCCGTGGCCGGGTCGCCACCCCCGCGGCCTGGGCCCACCTGGGCCTCGTACCCCCACAAGGGGGGCCCGGTGGCGGCGCGGGGACACCGGGACAAGCCGGCCTGTTCGGGGCCTGAGGGCGAGGAGAGTCGTGGTTGGAGGAACCACGGTGCCATGCTGGGCGTTGTTCCATCGATGCGGACTCGCTTAGACTCCGCCGATGCCGCCCTTCTCGGTCGGCGTGCCCACCCCCGAAGATCAGGCCGCGCTTCCTCGCGGTCGTGCGAAGGAAACCCCGTCCCGTGAACCTCGTGACTCTCCTCCCCTTCATCGTGCTCATCGGGGCAATGTTCCTGATGACCCGGTCCGCCAAGAAGAAGCAGCAGGCCGCCGCGCAGATGCGCAATGAGATGCAGCCCGGCACCGGCGTCCGCACCATCGGCGGCCTGTACGCCACGGTCAAGGAGGTCAACGACGACACCGTCCTCCTCGAGCTGGCCCCGGCCGTCCACGCGCTCTTCGCCAAGAACGCCATCGGTGCGGTACTCGGCGACGACGAGTACAACCGCATCGTGCACGGCGAGGTGGCCTCCGTCGGCGACGACGCCGTCGTGCCGGACGACGTCTCCTCCCTGACCGAGGACACCGTCGTCGCGACGGACGCGGACGCCGACGCCGACGCCGCCAAGCCGGACCTCACCAAGAAGGCCGACGCGGACGTCGTGGACGTCGAGGGCGACAAGAAGGACGGCAAGGCCGACGGCGAGACCGACGCCAAGTAGCCAGGACCGGGGACCGCGGGGACGCCTACCGGCGCCCGCGGTCCCCGGATCGTGTCTACCTCTGCGGGGGCAGGTCCCCACAACACTTCGTGGCCGTCCCGCGCACACCCGGCGCGGGGCGGTTGGACAGGGAGAAACGACAAGGTGGCAGCACCGAAGAAGGGCCGCGGGCCGGCGGGGGGACAGGGCAGGCCGGGGCGTGCCCTGGCACTGATCCTCATCGCCATGGTCGCCCTCACCGGCGGGATGTTCTGGTCCGGTCATGTCACGCCGCGGCTGGGCATCGACCTGGCGGGCGGCACGACGATCACGCTCAAGGCGAAGGTCGAGCCCGGGCAGGACCCGTCCGCCGTCAACGAGACCAACATGAACACCGCGGTCGGCATCATCGAGCGCCGTGTCAACGGTCTCGGCGTCACGGAGGCCGAGGTCCAGACGCAGGGCAAGGAGAACATCATCGTGAACGTCCCCAAGGGGACGAACGCGAAGCAGGCCCGCGAGCAGGTCGGCAAGACCGCTCAGCTGTACTTCCGCCCGGTGCTCACCCTCGCCGCGAGCGAGCCGGCGCCGAAGCCGAAGCCGTCGACGAGCCCCAGCTCCAAGCCCTCCCCGGGCGCCTCGGCGTCCGACGGTAAGGCCAAGGACAAGGGCAAGGGCACCTCCGCCACGCCCACGGCAAGCGCCACCACCCAGGGACGCGCGGTCACCGACGCCCTGAAGAAGGCGCCCACCCCGAGTGCCACCCCCTCGGGCAAGCCGAAGACGCCGGAGACCCCCAAGGCCCCGGCGCCGGACCCCTCCACCGCCAAGGTCGAGCAGCAGTTCGCCGCTCTGAACTGCACCGACCCGAAGCAGCGCGCCGCCGCCGGCAAGGGCACCAAGCCCACCGAGACGACCGTCGCCTGTGGCAAGAACGGCATCGGCCAGTGGGAGAAGTACATCCTCGGCCCGTCCGAGGTGGACGGTAAGGACGTCGACAACGCCAAGGCCGCCATCGACCAGCGCAATGGTCAGTGGATCGTCCAGATGGAGTTCACCGACGGCGGCGCCAAGAAGTTCCAGAAGATCACCGGCCGTCTGTCGCAGCAGCAGCCGCCGATGAACCAGTTCGCCATCGTCCTCGACGGCGAGGTTGTCTCGGCCCCGTCGGTGCGTACGACGCTCAGCGCGAACGCGGAGATCTCCGGCAGCTTCAACCAGCAGTCCGCCCAGGACCTCGGCAACATCCTGTCCTACGGCGCGCTCCCCCTCACCTTCCAGGAGCAGAGCGTCGACACGGTCACCGCCGCGCTGGGCGGTGAGCAGCTGAAGGCCGGTCTGATCGCCGGTGCGATCGGTCTCGCCCTGGTCGTCATCTACCTGGTGGTCTACTACCGCGGCCTCTCGCTGATCGCGCTGCTGAGCCTGCTCGCCTCGGCGATCCTGACGTACACGATCATGGCGCTGCTCGGCCCGGCCATCGGCTTCGCGCTCAATCTGCCCGCGGTGTGCGGTGCGATCGTCGCGATCGGTATCACCGCGGACTCGTTCATCGTCTACTTCGAACGCATCCGTGACGAGATCCGGGAAGGCCGCACCCTGCGTCCGGCCGTCGAGCGCGCCTGGCCCCGTGCCCGCCGCACGATCATGGTCTCCGACTTCGTGTCGTTCCTGGCGGCCGCGGTGCTCTTCATCGTCACCGTCGGCAAGGTGCAGGGCTTCGCCTTCACGCTCGGCCTGACCACCCTGCTCGACGTGGTCGTGGTCTTCCTCTTCACCAAGCCGGTGATGACGCTGATGGCGCGTACGAAGTTCTTCGGGAGCGGTCACGCGTGGTCCGGTCTGGACCCGCAGCGGCTCGGCGCCAAGCCGCCTCTGCGCCGCTCCCGCCGTGTCAACGCATCCACCGACCCGAAGGAGGCGTGAGATGTCGCGACTCGGCAATCTCGGCGCCCGGCTCTACCGCGGCGAGGTCGGCTACGACTTCATCGGCAAGCGCAAGATCTGGTACGGCGTCTCGATCCTGATCACCATCACGGCCATCCTCGGTCTGGCGGTCAGCGGCCTGAACATGGGTATCGAGTTCAAGGGCGGCGCGGTCTTCACGACCGACCAGAAGGCCAAGGTCTCGCTCTCCCAGGCCCATGACTTCGCGGTCGAGGCCTCGGGCCACGAGGCCATCGTCCAGGAGCTCGGTGACGGCGGTCTGCGGATCCAGATCACCGAGGTCGACACCGCCAAGGCCAACCAGATCGAGGCCGAGCTCTCCAAGAACCTCGGCGTCCCGGCGGACAAGATCAACTCCGCGCTGGTCGGCCCCAGCTGGGGCGAGCAGATCGCCAACAAGGCCTGGACGGGCCTCGGCGTCTTCATGGTCCTGGTCGTCGTCTACCTGGCCATCGCCTTCGAGTGGCGCATGGCCGTCGCGGCCCTGGTCGCGCTGATCCACGACATCACCATCACGGTCGGCATCTACGCCCTGGTCGGCTTCGAGGTCACCCCGGGCACCGTGATCGGTCTGCTGACCATCCTCGGTTACTCGCTCTACGACACGGTCGTGGTCTTCGACTCCCTCAAGGAGGGCACGAAGGACATCACCAAGCAGACCCGGTGGACGTACAGCGAGATCGCCAACCGTTCGATCAACGGCACCCTGGTCCGTTCGATCAACACCACCGTGGTCGCGCTGCTCCCGGTCGCCGGTCTGCTCTTCATCGGTGGCGGAGTCCTCGGCGCCGGCATGCTGAACGACATCTCGCTGTCGCTCTTCGTCGGTCTCGCCGCCGGTGCGTACTCGTCGATCTTCATCGCCACTCCGCTGGTCGCCGACCTCAAGGAGCGCGACCCGCAGATGAAGGCGCTCAAGAAGCGCATCCTGGCGAAGCGCGCCGCGGCCGCCGCCAAGGGCGAGTCGCCGGACGGTACGGACGGCACGGACGGGTTCGGGGACGACGAGCCCGCGGCGGCCGGCGCCGTCGTCGGCCCGCGCGGCCGCCGTGGCCGCCCGTCGGGCAAGCGCCGATGACCGAGTCCACGCGGGAGCTCCTGCTCAGCCGGATCAGGGACGTCGCCGACTATCCAAAGCCCGGTGTGCTGTTCAAGGACATCACGCCGCTGCTCGCGGACCCGGAGGCGTTCACGGCCCTGACCCATGAGCTCGCCGAGCTGTGCCTGACGCACGGCGCGACGAAGGTCGTCGGTCTGGAGGCGCGCGGCTTCATCCTGGCCGCGCCCGTCGCCGTCCGCTCCGGCCTGGGGTTCATCCCCGTACGCAAGGCGGGCAAGCTCCCCGGAGCGACCCTCAGCCAGGCGTACGAGCTGGAGTACGGCACCGCCGAGATCGAGGTGCACGCCGAGGACCTGGCCGCGGGCGACCGCGTCATGGTCATCGACGACGTCCTCGCCACCGGCGGTACGGCCGAGGCCTCGCTGGAGCTCATCCGGCGGGCCGGCGCCGAGGTCGCGGGCGTCGCGGTCCTCATGGAGCTGGGTTTCCTGTCCGGCCGGGCCCGGCTTGAGCCGGCCCTGCGCGGCGCCCCGCTGGAGGCGCTGATCACGATCTGAGGCCGTGTCCACGGATACGGCGGGGCACCCCGGGATCTCCCGGGGTGCCCTTCCCGTTTTTCCGGAGATGTCCTGGTTGGATCTTGGGGATGCCATCGATCGAGGCATCCGGACAGAAGGACAGCCATGACCCGCACACCTCTGACATTCACCCGCGAGGCCGCACTCGCCGCGCTGCTCGCCGTCGCGGCGCTGACCACGAGCGCGGCCCCGGCCGGTGCCGCTCCCACCGCCAACACCTGCGTGGGCTGGAAGAACGCGGGCGGCGTCCCGCTGAAGTGGAGCACCGCTCATGACGGCTGCGGCCACTTCGGAGCCCCGGGCATGCGGATGGGCTACTCCTGGAAGGCCTTCAAGGGCAGCGCCTGCGTCAAGGTCAAGGGATTCGACAGCCAGGGCAAGAAGGCGTGGTTCGACGCGGGCTGCGGCAAGGGCGCGTCGATCAAGGTGCCGTGGGGCAACGTCGCCGCCGAGAAGGAGATCATGATCAAGGGCGCTTCGCTGATCCGATGGGCATAGCCGAGCGGCCCGCCAGGGGCGCGTGGAGGGGTCTCGGCGCCCCCTCCACGTGTCCTTGGCAACAGCCCGTGAGCAGCGGGGCGCGCGGGTCGATACCATGGGATGTCCGGGCCTGACCGGGGGACCCGGACCCGCCCGAGGAGCGCTCTTGCCAGACGAGGCCCAGCCACTCTCCGCCGCGAACCACGACCAGCAGGCCGAGAAGGCCGCGGCGGGTCCCGCCGCGCCCCAGAACAAGCCCGCGGAGCACGAGCCGAAGCCGGCGGTGCCCGAGCGCGCGCAGAGCCCGGCACCGGTGCCCGTCTCCGCCCCCAAGCCCGTGCCCGCCTCCGCCGCCCGCACCGGCGGCGGCTCCTCCAACCGGGTCCGCGCCCGCCTCGCCCGCCTCGGCGTGCAGCGCTCCTCGCCCTACAACCCGGTCCTCGAACCCCTGCTGCGCATCGTCCGCAGCAACGACCCCAAGATCGAGACGGCCACGCTCCGCCAGATCGAACGGGCCTACCAGGTCGCCGAGCGCTGGCACCGCGGCCAGAAGCGCAAGAGCGGCGACCCGTACATCACGCATCCCCTGGCCGTCACCACCATCCTGGCCGAGCTGGGCATGGACCCGGCGACGCTGATGGCGGGACTGCTGCACGACACCGTCGAGGACACCGAGTACGGCCTGGACACCCTGCGCCGCGACTTCGGCGACCAGGTCGCGCTGCTCGTCGACGGCGTCACCAAGCTGGACAAGGTCAAGTTCGGCGAGGCCGCCCAGGCCGAGACCGTGCGCAAGATGGTCGTCGCCATGGCCAAGGACCCCCGTGTCCTGGTCATCAAGCTCGCCGACCGGCTGCACAACATGCGCACCATGCGTTATCTCAAGCGGGAGAAGCAGGAGAAGAAGGCCCGCGAGACCCTCGAGATCTACGCGCCCCTGGCCCACCGCCTGGGCATGAACACCATCAAGTGGGAGCTGGAGGACCTCGCCTTCGCGATCCTCTACCCCAAGATGTACGACGAGATCGTGCGGCTCGTCGCCGAGCGGGCGCCCAAGCGCGACGAGTACCTCGCCATAGTGACCGACGAGGTCCAGTCCGATCTGCGCTCCGCCCGGATCAAGGCCACCGTCACCGGCCGCCCCAAGCACTACTACAGCGTCTACCAGAAGATGATCGTCCGCGGCCGTGACTTCGCGGAGATCTACGACCTGGTCGGCATCCGTGTCCTCGTCGACACGGTCCGCGACTGCTACGCGGCCCTCGGCACCGTGCACGCGCGATGGAACCCGGTCCCCGGCCGGTTCAAGGACTACATCGCGATGCCGAAGTTCAACATGTACCAGTCGCTCCACACGACGGTCATAGGGCCCAACGGCAAGCCGGTCGAGCTGCAGATCCGTACCTTCGACATGCACCGCCGCGCCGAGTACGGCATCGCCGCGCACTGGAAGTACAAGCAGGAGGCCGTCGCCGGTGCCTCCAAGGTGCGCACCGACGTACCGAAGAAGACCGGCAAGGACGACCACCTCAACGACATGGCGTGGCTGCGCCAGCTCCTGGACTGGCAGAAGGAGACCGAGGACCCGTCGGAGTTCCTCGAGTCCCTGCGCTTCGACCTGTCGCGCAACGAGGTCTTCGTCTTCACCCCCAAGGGCGATGTCATAGCGCTGCCGGCCGGGGCGACACCGGTCGACTTCTCCTACGCCGTCCACACCGAGGTCGGACACCGGACCATAGGGGCGCGGGTCAACGGGCGGCTCGTCCCGCTCGAATCGACCCTCGACAACGGCGACCTGGTGGAGGTCTTCACCTCGAAGGCGGCCGGCGCGGGCCCGTCCCGCGACTGGCTCGGCTTCGTCAAGTCGCCCCGCGCGCGCAACAAGATCCGCGCGTGGTTCTCCAAGGAGCGCCGCGACGAGGCGATCGAGCAGGGCAAGGACGCCATCGCGCGGGCCATGCGCAAGCAGAACCTGCCGATCCAGCGGATCCTCACCGGCGACTCGCTCGTCACCCTCGCCCACGAGATGCGCTACCCCGACATCTCCTCCCTCTACGCGGCGATCGGCGAGGGCCATGTCGCGGCCCAGGGCGTCGTCCAGAAACTGGTCCAGGCCCTCGGCGGCGAAGAGGCCGCCAACGAGGACCTCGTCGAGACCACCCCGCCGTCCCGCGGCCGCTCCAAGCGCCGTGCCAACGCCGACCCCGGCGTGGTCGTCAAGGGCGTCGAGGACGTCTGGGTGAAGCTCGCCCGCTGCTGTACGCCGGTGCCCGGCGACCCGATCATCGGCTTCGTCACCCGGGGCAGCGGCGTATCGGTGCACCGCGCCGACTGCGTCAACGTGGACTCGCTCTCCCAGCAGCCCGAGCGGATGCTGGACGTCGAGTGGGCGCCCACCCAGTCCTCGGTCTTCCTGGTCGCCATCCAGGTCGAGGCGCTGGACCGCTCCCGGCTCCTCTCGGACGTCACGCGCGTCCTGTCGGACCAGCACGTCAACATCCTGTCCGCCGCAGTCCAGACCTCCCGCGACCGGGTGGCCACCTCCCGCTTCACCTTCGAGATGGGCGACCCGAAGCACCTCGGGCACGTCCTGAAGGCCGTACGCGGCGTGGAGGGCGTCTATGACGTCTACCGGGTGACCTCGGCGCGCAGGCCGTAACGGAGCACACGAAGAGGCCCCCGGTACGGATGCGTACCGGGGGCCTCCTTCCTCGTACGGGAAAACTCAGCCGCCGAACTCCTCCAGGCCCTTCAGAGCCTGGTCGAGCAGCGCCTGACGGCCCTCGAGCTCACGGGCGAGCTTGTCGGCCTTCGCGTCGTTGCCCGCCGAACGGGCCGCGTCGATCTGCTTCTGCAGCTTGTCGACGGCGTCCTGGAGCTGACCGGTCAGACCCGCCGCACGCGCGCGTGCCTCCGGGTTCGTACGCCGCCACTCGGTCTCCTCGGCCTCCTGAAGCGCCCGCTCCACCGCGTGCATCCGGCCCTCGACCTTCGGGCGGGCGTCGCGCGGCACGTGGCCGATGGCCTCCCAGCGCTCGTTCAGGGCACGGAAGGCCGCACGGGCCGCCTTCAGGTCCTTCACGGGCACCAGCTTCTCGGCCTCGACCGCGAGCTCCTCCTTCAGCTTGAGGTTCTCGGTCTGCTCCGCGTCCCGCTCGGCGAAGACCTCGCCACGCGCCGCGAAGAAGACGTCCTGGGCGCCGCGGAAGCGGTTCCACAAGTCGTCCTCGTGCTCGCGCTGGGCGCGGCCCGCCGCCTTCCACTCCGTCATGAGGTCGCGGTAGCGCGCGGCCGTCGCCCCCCAGTCGGTGGAGTTGGAGAGCGACTCGGCCTCGGCGACCAGCTTCTCCTTGGCCTTGCGGGCCTCCTCGCGCTGGGCGTCCAGCGAGGCGAAGTGGGCCTTGCGGCGCTTGGAGAAGGCCGAGCGGGCGTGCGAGAAGCGGTGCCAGAGCTCGTCGTCGGACTTCCGGTCGAGCCGCGGCAGGCCCTTCCAGATGTCCACCAGGGCCCTCAGCCGCTCCCCGGCCGAGCGCCACTGCTCACTCTCGGCCAGCGACTCGGCCTCGGTGACCAGCTTCTCCTTGGCCGCCTTGGCCTCGTCGGTCTGCTTGGCCTTCTGGACCTTGCGCTCCTCGCGACGCGACTCCACGGTCTCGACGAGCTTGTCGAGGCGCGTGCCGAGCGCCGCCAGGTCACCGACGGCGTGATGCTCGTCGACCTGCTTGCGGATGTGATCGATCGCCGCCGTCGCGTCCTTCGCCGAGAGGTCGGTGGTCTTCACCCGCTTCTCGAGGAGGCCGATCTCGACCACCAAGCCCTCGTACTTGCGCTCGAAGTAAGCCAGTGCCTCCTCTGGAGTTCCGGCCTGCCACGATCCGACGACCTTCTCGCCCTCGGCTGTCCGCACGTACACGGTGCCCGTCTCGTCGACGCGGCCCCACGGGTCGCTGCTCACAGCGCCTCCTCCACATGATGCCGCTGAGGGGGTTGTGCCCCCTGGGCATCGTCCACAGTTCCTGACGGGCCTCGCCCGCCCTCCACAACGCGGGTCGAGCCCGCGCTGCCACAACGCCAATCTAGGCGACCGGCCGCCCGGCTGTCCGCACTCAGCGCGACCGGATTTCGCCGGTTCACACCTTCCGGACAGCGGCCTTCTCGATGGTGACGGCCTTCTTGGGCGCACCGTCCTTGGCGCCGCCCTCGACGCCGGCCTTCGCCACGTCCCGGACGACCTTCAGACCGGCCGCGTCGATCGTGCCGAAGGGGGTGAACTGCGGAGGCAGCTTGGTGTCCTCGTAGACGAGGAAGAACTGGCTGCCGCCGGTGTTCGGCTGCATCGTGTTGGCCATCGCCACCGTCCCGGCCGGGAAGGTCACCGAACCGTCCTTGCCCGCCTTGCCCAGCGCGTTCAGGTTCTCGTCGGGGATGGTGTAGCCGGGGCCGCCGGTGCCGTCGCCCTTCGGGTCGCCGCACTGCAGCACGAAGATGCCGGACGTCGTCAGGCGGTGGCACTTCGTGTGGTCGAAGTACTTCTTGTCCGCGAGGTGCTTGAACGAGTTCACCGTCCGCGGGGCCTTCGACGCGTCCATCGTGATCGTGATGTCGCCCTGGCTGGTCGCGAGCGACATCGCGTACGTGGCCTTCTTGTCGATGGCCATCGCGGGCTCGGGCACCTTCGACTCGCTCGCCGAGGGCGTCGGGCTGTCGGACGGAGTGGCGGCGTCGTCCTTGCGGTCGCCGTCGGTCAGCCCGACGGAGGCGTACACGGCGGCGCCGGAGGCCAGCACGACGGCCAGCGCGGCGGCGATGATCGTGTTGCGGCGCCTGGCCTTCTGCCGTGCTTCCTGCCGGCGCTGCTGCTGCCGCTCGAACTTCTCCCTGGCGAGCTGCCGCCGCCGCTGATCGCTGCTGACCACCGGTTGTGCTCCTTGTCGGTCGTCTGTTCCTGTCCTGCCCGGATGTGCCCGTACCGTATACGGGTTGGCTGTGGAATGAGCAGCGCCGGTAGGCTCTGATCTGCCGCATTCCGCTCTGCCGTATCCGTCGGCGGGACGACATCTAAGGACGATCGTGCTCATTGCCGGGTTCCCCGCCGGGGCCTGGGGGACCAATTGCTATCTGGTCGCCCCCGCCGCAGGCGAGGAGTGCGTGATCATCGACCCGGGCCACCAGGCCGCCCAGGGAGTCGAGGAGACGCTCAGGAAGCATCGGCTCAAGCCTGTCGCCGTTGTGCTCACCCATGGCCACATCGACCATGTCGCCTCCGTCGTCCCGGTCTGCGGGGCCCATGACGTACCCGCGTGGATCCACCCCTCCGACCGGTACATGATGAGCGACCCCGAGAAGGCCCTGGGCCGCTCCATCGGGATGCCGCTCATGGGCGAGCTCACCGTGGGTGAGCCGGACGACGTCAAGGAGCTGAGCGACGGCGCGAAGCTGAGCCTGGCGGGTCTGGAGTTCTCGGTCGCGCACGCGCCCGGGCATACCAAGGGGTCGGTGACCTTCCAGATGCCCGAGGCGCCGGACATCCCGTCCGTGCTCTTCTCCGGGGATCTGCTCTTCGCCGGCTCCATCGGACGCACCGACCTGCCCGGCGGCGACCACGCCGAGATGCTCGAGTCGCTGGCCCGTGTGGCCCTGCCGCTCGACGACTCGACCGTGGTGCTGTCCGGCCACGGCCCCCAGACGACCATCGGCCGCGAGCGCGCCACGAATCCCTACCTCAGGGAAGTGGCCGCCGGCCTCGGAGCGCAGCCCGCTCCACGACGAGGAATGTGACGAGAGTCCCGTGAGCACCTTCAAGGCCCCCAAGGGCACCTACGACCTCATCCCGCCGTACTCCGCCGCGTACCTGGCCGTCCGGGACGCGATCTCCGGCCCGCTGCGGAAGTCCGGCTACGGATACATCGAGACGCCGGGTTTTGAGGACGTCGACCTGTTCGCCCGCGGTGTCGGTGAGTCCACCGACATCGTGACCAAGGAGATGTACACCCTCACCACGAAGGGGGGCGCCAACCTGGCGCTGCGCCCCGAGGGCACCGCCTCCGTGCTGCGCGCGGCGCTGGAGGCCAACATGCACAAGGCCGGTGGTCTGCCGGTCAAGCTCTGGTACTCCGGTTCGTACTACCGCTACGAGCGTCCGCAGAAGGGCCGCTACCGCCACTTCTCGCAGGTCGGCGCCGAGGCCATCGGGGCCGAGGACCCGGCGCTCGACGCCGAACTGATCATCCTCGCCGACCAGGCGTACCGCTCGCTCGGTCTGCGGAACTTCCGCATCCTGCTGAACTCGCTGGGCGACAAGGAGTGCCGTCCCGTCTACCGCGACGCTCTCCAGGGCTTCCTGCGCGGCCTCGACCTCGACGACGAGACCCTGCGGCGCAGCGAGATCAATCCGCTGCGGGTCCTCGACGACAAGCGTCCCGAGGTGCAGAAGCAGCTGGCGGGGGCGCCGGTGCTGCGCGACTACCTGTGCGACGCCTGCAAGGCGTACCACGAGGAGGTCCGCGAGCTGATCACGGCCGCCGGGGTCGCCTTCGAGGACGACGAGAAGCTGGTGCGCGGCCTGGACTACTACACGCGCACGACCTTCGAGTTCGTGCACGACGGTCTCGGTTCGCAGTCGGCCGTGGGCGGCGGCGGCCGCTACGACGGCCTGTCCGAGATGATCGGCGGCCCGGCTCTCCCGTCGGTCGGCTGGGCGCTGGGCGTGGACCGCACGGTCCTCGCCCTGGAGGCGGAGGGCGTCGAGTTGGACATCCCCGCCACCACCAGCGTCTTCGCGGTGGCCCTGGGCGAGGAGGCCCGCCGGGTGCTCTTCGCCAAGGTCACCGAGCTGCGCAGGGCAGGAGTCGCGGCCGACTTCTCGTACGGCTCCAAGGGCCTGAAGAGCCACATGAAGAACGCCAACCGCTCGGGCGCGCGCTTCACGCTCGTCGCCGGCGAGCGCGACCTCGCCGACGGCGTCGTCCAGCTCAAGGACATGGAGTCCGGCGAACAGGAGGCCGTCGCCCTGGACGCGGTGACCGAGGCGATCCGGGCGAAGCTCAGCTGAGCCACGTACGACAGCGAAGGGGCCCGGACCGTTCCAGCGGTCCGGGCCCCTTCGTGTCGGTGCGGCCCGAGAGCTCTCGTTGCGTCCCGTCCTTATGCCCATCGAACGGTGGACCCGGTGGGCCGTACGGCAGAATGTCCGTGCCCAGCGGCCCCGAGTGATGGAACGGCGATATGACGAAAGCAGCGGTTGACGGCGCCCCCTCCGAGCGGGACGGACTCGTGGGTGCGAGCCGGGCGCTGGCGTGGCTGCTGGTGGTCACCGGCGCGGCCGGGCTGTTGGCTGCCTGGGTGATCACCATTGACAAGTTCAG
>NZ_JBVJYZ010000017.1:0-124605 GCF_055600045.1 Streptomyces sp. NPDC038280
CGTGGTGTGTTCCTAGACAGCTCCACCACACCGGAGGTCTTCGCCATGATCAAGACCCGCGACTGTCAACAACGCTCGTGATCAATACACCTAGCGCTGACCGGCGGTGAAGTAGGCCACCAGCTCGGGGTCGAGTGCCGGAACGTCGTACGGCATGCCGCCCTCGCGCAGCGAACGTGTGGCCATCTCCCCCGCCGCCACGCTCATGCGCGCGGCCACGGGCGAGGTGTCGGTGGTTCCGCCGTCGCGCGCGAAGCGGCAGAACTCCTCCACGATCCGGTCGTCCGCGCCGCCGTGCGAGCCCTCCGCGTCGGGCACCCGGTGGACGGCGTCCGCGTCCGGTCGGTAGGCGGACGGGCCGGTGTTCCAGACGCGTACCTCGTCGCCGGGGCGGTCGCCGAAGTTCTCCAGCCGGCCCTCGGTGCCGATGACGGTGTAGTTGCGGAAGTAGTCCGGGCTGAAGTGGCACTGCTGGTACGCGGCGAGGACGCCGTTGTCGAGGCGCATGTTCATCACCGACACGTCCTCGACGTCCACGACGTGGTGGAGGTCCTTGCGCGTGGCCGGCGGCCAGTCGAACTCGCGCAGCCAGCCGGCCGGGCGCGGGGTGTCCGGCGCGCGCCGGGGCAGGTCGCCGTAGAGCATCAGATCGCCCAGGGCGTTGACGCGGCTGGTGTAGCCGCCCGCCAGCCAGTGCACCACGTCGATGTCGTGCGCGGCCTTCTGCAGGAGCAGCCCGGTGGTGCGGCGCCGGTCGGCGTGCCAGTCCTTGAAGTAGTAGTCGCCGCCGTAGGAGACGAAGTGCCGCACCCAGACGGTCTTCGGCTCGCCGATGTCACCACGGGCGATGATGTCCCGCATGAGGCGGACGACGCCCATGTGCCGCATGTTGTGACCGACGTAGAGCCTGGTGCCGGTCTTGTGGGCGGTGCGCAGGATGGTGTCGCACTGCTCGACGGTGATCCCGAGCGGCTTCTCGACGTAGACCGTCCTGCCCGCCACCAGGGCGTCGCGGGCGACGGTTTCGTGGGTGTCGTCGGGGGTGGCGACGACGACGGCGTCGATGCGGTCGTCGTCGAGCAGGCGGCGGTGGTCGGCGACGGCCACCGCCCCCTCGTACAGGCCGGGCACCTCGGCGCGGACGGCGGGGTCGACATCGGCGACGGCCGCCACGACCGAGCCCCTGCCGGGGCGGTGGAGGGCGGTGGCCAGATTGCGCCGGAGCCCGAGCCCGACGACGCCTATGCGCAGGTCTTCCATGGTCCTCTTCTCCGGTGGTGGGCGGAGCTCACTCGGCCTTCGCGAGCGCGTCCTCGAACTCGCCGCGGATCGCGTCTCCGCCGGTGCGCAGGAACTTCTTCACGGTGTCCTTGTAGGAGGACAGCGGCTTGCGTCCGGCGACGATGTCGACGACGTCGAGTTTCAGTTCGTTCTGGAGGGACTGCCACTTCTGGGCGTAGGTGTCGGAGTAGTGGCCGGTGGTGGGGTTGGCCTGGGCCATCCTCAGCAGCGCGGTCTCCACCTCGTGGATGTGGCGGGTGGTCCGGGCGGCGTCGGGGAGGTAGAGGGTCTGCGGGGTGTTGCCGAGGAACATCAGGGCCTGGTTGGTGGTGAGGACCTCGCCGTTGCCCTTGGCGGTGAGCCTGATGTCGCCGTCCTTGGTGCGTTCGTAGTGGGTGCCCTCGATGCCGTTGTCGAGGAAGAGCCGCTCCTCGCTGCCGAAGGGCGCGTTGAGGTAGTTGAGGACGTCGAGGAGCATGTGCAGGCGCTTCTTGTCGGCGGTCTTGCTGATGGCGGTGAAGCCGACGGAGCCGTACCCGAGGTTGTAGACGGGCTTGGCTCCCCTCTGCGCCGCGAAGGGCACGATGACGTCCATAGGGAAGTCGTACATCGAGCTGTCGTCGAGGAAGCCGGGGAAGGACTGGACGTGGGCGCCGAGGAAGCCGCCCTCGAGCTTCTCCAGGGTGGTGCGGAGATTGGGGTCGGGCCAGAACAGCTGTGCCTGGCGGCACTTGAGGGCGAACTCGATGGCGGCGAGGTACTCGTCCGTCTCGAACTGACTGGTGAGCCGGCCGTTCTTCAGGGACCAGGCGTTCGGGGCGCCGTACCACTGGCTGAACATGTGGATGTGGTTGTAGTAGGCCGGTTCGAGGACGTACTTCTTGCGCCGGGTGTCGAGGAGCTCCTTGCCCTTGGCGAGGAAGTCCTCGGCGCTGTCGAAGGTGATGCCGCCGACCGGCTTCCAGAAGTCGGTGTTGGCGACGTAGACCTGCCCCATGCGGCCGTAGGGGACGGCCGTGCCCCAGATCCTGCCGTCGACCACAGCGGTCTTCCAGGCGAACTCGGGGATGTTGGCGAGGTTCGGGTACTTCTTGACCGCGTCGCCCGAGAGGTGGGGCGTCAGGTCGTGGAACTTGGCCTCGAGGATCTGCGGGACGTTCTTCAGGCCCTGGTTCGGGGTGAACCACACGAGGTCCGGGACGCTGTCGCCGGCCACCATGGCGTTGAACTTGGTGCGGTAGACGTCGTCGGAACCGAGTCCGTTCACGATCGTCATTCTGAGCTCGGAACCGAGCCGCTTGTTGAGCTCCTGCCAAAAGGTGTTGCGGTCCATGGCCGGGGCGGCGGTGGTGAAGGTCTCCGTGAGCGCCGTGACGGGGGTGCCGTCGCCCGGTGCCTTGGCGACCGTACGGGTCAGCTTCGTGGGGTAGCGCAGATAGGCGGGGTCGAGACCGGCGGTGTTCCCGGCCAAGTCGGGTGCGGCGACGTTCGCCTGCACGTACGTCGGCAGCCTCACCTTCGCCGACTTGGCGGCGCCGCCCTTGCCGGGCGTCCCGCCGGGGCCGCAGGAGGCGAGCGCTCCGCCGCCGGCGATCGTCAGGCCCGCGGCACCCACGGCTCCGAGGAAACCGCGCCGGTTGATGCTCGGGGAAGTCATGGTTCTCCTCAGGAGGTTCAGGCCTTGATGGCGCCGGTGAGGACGCCCTTGACGAAGTACTTCTGGAGGAAGGGGTAGACGGCGACGATCGGGACGATGGCGAGGATCAGTACGGCCATCTGGAGGGAGCTGGAGGGCGGCAGCGTGGCCACGCCCATGGCCTTGGCGTTGATGGTGTCGCCCTGCAACACGTAGGAGCGCAGCACCAGTTGGAGGGGAAGCTTCGCCGAGTCGTTGAGGTAGAGCATGCCGTTGAAGAAGTTGTTCCAGTACGTGACGGCGTAGAACATGCCGACGACGGCGATCACGGCCTTGGACAGCGGCAGCACGATCCGGACGAGGATGCTCAGCTCTCCCGCTCCGTCGAGCCGTGCGGCCTCGTACAGCTCGTCGGGGATGGACTGGAAGAACGCCCGGATCACGATGATGTTGAAGGCGTTGAGCATGATCGGGACGATCAGCGCGGCGTAGCTGTCGATGAGGCCGAGCTGCTCCACCACGAGGTAGGTGGGGATGATGCCGGGAGTGAAGAGGAACGTGCCCAGCACGACGAACAGGATCGGTTTGCCGGCGACCGTGCCCGGCCGGGACAGTCCGTACGCGAGGCAGACCGTGCAGAGCAGGCTCAGCGCCGTGCCGACGAGGGTGACGCCGACGCTGACCACGGCGGCCCGGGTGACGACACCGCCGGCGAGCACGGCTTCGTAGGCCTCCGTGGTGGGGTGGTGCGGGATGAGGACGTAGCCGCCGTTGGCCGCGAGTTCCGCCTTCCCCGCGAGGCTGGTGCCGAAGGCCAGCAGGAAGGGGTATCCCACGGCGACGGTGAGGGCGAGGAGCACCAGTGCCTTGGCTCCCTGGCCGTACCAGTGCGGCTTCTCCATCCACGGCGGGCGGGAGGGGGAGAGTGCGGTCATCGGTAGACCCCCTGTTCGCCCAGGCGGTGGGCGACCTTGTTGGCGGCGACGATCAGCGCGAAGCCGATGACGCCCTTCATGAGTCCGGCGGCGGTGGACATGCCCCAGTCGCCGTCGACGACGCCGTGGAAGTAGACGTAGGTGTCGAGCACTTCCGAGGCGTCGGCGCCGACGGACTCGCGTTGCAGCACGATCTGTTCGAAGCCGACCGAGAGGATGTCCCCGAGTCGCAGAATGAGCAGCAGGACGATCGTGGGGCGGATGCCCGGCAGGGTGATGTGCCAGATCCTGCGCAGCCATCCGGCGCCGTCCATCGCCGCTGATTCGTACAGACCGTTGTCGATGGAGGCCATCGCGGCGAGGAAGATGATCGCGCCCCAGCCGGCGTCCTTCCAGATCACCTGGGAGGTGATGAGCAGGGTGAACGTGTCGGGGTTGGTCATGATGTTGCCCACGGACACGCCGTGGTCGTTGAGGAGGCTGCTGACGGTGCCGGCGCCGCCGAGGACCTGCTGGAACATGGCGACGACCACCACCCAGGACAGGAAGTGCGGCAGGTAGACCAGGGTCTGCATGACGCGCCGGATCCGGTCGCTGATCAGGGAGTTGAGCAGCAGCGCGAGGGCGATGGGCGCGGGGAAGTAGAGCAGCAGCTGGACGGCGGTGATCTCCAGGGTGTTCTCGACGGCGGTCCAGAACTCGGGCTCCTGGAGCAGGGCGGTGAAGTTGGCCCAGCCGACGAAGGGACTGCCCTGGAAGCCGAGGTAGGGCTGATAGTCCTGGAAGGCGATGGTGTTGCCGGCGAGCGGCAGATAGAAGAACACCACGAAGTAGAGGACTCCGGGTACGCAGAGCAGCAGCAGCGCGCGGTCCCGCCGCAGCCGCTCGCGCAGCGGCCGGCGGGAGGGCCGCGACCGCTGTTTCCCCGCCGTCGGCCGACCGTCGTCGGGCGGGGGCGTGGGAGAGGGCGGGGACATGACCGGGTGGGGCGCGGCAGACGCGGCGGCCGACACATTCACCTCCGACTTCTCGTGGCATCAGTGGCACGAGGGGTGGGCAGCGCTCAGGGCCCGAATCTTGCAACGCTGCGCACGCCCGTGACAAGAGTTGCTCGCAAACTGTTTACTGCGTGCAGTTTCGCGCACGCCGGGCGCCCGGTGGCGTGATGATTAGACTCACCTCCGAGCAAGGCGCTCCCGTCCCGGTAAGGAGTCCCGACGCATGTCGAAGCACGAGCGGTGGAGCGCACTGCTGGAACTGCTGGCCGCCACCGGCCGACTGGAGGTCGAGGAGGCCGCGACCACTCTGGACGTGTCCGCCGCGACGATCCGACGGGACCTGGACGAGCTCGCCGAGCAGCAGATGCTCGTACGCACCCGGGGTGGCGCGATCGCGCAGGGCGTCTCCTACGAGCTGCCGCTGCGCTACAAGTCCTCCCGCCACGCGTCCGAGAAGCAGCGGATCGCCGCGGCGGTGGCCGATCTGGTCGGCGACGGCGAGGTCGTCGGGCTCAACGGCGGTACGACCACGACCGAGGTGGCCCGGGCTCTCGCCCTGCGCGCCGGAAGCGGCCGGCGGGAGGCCGGCGCGGTGCCCACCGGCCCGGCGCTGACGGTGGTCACCAACGCCCTCAACATCGCCGGCGAGCTGGCCGTGCGACCGCAGATCAAGATCGTGGTCACCGGTGGTGTGGCGCGTCCGCAGACGTACGAACTGGTCGGCCCGCTGACCGTGGGGGTGCTGAACGAGGTCGTCCTCGATGTCGTCGTCCTCGGCGTCGACGGTGTCGACCCTCAGCTCGGCGCCATGGCCCACCAGGAGGACGAGGCCAGCATCAGCCGGCTCTTCGCCGAACGCGCGCACCGGGTCATCGTGGTCACCGACTCGTCCAAGATGGGCAAGCGCGCCTTCGCCAGGATCTGCGGTCTGGACCGGATCGACATCCTGGTCACCGACTCCGCGATCTCCCCGGAGTCCGTACGCCACCTCACGGACGCCGGAGTCAAGGTCATCGCCGTCTGACCGCACGCGTCGTCGCACGCTTCTGCCCGGGGACCTGGGCCCCCGGGCAGAGACGCGTGCGGCCGCGACGGGTCAGCCGGTGATGAGGGCCGGGTCGCTCACGCCGGGAGCGCCGGTCTCGACGTGTCCGGCGAACCGGCGCAGGAAGGTGCTGTTCCCGTCGGAGACCACCGACAGGTCGTACCAGCGCTGGGACGCGCGCAGATCCACCGTGTGGGTCACCGTCGCGCCCCTGGCCACCTTGAACGTCTGCCCGGACCCGCCGTACGCGTTGGTCACCGTGAGGTTCACATCGGTCGCGCCGGGGTTCTTCATGGTCAGGACGACCGTGCCGGCCACGCCGTCGTGGCGCGCGGTGACCTCGGGACCGGCGGTCTTGCCCGGCCCGCGGAACGTGCGCAGGAACCCGTTGGGACCGAACACCGAGAGGTCGTACACCCCCTGCGAGTAGGCGGTGTTCCAGGTGTCCGAGACGCTCTTGCCGGCGCCGGCCGTGTAGGTCCAGGGGCCGTCGGTCCGGTTGGGGGCCGTGACCTGGAAGAACGCTCCGGCCGCGGCGCCCGCGCCGAAGGTGAGCGTGAACTTCCCCGTGGCGGGGGTCGACGCCCCGTCGACGAGCAGCGCGTACGGCAGCGGGCGCGCCGGCCGTGAGCCCGGCTCCTGGACCGGCAGCGCCGGGTTGGCGGGCGGCGCCGGTACGTAGCTGGAGTGCCGCTCACGGTCCGGTGGCTGGTATCCGTCGGTGTCCGGGAGCGCCGCCGGCGTGGCGTTCTGAAGGCCGAAGTCGAAGGCCGAGGTGAGGTCGCCGCAGATGGCGCGCCGCCACGGCGAGATGTTCGGCTCGGTCACGCCGAAGCGGCGCTCCATGAAGCGGATGATCGAGGTGTGGTCGAAGACCTCGGAGCAGACGTAGCCACCGGTGCTCCACGGCGAGACGACCGTCATCGGGACGCGCTGGCCGAGGCCGTAGGGCCCAGCGACGTAGCGGGAGTTGCCCGCGAAGTTGTCCAGGGTCGTGGCCACGGTGGACAGGCCCTGCGCGGCGGAGGCGGGCGGGTACGGCGGCACGACGTGGTCGAAGTAGCCGTCGTTCTCGTCGTAGGTGATGAACAGGGCGGTCCGGCTCCATACCTCGGGGTTGGACGTCAGTGCGTCCAGCACCTGGGAGATGTACCAGGCGCCGTAGTTGGCGGGCCAGTTGGGGTGCTCGCTGAAGGCCTCGGGGGCGGTGATCCAGGAGATCTTCGGCAGCGTCCCGGCGGCGACGTCCGCCCGCAGGCGGTCGAAGAGTCCGTCACCGGCCTTGGCGTTCGTGCCGGTGCGGGCCTTGTCGTAGAGCGGGTCGCCGGGCTTGGCGTTGCGGTAGTTGTTGAAGTACAGCAGTGAGTTGTCACCGTAGTTGCCGCGGTAGGCGTCCTCGATCCAGCCCCAGTGCCCCGCCGCGTCGAGACCGTCGCCGATGTCCTGGTAGATCTTCCAGGAGACGCCCGCCTGTTCGAGGCGCTCGGGGTACGTCGTCCAGCTGTATCCGGCCTCCTCGTTGCCGAGGACCGGGCCGCCGCCCTTGCCGTCGTTGCCCGTGTGACCAGTCCACATGTAGTAGCGGTTGGGGTCGGTCGCCCCGATGAAGGAACAGTGGTAGGCGTCGCAGATGGTGAACGCGTCGGCGAGCGCGTAGTGGAAGGGGATGTCCTCGCGGGTCAGATACGCCATGGTGCCCGCCGACTTCGCGGGTATCCACTGGTCGTACTTGCCCTTGTTCCAGGCCTTGTGGCCGCCGGCCCAGTCGTGGTTGAGGCCGGCGATGAACTGCATGCCGAGGTCCTCGGCCGTGGGGTGGTACGGCAGCACGTCCTTGGTGCCGTTGGACTGGTGCCAGACCGACTTGCCGCTCGGCAGCGTCACCGGGCGCGGGTCACCGAAGCCGCGGACGCCCCTGAGCTTGCCGAAGTAGTGGTCAAAGGAACGGTTCTCCTGCATGAGGACGACGATGTGCTCGACGTCCGCGAGGGTGCCGGACTGCCGCGCCGCGGGGATCGCGGCGGCGCGGGCGATGCTGTTCTGCAGGGCGGCGAAACCGGCGGTGGCGCCGGCGATCTGGAGGAAGCGGCGCCGATTGAGTTCAGGCATGTGTGTGGGGACCTCTTGGGAGTCGGGGGGCGATGGGCCTGGCGGGTTCCAAGAGCAGCGAGTGGAGAGTAAGGACGCGTGTCGTCGGTGTGAAGAGGTGCGGTACGTGACACGAACGGCTGGCCGTGGGGCCGGCGGGCGGCTGCCGGGCATCGTGCCGGGTCGGCGGCGTGGAGCGGCGGGGCACCGTCGGCGTCCGGGCGCGAAGAGTCCATGAGGACGTACGGGAAGTCCATGTGCCCGGCCCGGGAGTGCCGCCAACACTGGTGGCCGGCCGAAGCGTTGTCGTGGACCCTCCTGATGGGGCCCACCGGCGGTCGGCACTCCCGGCGGTGGCGTCCGACCGACGGTCGGTACTGCCGCCGACGCTCTACGGGCCGTCGGCATCCGCGGCGGTCTACCGGCCGCCGGCCACTCTCAGCACCGTCCCCGTGGTGTAGGAGGCGTCGTCGGACAGCAGCCAGGCGACGGCGGCGGCGATCTCGGAGGGTTCACCCGGGCGGCCGAGCGGGATTCCGGAGGCCGCCCTGGCGGGGCGGCCGGGGTCGCCCATGGTGGCGTGCATGTCGGTGTCGATGATGCCGGGGGCGACGGCGTTGACCCGGATGCCGTCCGGGCCGAGCTCCTTGGACAGGCCGATGGTCAGGGCGTCGGTGGCCGCCTTGGTCGCCGCGTAGTGGACGTAGTCGCCGGGGCTGCCGAGGGTCGCCGCGGCCGAGGAGATGTTGACGATCGCGCCGGAGCCGTGCGCGGCCATGTCGCGGGCAGCGCGGCGGCAGCACAGCAGATAGCCCAGGAGGTTGACCTCCACCACCCGTCGCAGATCCTCGGTACGGGCGTCGGCGAGCCTGCCCAGCGGCCCGGTGACACCGGCGTTGTTGACGAGGCCGGTGAGCTGTCCGAGCTCGGTCGCGGCGATGTCGAAGAGCCGCTCGACCCCGGTCTCGTCGGCGGTGTCCACGCGGACGGTCACGCAGCGCGCGCCCGCCGCCCGCACCGCTTCAGCGGTCGCCTCGGCGGCCGCGCCGTCACTGACGTACCCGAGGACCAGATCGTGCCCGTCGGCCGCCAGACGGACGCATGTGGCCGCGCCGATGCCTCGGCTGCCGCCTGTGACGATGGTGACCGGTGACACACGTTCCTCCTGGGAAGCGGCGATGCGGGGGTGGCGATGTGATCAAGTCCTACCGCACCGCCGCCGTGGGCCTGCGAGGGGTACCGGGCCGCGCCTGGGTCACCCCGTAGCGGACCGTAGTCGCCGCAGGTCACAGTGGAGTCACTCGGCCATTCGGCCGCCAGGGGCACATGGGTCGCGGCCGTCCGGGTATTCGATCGGTATGAGCACAACGAGCGCACTTCACGACATGGCGTCCGGGGGCCTCGCGGCCAATGAGTTCTGGACCGACGGCGCCGGGCAGTTCACCGTGGGCCTGGTGGTCGTGGCGATCCTCATCGGTGCCGTCTGGCTCGGAATGCGAAAGCGCCGCGAGGAGCCGCCGGCGCCGCTTCCGGAGGAGCAGCCCCACGCGCCGAACCATCAGGCTCACATCGAGGAGTCGGGAAGTCACTCGTCGACGGAGTTTCCCGACAACGGGACGCGGCTCACCCCCCATCAGCTGAAGGGCCACGGCAACGATGCGCCGCATGCCAAGGAGGCTCCGGGTGGCGAGGCTCCGCGGGGCGAGGGCGACACGAATCCGCCGAGCTGACATCCGCCGCGGCGACGCGTGGCGGCCGTACGGCGAAGACCCCGACCGGAGGGGACTGGTCGGGGTCTTCATGTGTCCGGGTGCGCGCTGTTCCGGGGCGCACGCATTCAGTGTGTCACTGGGTGATTGACGGCTCAAGCGTGCCATTTCGGGTGATACTCTCCGTTGCCCGTGGCATACGGTGAGTATCAACTGGAGCGCGTTGTGAAGGTCGCCTGTGTCGGTGGCGGGCCCGCCGGCCTCTACTTCTCCATCCTGATGAAGCGGCAGGATCCGTCCCATGACATCACCGTCCACGAACGGAACCCCGCCGGTTCGACATACGGCTGGGGCGTGACCTACTGGGCCGGTCTGCTCGAGGAACTCGAGCGTCATGACCCCGTGTCGGCGCGGGCCGTCAGCGAGAGTTCGGTCCGCTGGAGCGACGGCGTCGCATACGTCGGCGAGAACATGACGACGCATCATGGCGACGAGGGCTTCGGCATCGGCCGTCACCGACTGCTGCGGATCCTCGGCGACCGGGCCCAGTCCCTCGGCGTGCGCGTAGAGTTCGATCGCGAGTTCGCCCCCGACGGTCCCCTTCCCGACGCCGACCTGATCGTCGCCTGCGACGGTGTCAACAGCGGTCTGCGCCGGCGCTACGCCGAGCACTTCGGCTCCCGGATCGCACGGGGCACGAACAAGTACGTCTGGCTGGGCACGACGAAGGTCTTCGACGCCTTCACCTTCGCCTTCGTGGAGACCGCGCACGGCTGGATCTGGTGCTACGCCTACAAGTTCAGCGAGGAGGGGAGCACCTGCGTCGTCGAGTGCGCCCCGGAGACCTGGGCGGGTCTCGGACTCGACACCGCCGACGAGCCGGACGGTCTGGCCCTGCTGGAGCGGCTCTTCGCCTCGTTGCTCGGCGGGCACCGGCTGGCCGGCCGGGCGCAGCCCGGCGGCAGCGCCCAGTGGCTCAGCTTCCCGACGCTGACGAACCGCACCTGGTCCCGCGACAACCTCGTCCTGCTCGGCGACGCGGCGCACACCACGCACTACTCGATCGGCGCGGGCACCACGCTCGCCCTTGAGGACGCCATCTGTCTGGCCGGCGCGCTGCGGGGCGGCGCCGAGCTGCGGCCGGCACTCGCCCGGTACGAACGGGAACGCAGGTCGGCGCTCCTGCCCGTCCAGAGCGCCGCGCGCTACAGCGCCCAGTGGTACGAGAGTCTGCCCCGCTACATCCACCTCGCCCCGGAGCGGATGTTCGCGCTGCTCGGTCAGAGGCACTCGCCGCTGCTCCCCCACATCCCGCCCCAGCTGTACTACCGGATCGACCGGGCGGCCGATCAGCTCGAGCCGCTGCGCAGGTTCAAGCGCTGGCTGGGCCCACGCGTCGCGCGGACCCTCCATGCGCGGCGTCAGGACACGATGAATGTCCACAGCTGAGTGGGGGCACCGGAGGGGGGCTGCTGGGTGAGCGGGGCGTTGTCGGCGGTGCCGCCCGCTGTGAGGGCGAGGCCGCTGGAGCGGGAGGTGACGGTGTGGGCGCCGCCGGCCGCGGGGGTGAGCAGCCAGCGCTGGTTGGCGTTCCCGGTGCAGGTCCACTGGATGATCGCGGCGCCGGGCGACGCCGAATCGGCGTCGACGTCCACGCAGAGGCCGGAGCGGACGTTCTTCATGGTGTAACTGCCATCGGGCTGGGCGGAGAGCGTCCACTGCTGGTTGGCGCCCCCATGGGCGGTCCAGACGATCAGGCGGGTCCCGGTGGACGTGGACCCGCCGGGGACGTCGGCCACGCGCGGGGTGGCGGACAGGCCGATGGTGTACGTGCCGGGGGGTACGGGTGGTCCGGCGCAGGTCACGGCCGGGCCACCGTACGCGCCGATGTTCGGTGCGCCGGTCGCGGGGACGGGGTTGCCGTAGTAGTCACGGCCGCCGTTGCCGGGGACCGGGGTGCCGGCCGCCAGGGCGGGCGAGCCGGGGCACAGCCGGTAGCCGTCGGCGTGGGCGCGGTCCGTCGCGGTGCCGGGGCCGGACAGGCGCGGGTCGGCGGTGGTTCCCGCACCCGCCGGGGCGCCGGAGATGTGGACGAGGATGTTGTGGCTGAGTGAGTATCCGCCTCCCCTGAGCGTCATGGAGGCCGTGCCGCTGCCGGTCTTGACCACGACGTTGTTCCGGAAGGTGACATTGCGTCGGGTGGTGTTGTTCTCCTGGAGGACCGACTGGCTGATGCCGGGACCGACGTAGAGCGTGTTGTTGTGGATGTCCGCCGACTCGATGGGGCCCGAGCAGTTCTCGACGCCCCGGTAGGAGTCGTTCTGGCTGATGTTGTACCGGACGACGGCGGACGTGAGGACGCCGGTGGCATTGCAGAGCAACAGGAAGCCACCCGCGTTGTCGTGGCTGTAGTTGTACTGGAAGAGAGTGCCCACGCTGCCCTGGTCGACGTCGTAGGCCATGCCGTCGCGGGTGGTCCGGCCGCCGGTTGCCTCGTTGAACTGGAAGACGGCGTGGTCGGAGTCGTAGGACCACATGCCGGCGTTGTATCCGGCTGAGCGCTTCTGGAAGCCGTCGACCTTGTTGTGCTCGATCAGGGCGCCGGTGGTGTTGCCGGCGACGATGCCGTCGCCCCCGAGGTCGGAGAGCTGGTTGCCGGTGATGAGGACGCGGGGCCAGGGCACGAACGTTCCGGCGCTGGGGGTCTCGAAGCCCGAGCGGTTCCAGGTCGAGACGAAGAAGACGCCCTCGCGGTCGACGGCGCGCACGGTGTTGTTCCGCAGGGTGATGCCGTCGAAGGCGGTGGGCTTCGCGGTGCCGGCGACGGTGAAGTAGATGCCCCCGCTGCCGCCGAGGTCCTTGGTGTCGTCGCCGTTGACGTCGTGGATGTCGAGGTTCTCCAGGACGTAGTGGCTGCCGGTGCCGTAGTCGGAGAGTTCGACCGAGACCCCCCGCCGGTTGCCCGCCGCCGCGCCCTTGTTGGTGATCTCCAGGTCGCGGATCTCCCAGCCCTGCTGATTGCGCAGCACCACGGCGCGGGAGGCGCCTCCCGCGGCGATCAGCGGTTTGCTCCCGGTGCCGTAGGTGCCGACGGTGATGGGGGCGCCGACGGTTCCCGATCCCTTGGGAGCCAGGGTCCCGGCGCAGGTGGCGCCGCGTCTGATCAGGATCGTGTCGCCCGCCGCGAAGGAGGTGGCGCTGACCTTGGCCAGGGACTTCCAGGCGGTCGTGGTGGAGGTGCCCGCGGCGGCGTCGCTGCCGGCCGCGCAGTCCAGGTGGTAGGTGGTCGCGGCGGCGCGCGGCGCGCCCGGGGAGCGGGCGGCCGGGCCCGTCGTGGGCGCGTACACCTCGAACTCGTAGAGGGAGTAGCCATAGCCGGTGCCGCGGGCGGTGCCCTGCATCCGCAGATAGCGGCCGGAGCCGCTCAGGCCGCCGAGGTCGTCGGTGCCACCGTCGCCGGCGGTCGTGGTGTGGAGCGTGGTCCAGGCCGTTCCGTCGGCGGAGGCCTGGATGAGGTAGCCCTTGCCGTAGGCGACTTCCCAGGAGAGCTTCACCCTGCCGATCGGGCGGATGCCGCCGAGGTCCACCTGGATCCATTCGCCGTTGGCGTAGGCGCTGGACCAGCGGGTGGCGTAGTCGCCGTCGACCGCCTGGGCGGCGGGGAAGGCGGGGGTCTCCGTACTGGAGGCGGTCACCGGCCGGCCGTGGGCGAGGTTGCCGGGCTGAGCGGCACCGGGCCAGGAGGGGTTGCGGCCCACGGTGGCGATCACCGACCGGTACGCGGCCCAGGTGGCCACGGGCTTGGGCGAGCCCCAGGTCTGCTGGGCGAGCATCCGCAGCGGATCCTTGATACCGGCGGCGATCTGCGTCTCGGTCTCGGCTCCGGGGTTGTCGCACCAGATATGGATCTTGGATCCGAGGTTCTTCGCTGCCGAGGCGGCGTCGAGGCCCTGGTTCCCCTGGAAGCGGTTCGGCGTCCAGGTCTCGTAGCCCCAGGTGGTGTTCGGCTTCGCTCCGCCGAGGACGTAGTAGGTGGGGTCCCAGCTCTCGTTGGAGATCAGATGGCCGTTGTTCACGTGGGCCTGCGGCGAGAGGCCGTAGTCGTACCAGAACTCGATGACGACGTTCGGGTCGACGGTGACGGCGCTTCCGCCCCCGATGCCGTCGTTCCACACACGAGTGGTCCTGCCCGCGGCGCGGACGAGGGCATTGGCCCAGTTGATGAAGCCGAGGTAGGCGTCCTTGGCGTTGGCGTTCGCGCCGTACTTCGCCCGGGCGTGGGTGAGGAGCTGCGGGTAGGCGCTGTAGTTGGTGACGTACTCGTCGGCGCCGATGTGGAAGTACTTCGCGGGGAACAGCGGCAGGTACTCGTCGATGATGTCCTTGATGAGTGCGTAGGAGGCGTCCTTCGACAGGTCGATGAAGCCGTGGTTCACCGCGCCGGTGTTGCTGACCAGCTTGAGGTCGGGGTGCTTGGCCAGGATGGTGTCCATGTGGCCGGGCGCGTCGAACTCGGGCACCACAGTGATCTTGTAGCGGGCGGCGAGCGCGATGAGGTCGGTGACCTCCTGCTTGGTGAGGTGCTGGGCCGAGACGTATTCGGGGTGCCGGGCGCTCTCGATGCGGAAGCCCAGGTTGTCGGACAGGTGCAGGTGCAGCTGGTTGAGCTTGAGATAGGCCAGTTCCTTGACGTGGTCGCGCAGCCACTGGGGGGTGAAGTACTTGCGGCCGTTGTCGACCATGAGGCCGCGCTCGGGCTTCAGCGGCCAGTCGCGTGCGCTGCCCTGCGGGAGGTTCGGGCTCTGACGGAGGAGTTGCAGCAGGCTACGGGTGCCGTAGAAGGCGCCGGCGTCCGCGCGGGCGGTGACGGTGATCCGGTCGCCGATGGCGAGGGCGTAGCCCTCGGCGCCGAGCACGGTGTCCGTGGAGCCGAGGGTCAGGAAGATGTCACCGGCCCGGAGGTCGGCGGCGGTGCCGGCGACCTGCACGGGGCTGGATCCGGTGAGATCGGCCAGGTCGCCGGCGAAGGTCTGGCTGGTGCCCGCCAGGGCCGAGGCGTGGGCGGTGGCACGGACGATCCGCGTGGTGGCCGAGAAGGTGTAGCCGCCCGTGCCGCCGGTCCACTCCTGGAGCGCGGGCACGGTCTGTGGCTTGGGGTTCGGGGCCTGGGCACGCGCAGGAGAGGCGCCGGCGAGCAGACCGCTCCCGGTGACGAGAGTGGCCAGAGTGACGAGCAACGCGAGAAGGGCGCGTAGGGCCGTGCCGGGCGGCGTGGCGTCCGCGGATGGGGGCGCTGGGGGGACGGGCGCGGCTGGGGACGCCGCTTCGGGCTGCGTCATGGACTGCCTCCGTGGGCCGGTTGGGGGACGGGCCGAGCGGGCACGGACGCGCCGAAGGGGCAGGCGGTCTGTATCGCAGAAAGGTGCCGCCGGGAGGACACAGTGTCAATAGGTGCGCGGTTGCGGCACACTTGAAGCAGGAACAAGCAAAAACGGGTCCTTCGGTGCCTCAGGACTCCTCGTCGGCCCCCACGTTCAGTCGGCGCCTCACCTGCGCCTCATGGATCAGACGCCCGACCAGGGCCCCTCCGTACACGACGAAGCCCACCCCCACCAGCCACGACTGCAGCACCAGCACCGTCCCGAACTGGCCATAGGTCACGGCGTTCGAAGCGATCAGGGGCGAGAAGACGAACTGCGAGAAGATCCGCAGTCCGAGCAGCCCGAGCGCCGTCGCGGCGGCTCCGGGGGCGAGGGCGCGCCAGCGGATCCTCCCGCAGAGCAGCAGACGCTGGGACCACCAGAAGAAGAAGAACGTACCGACGACGTCCCCCGCCGCCACCAGGAGCGACGAGAGGGAGGACGCGTCGTCCGGGGGCGCGTTGACGAAGAGCAGCAGGGACGCGACGAGTACGGCCAGCCAGACGACATGCCGCCACATCGTGTGCCAGCGCGCGGTCGGCAGGTCCCACGCGCGTTCGTAGCCCGTCTGCACGGCGGACCCGAAGGTCACCCCGAAGGTGGCGAGCGCGGCGAGACCGAAGGCCGTGGTCCGCTGGAGCGCCTGCTCCGACCGCCCGAACAGCCGCTCGACCTCCTCCTGGGAGACCTCGGACACCCCGAGCCCCTGCACCAGCCAGCGGGCGAAGCCCTGCCCGCTGGCCAGGTCGGCCGCGGCGACCACGATCAGCAGCGGTACGAGGGTCAGGAGGCTGAGCGCCGCGAAACCCATGGCCCGGTGCATCAGCTCCATCTCGCGCCCGCGGTTCCAGGCGACCCCCACGACCGACGTGAGGGCGCGCCGATGGAGCCGCTGGAACCAGTGTCCGCGCTCGGGGCCGCCCTGCCGCGGCCCTCGGGAAGTGGGAGGCATATCCGGTGGGGTACCCCCCGGGGCGCGTGACCCCTCCCCCGTACCGCCGAACGGGTGTGCGCCGTGCGGCGCGCGGTCAGGCGCGCTCGATCAGCCGCGCGGCGGCCGACCGCGCCGCGGCGAGGGCCCGGCGGCGGTCGGCGTCGCGCTGCCCGAGGACGACTCTGGTGCTCAATCCGTCCAGCAGGGCGAGGAGTTCGGAGGCGCGGCCGGGTACGTCCAGATCCGGCGCGAAGCGCGACTGCGCGACTCCTTTGCCAAGGAGTGCCTCCAGGTCCTGCTGCCACCCCAGGTCCATCTCCTCCTGCGCCCGGCGCAGCTCCTCGTTGGACGCCGTCCGCGCCCAGAGCTCGATCCACAGCGTCCAGCGCGGATCGCGGGGGCCCCGCGGCAGATACAGCTCGATGAACAGATCGAGCTTGCGCTCCACCCCCAGGCGCCGGCCCAGCAGCCCCTTGCGCTCCTCCGTGAGGGCGGCCTCGCTCCAGCGCAGGGCCTCGAGCAGCAGCCGGTCCTTGCTGCCGAAGTAGTAGAGGATGTGGCCGCCGCTGGTGCCGAGCCGTTCGGCCAGGGCGGACATGGTCAGCGAGGCCAGACCGTCCTCGGCGATGGCCGTCATGGCCTCTTCGAGCATGCGCTCCTGCGCGACCTGCCCGTCACGCCGCCGTGCCGCTCCGCCCACTGCTCCCGCCCTCCGCTCTTCGTGGCCAGACCTTATCCCGGCGAAGGTCTTGACGCCGCCGGGATCCACCCCTCATCTTGAATGCCATTCAAAGAGTTAGAACGTCATTCAAGATCAAAGGCGGCAGAATGAGTCAGTCCGAAGCAGAACTCGGCCGGCGGGAGACAGCCGCCGTCGACGAGGTGTTCCGGGTCGAGACGCACGGCATCGACCCCATCCCCGACGAGGAGCGGCACGGCAGCGCCAAGGATCTCTTCTGGCTCTGGTTCGGCTCCAACCTCACCTTCACCTATGTGATCAACGGCGCCCTCGCCGTTGCCTTCGGACTGTCCTTCTGGCAGGCCACCGCCGTCGTCGTCATCGGCGGGCTGTCCTTCTTCGCCATCAGCGCGGCCGGTCTCAGCGGCATCCGGACCGGAACCGCCACCCTCGTCATCTCCCGCGCCGCCTTCGGAACCCTCGGCAACCTTCCCGCCGGAGTGCTCAACTGGGTCGTCAGCATCGGCTACACCATCGTCAACACCGTGGTCGGCACCCTCGCGCTGGAGGTCTTCTTCGCCGACCTCGGATGGCAGGGAGGCGACACCGCACGCGCTCTGGCCCTGCTGATCACCCTGGCCCTGACCTTCGTGGTCGCCATGTGGGGACACGCGACCGTCCAATTCGCCGAGCGCTGGATGGCGTACGTGCTGGCAGTCGGCTTCGCCGCGCTGCTCGTCTTCCTCCTGCCCGGCGCCGACACCGCCGCTCCCACGGCGGCCCCGGGTGCCTCCGGGTGGAGCCTGGCCTTCGTCGTGATGCTGGCCGGCCCCTTCTCGTACCTACCGATGCCCGCCGACTACACCCGCTATCTGCCTCGGACCACCTCGCTCCGCGCGATCACCTGGAGCGGGGCGCTCGGCGGCTTCCTCTCCTCCGTCGCCCTGGGGGTCGCGGGGGTGGCGGCCGCCACTCAGACGGACATGACCGACGCGGTCGCGGGCACCGAGAAGCTGCTGCCGGGCTGGTTCCAGCCGCTGTTCCTCGCGCTGGTCCTCGGCGGCTGCGTCACCAACTCGATCATCACGCTCTACTCGTCCAGCCTGAACCTGCAGGTGCTCGGCATCCCGTGGACGCGGGCCAAGGCCATCGTGATCAGCGCGGTCGTCACCGCGCTCGGCTCCCTCGGCGCGCTGTTCCTCACCGACTTCACCGAGTCGCTGCTCTCCTTCCTCTCCCTGCTGATCATCGTCTTCGCGCCATGGGGCGGCGTGTTCCTCGCCGACATGGTGCTGCGGCGCTGCCGGTACGACGCGAACGCCCTGCACGCGGGACGCGCGGGCGCCTACTGGTACCGCTCCGGCTACCACCCGGCGGGCATCGCCGCACTGCTGACCGGCATGGCCTTCGCGGCGCTCACCTGCGATTCGGAGCTGTGGACCGGACCGCTGGTGGCCCCGCTCGGGGGCGCCGACCTCACCCTGCTCGGCTCCGTGGTCTCGGCGCTCACCTACTGGGCGCTGGCCCGGCCCCGAACCGCCGCATGAGCCGTCCGCGCGGCCACCTGTACACGGACGGACCGGAGTCCCCCCAGGAACCGCCGCCACACAGCCAGAACCACCCGCTCGACCCGAACCGCCACCGGAGCGCACATCCCATGACCCGCACCACCAACGCCGACCTCGTCCTCACCGGCGCCCGCATTCATACCGTCGACCCGGAGCTGCCGGAGGCCGAGGCGCTCGCCGTGCGCGACGGCCGGATCGTCTGGCTGGGGGCGGACGCCGACGCCGGCCGCTGGAGGGGGCCGGACACCGAGGTCATCGAGGCCGGCGGGCGGCTGGTGCTGCCCGGTTTCATCGACGCGCACAACCATGTCCGGCTCGGGTCCGACGACGCGTGCGTACAGCTCGCGGGGGTGCGCACGCTCGCCGGGATCCACGAGCGGATCCGCGCCTGGCACACCGCGCACCCGGATGCCGAGTGGATCGAGGGCGAGGCGTTCGACTACTCGGCGATCGGGAACGGGCGCATGCCCCGTGCGTCCGATCTCGACCCGGTCACGGGGGACACTCCGGCTTTTGTCCTCAGCTACGACGTCCATACCGCGTGGCTGAACACGGTGGCACTGCACCGTCTCGGTGTGACACGTGACCGTACGAGTCTGCCCTTCGGCGAGGCGGAGACGGACCCGGAGACGGGCGAACCCACCGGCTTCATCAAGGACTTCGCCGTCAAGGGGCTCTCCCGGGACGGCCACCGGGCCCTGCGGGAGCTGGGCGTGCCATGGGCGTCCCCCGACCGGCAGTACGGGCGACTCGCCAAGAGCCTCGACGACGCCATCCGCTACGGCATCACCACCGTGGTCGAGCCGCAGAACTCCCTCGACGACCTCGCCCTCTTCGAGCGGGCGCGGGCCGAGGGCCGGCTGCGGTCCAGGATCGTCGCGGCGCTGTTCCACCCGCGCGGCACCACGGACACCGACCTGGACGACTTCACGGCCGCGGCACAGCGCTTCAACGACGACCGGCTGCGGGTCGGCCCGCTCAAGCTGTACATCGACGATGTCGTCGAGCCGCGTACGGCCGCGCTGCTCGAACCGTACGCGGGGTGCGGCCACCACCGGGGCGAGACCTTCTACCCGGCGGAGGAGTTCGCCGGGCTCCTCGCCGACCTGGACGCGCGGGGATTCCAGTGCTTCGTGCACGCCACCGGCGACCGGGGCATCCGCACCGTCCTCGACGCCGTCGCGCACGCACGCCGGGTCAACGGCCCGCGCGACGCGCGCCATCAGGTGGTGCACGTCGAATGCCTGGACCCCGCCGACACCCCGCGCTTCGCGGAGCTGGGCGTGGTCGCCTGCATGCAGCCGAGGCACTGCGCCCCCGAGATCGCGGGTCCCGGCCAGGACTGGGCCGAGAACGTCGGCGTGGACCGCTGGCACAAGGCATGGCCGATGCGCGGCCTGCACGAGGCCGGGGCGGTCCTCGCCTTCTCCAGCGACTGGAACGTCGCCGAGATGGACCCGATGGTGGGTATCTACACGGCCGTCACCCGCCGCCCGCTGGGCGGCGGCGAGCCGTGGCAGCCCGCCGAAACGGTGGATGTGGAGACCGCCGTGCGCGCCTACACGATGGGCTCCGCCTACGCCAACTTCCTGGAGACCGAACGCGGTTCGCTGACCGTGGGCAAGCTCGCCGACTTCGTGGTGCTGTCCCGGGACATCCTGAGCTCCGCGCCCGAGGACATCCCCGGCACGGTCACCGAGATCGCGGTGGTCGGCGGGGAGGTCGTACACCGGAGCTGAGCCGGGCCGGGCCCGCACGCATCCTCCGGGCGGGCCCGGCCCGGCCGGCACGGTCGGCCGGGCGGCACCACGGACCCGCGAGCGCCGAAGGACCCCGCGGACCGGCAAACACGGTGGACATGCCCGGAGAACGCGGCCCACGATGGGCCCATGCCGAGCACCCTTCTCCCCTTTCTCGGGGCCTGCGCCCTGATCGCGGCGTCGCCGGGCCCGAGCACGGTACTGATCATCAGGCAGTCGCTGCACAGCAGACGGGCCGGTTTCCTGACCGTGCTGGGCAATGAGACGGGGGTGTTCGTCTGGGGTGTGGTCGCGGCCCTCGGGCTGACCGCGCTGCTCGCCGCCTCGCAGCTCGCGTACGACGTCATGCGAATCGTGGGCGCGGCCGTCCTGATCGTCTTCGGCGTACAGACCCTGCTGGCGGCGCGGCGCGGTTCGGAGGCGCGGGCGACCGACGAGGAGGCGGTCGCGCGTTCGGGCTGGTCGTCGTACCGCTCGGGTCTGCTGCTGAACCTCGCCAACCCAAAGGCCGCGGTGTTCGCGATGTCGTTCCTGCCGCAGTTCGTGCCGACCGGGTCGTCCCAGCTGCCGACGATGATCGGCCTCGCGGCGGTCTGGGCCGTCTTTGAGATCGGTTATTACGGGTTTTATGTCTGGTTTGTCGGTCGAATGAAGGCGATCATCTCCCGTGCGAACGTCCGCAAGCGGCTGGAACAGATCTCTGGCGGCGTCCTGCTGCTCCTCGGCGTCCGGATGGCCCTGGAGAGCTGACCGGGAGCTGACCGGAGAACCGACCCGGCGGGAGCTGAGCAGCCGCCCGGCCGGGGACGCCCCTCGTCTGCCTAGAGCCGGAACGTAGAGTTTCCGGCCGCCGATTGTGCACGGTGGCAGGAGCCCCGGCGCGCCCCCGCCCCTAGCCTCACCGGAACAGTACGAACGAGGGGCGGTACCGGTGAACTGGCTCATCCACGACTACCGCGAGAGCGATCTCGCGGCCGTCGTCCACCTCATCGACACCACGGCCGAGCTCGGCCAGGAGTCGGTCTTCTCGCTCGCCGAATGCATCGGCGCACTCACCTCCCGGCAGCCCGCCGTGGTCGCCGTTCACCAGGGCGTCCCCATCGGGGCCGCGCTCGCCTGCGTGGCGGGCGAGCGCGCCTGGGTGATGCGGATCGCCATCTCGTCCGCCTGGCGCGGGCGGGGCCTGGCCAGCGCGCTGCTGGTGGAGCTGGAGCGCCGGCTGGTCGCGGCACGGGTCGGCCGGATCGCGTACGTGCTGCCCGAGGAGGAACTGCTCGGCGAGGGGCTCCTCAACGCGGGCTACACCCGCCAGCCGGCCGTCGCGTACTTCGAGAAGGTCGAGCCGCTCCACGGACCCTCGGCCAGCCTGCTGGAGGACCTCGGCGGCCGGTTCCTGCCCAAGGACCTGTGGGCCAAGGTCGCCGGCATGGAGGCGGAGAAGGACCTGATCGAGCGGCGAGTCGTCCTGCCGCTGGCCGAGCCGGAGCGCGCGGCGCGCCACGGCGTGCGGCCCCCGCGTGCCATCGCCCTCTTCGGGCCGCCCGGAACCGGCAAGACCACCTTCGCCCGGGGCATCGCCTCCCGGCTCGGCTGGCCGTTCGTCGAACTCCTGCCGTCGCGGCTGGCCGACGAGGGGAACCTCTCGGCCGCCCTGCGCAGCGCGTTCGCCCGGATCGGCGAGCTGGAGCGGGTCCTCGTCTTCATCGACGAGGTCGAGGAGATCGCCCCGGTCCGCACCGAGCCGGCGCAGCCCGGCGGAATGCACGGAGTGACCAACGAGCTCCTCAAGCTGATACCCGGCTTCCGGGAACGCGACGAGCGGCTGCTGGTGTGCGCCACGAACTCGATCCGCTCCCTGGACCCGGCGTTCCTGCGGCCCGGCAGGTTCGACTACCTGATTCCGATCGGCACACCGGACCAGGCGGCGCGTGCCGCGATCTGGGCGCGGTACACCGACGGCCGCCCCGATGTGGACGTCTCGGAGCTGGTGGCGGCGAGCGAGCTGTTCACCCCGGCCGACATCGAGCACGCGGCCCGGATCGCGGCGCAGAGCTCGTTCGAGCGCGACCTGGTGGCGGTCGGCGCCCGGCTCGGCGAGGAGCGGGCGTACGGAGCGAGCACCCAGGACTATCTGGCGGCGATCGCCCAGTGCCGTCCGACGGTGACGCCCGCGATGATCACCCAGTTCGAGTCGGACATCACGACCCACGCCCGGGTCTGACGCCGGCCGGGCGCCGAGAGGGCCGGCTTGAGTGGGTGGAGGCCCCGGCGCCGCCTCCCGTAGCGGGAAGGGAGGCGCCGGGGCCGCTTCCCGTAGCGGGAAGAGGGCGCCAGGGCCGCCTGCCGGGCGCTAACCCGCGGCGGGGCGGGCGCCGATGACGACGGTCGCGTCGAGGTCGTCGCAGGTCATCACCCGCGGAGAGAGCCCATGCGCGGCCATGACGCCGACGGTGTGCGGGGCCTGCCGCTCGCTCGTCTCGATCAGCAGATGGCCACCCGGCGCCAGCCAGCGCGCCGCCGATTCGGTCACCCGCCGCTGCACATCGAGGCCGTCCGCGCCGCCGTCGAGCGCGACCAGCGGCTCGTAGTCCCGGGCCTCGGGCGGCAGGAAGCCGATCGCTTCCGTCGGTACGTACGGGGCGTTGGCGACGAGGACGTCGACGCGCCCCCGCAGGGCGAGGGGAAGCGGTTCGTAGAGGTCGCCCTCGTACGCCCGTCCTCCGACGGTGGCCACATTGCGGCGGGCGCAGAGCACCGCGGCCGGCTCGATGTCGGCCGCGTGCAGTTCGACGCCACCCACGGTCCTGGCGACGGCCGTGCCCACTGCCCCCGATCCGCAGCACAGGTCGACGACGACCGCCCCCGCCCGGGCGAGGGCGACGGCCTGCTCGACAAGGAACTCGGTCCGGCGGCGCGGGACGAACACCCCCGCGTCCACGAAGACGCGCAGACCGCAGAACTCGGCCCAGCCGAGGACGTGTTCAAGGGGGAGCCCTTCAACACGGCGGCCTGCCATGGTGTCGAGCTCTTCCGGGGTACGCGCGGCGGAGATCAGCAACTCCGCCTCGTCCTCGGCGAATACGCAGCCTGCGGCGCGCAGCCGGGTGACGAGCGAGGAGAGCACGCGAGGGGAAACAGTGAGAGACAAGAGGGGCCTTCCGGGATGCCTACGGGCGCTCCCTCGGCCGACCGTGTCGGTCAGACCGCAGTTTCGTGAGGCGAGAGCACCCAGCCTGAACTGGCGAAAATGGGTCCCACCTCCTCGGTCGTGCGCTGCTGAGGCCGCAACCATACATGATCCATAACGCCCCGGCGCAAGCCCTGGTTCTGCCCTGGCTTCCTGAACGAGGCACGCCGGCAGGCCTCGTCGGCAGACGTGAGCCCGCCGGTAAAACAGTGGTGGAGCCGGAGGCCCCGGTGGTTCGATGCGCGCGTGACTTCCAAGGATCTTGACGATGTCCCAGGCCTGCTGGACCGACTCGAGCGGTACTACGACGCCGTGCCACGCAGCAGCGCCCGGACCGAGGACTTCGGGCCACTGACGCTGTTCGTCCAGGAGGGCAATGGCTGGCCCTTCTACGCACGCCCCACCCTCGACCACTCGGGTCCGGTGCACGCGAGCGACGTGGCGCGGGTGCGTGCGAGGCAGCGCGAGTTGGGGGTTCCGGAGAGTTTCGAGTGGGTCGCCGAGACCTCGCCGCACCTCAGGGTCGCCGTCGAGGCGTCGGGACTCGTCGTACACGAGCACCCCTTGATGGTGCTCGACCCGGGTGCCACCACGCCTTCCGCCGACGGGCCCTCCGGCGGTGTGCCCGCGCGGGTGCTGGGCCCGGACGACCCGGAGTTGGCGAGCGCGCTGGCCCTGCCTCATCTCGCCTTCTCGGAGCCCGGGACCGGTGTCGGCGCGGCAGGCGTCGAGGACCTGGTCAAGACGGTCGAGGCCATGGAGGGCGATGGTTCCGTCGAGCGGGCGGCCGCGCGGATCCGGGCGGGTCTCACAGCGGTCGCGGCCGCCGTCTCGGACGGTGTGGCGTTGTGCTCGGGGCAGCATCAGCCCGTGGGCACCGTCAGCGAGATCGTGGGGGTGGGGACGCTGCCCAGCGCGCGCAGACGCGGCCTCGGGCTCGCCGTCACCGGCGCGCTGGTCGGAGACGCCCGGGCACGCGGGGCCTCGACGGTGTTCCTCTCGGCGGGCGACGAGGATGTGGCCCGGCTCTACGGCCGGCTCGGCTTCCGCCGTGCCGCCACCGCGCTGATCGCCGAGCCCGCGCCGGACAGCCCGACCTGATGTGAGGCAGTTCGGCGTCGATGGTCACCCTGACCTGATGTGAGGCCCCGAAGCCGTGTTCCATCCCGCTTCGGTGCGGTGCGCTGATGCGGTCTGCGGCGGGGCCTCCGAGACGGGTGTTTTCCGTACGGGGAACGACGGAGCCCCGGCTGGACGGGGGATTCCAACCGGGGCCGTTCGTCGTGACCGGGAAGGCCGGTAAACCGATCCCTTCGCAGTCACATATGTGTGAACGATAAACCATCAGTCGGCGTTCCCCTGACTCCGGAGTAACCGGTGTGAGTCACCTCACCGACCTGGTCACCCGGTGTCCGCCTAAGGCCGGTACACCTCTCCCGGCTCCGCCCTGCCCGGCGCCAGCAGCTGGGGGACGGTCACGAATGTGAAGCCGCGCTTCTTCAGCTCGGTGATGATGCCCGGCACGGCGGGCACCGTGCCGTCGTAGATGTCGTGCAACAGGATGATCCCGTCGGCCTGGGCGCCGTCGAGCACACGCTGCCGGATGAGCGCCGAGTCGGTGGTCGAGTAGTCCTTGGCCGTCACGCTCCAGAGCACCTGCGCGAGGCCGAGCTCCCGGCTGACGTCCGAGACAGTCCCGTCGGTACGGCCCTGCGGCGGGCGCATCAGGGTGGGCTTGCGCCCCGTCAGCTTCTCTATGGCGTTCTGGGTGCGTGAGAGTTCTTCGCGGACCTCGCCCTCGTCGATGTCGGTGAGGATCCGGTGGGTCCAGGTGTGGTTGGCGACCTCGTGGCCTTCGTTCGCGATGCGCCGTACGACATCGGGATAGCGGTCGACATGCTTCTGGCCGAGCAGGAAGAAGGTCGCGGGGACCTTCTCCGCCTTGAGCGTGTCCAGCAGCCGGGGCGTGTCCTTGCCGGGGCCCGCGTCGAACGTCAGGGCTATGCACTTCGCCTTGCGGCAGTCGACCGCCCCCGTGGAGTTCTTGCCGTCGGAGCCGGCCCGGCCCCTCACGTCCCCGGGAGCCACGGGGTGGACCCCGCAGCCGCCGAGTGCGAACACCAGGAAGGCCGTCGCCATCAGAGCGACCGCAGGCCTCCGGAGCTTCGCCGGCTTCTTCCTGAGCATGGCCCAACCCGCTTTCCCGTAGCAGTGCCGACGAGCCGAACAGGGCCGGGACAGGCCTGATCCAGTGGCACGCCGCGCACTCTACACTCGGTGTATACATGCCGTGTATACCGGGTGGGGCGACGGCGGAGCGCAGGTGGGAACGGGTCGGGGCATGCGCGGGCGAAACACATCGGCGGCCGCCCCGAAGGGCGGCCGCCGTCAGAGAAGCACAGTCAACGGGACGCGAGCAGCAACCGCGCCTCCGTCTCCTGATCACCCGAAACGGCTTGCAGGGACCGGACGTCGAAACTGCCGGCCAGCGCCTTCTCGACCTCGTCCACCGCGTGATATCCGCCGTTCAGGACGGCCTCGACCTCGCCGTCGATCTTCGTGGGAGGGGGAGTTCCCTCGCTCTTCACGGCCGTGTCGAACGTCGCCATCCATACGGTCGGTTCGGGCCCCCCGCCCGACGGCGGCCCCGAGACCGTCAGGTCTTCACAGGCGTACAGCTTGTCGAGGACGTCGAAGACGGCTCGCGCGTCCTCACGGCCGCATCGGCTCAGCTGCACCGTGACATCGGTATCGATATTTCTGCCCTCCACGTCGCTCATCTCCTCGTGCCCCGGGGGACAATCAGCGCCTCCCCGACCCTGCTCGCTTCACACTCACCCTCCAGGATCCCTTTCAGGATCGCTTCTCCACGGGCTCGACGCAGGGCGTGAGGGCCGCACGTGTGGTCCACCGTTCCCCCGGCTCTTCCGTTCCCCCGTCGCCCGGCTCTCCGCTTCCCTCGTCGCCCGGCTCTCCGCTTCTCGTCGCCCGGTACTTCCGTTCCCTCGTTCCCTCGGGTCAGCCTTCGACGCCTGTCGCGTCGTGCGGCGCTCCGACCGGTTTCGACTCCGGTGAGCCGCGCTGACGCAGATACACGGCGAAGATCGCCATGGAACCGACGGCGAGCAGCTCGGACTGCCAGTTCTGAAGCGTGCGGCCCCAGAAGTCGGACGAGCCCAGATAGCTCGACCAGGGGACGGGCTCCCGCAGGCCGCGCAGCTGCTCCTCGCTGTACGAGGCGGCGCCCGCGACGGACTGCGCGAACCAGGAGCACAGGAACGCGGTGAGCATCAGCGCGCCCAGGGAGTGGGAGTACACCGTCAGGCGCAGCCCCCGGGCGGCGGCCCAGCTGGGGGACTCCTCGTCGGCGTGCGGGCCGACGCGCTGCTCCCGGTCCGACTCGGGACCCGCCTTGTGCAGCTCCTTCGACTCAGGTGAGCCGCGCTGCAGCAGCCAGACCGTACTGAAGAGGAACAGGAAGAACTGCAGGTACTCCGACTGCCAGTTCTCGGTGACGTTGACGGCGAAGTGGGAGGTGGCCAGGTAGCGGAAGAAGCCGATCGGGTGCCCGCCGTCGGCCCGCAGCTCCTCGTTGTACTCCGCGCACCCCGCGATCGCCTGTCCGGCGAGCGAGAGAAGGAAACCGGTTCCGAAGACGACGGAGATGCCGTTGTCCTTCAGGAATCGCCGGACCCGGCTCATCCGTGCATCACGCCCACGGCGGTGAAGTACGCGAGCCCGCCGAACAGGCCCACCAGGTAGATCACGAACATGGTGCGCACCGGGGCCTCAATCCCCCTTCACAAGACATCGATAGGGCTTGTCCTCACGGGGGGTGCAACCCGCCGCGTTGACGTGCCAGCCGTCGGGGAACGAAGTGAGGAAGTAAGTGTCGCCGTCCAGCACGACCCGGGCCTGGCGGCCGTACACATCGGTGGCGCGGACCTCGCCCGCCCTGGGCAGATCCGCCTCCGCGAGGCCCTGCACGCAGGTCGGCCCCGAGGTGTGGACCAGCTCTTCACGGGTGGCCGGGGCAAGGAGAGCGCAGGCGCCGCGGAGATCGTCCGCGGCTTCCCGGGCGGCGAACTGCGAGGCCGCCGCGGAGACGGCCTCCCGGCGCTCCTGGGGTACGGAGCAGCCACTCAGCACGACAGTCACCGAGGCAAGGAGCGCGAGCAGGGCAGTGGTGCGCAACGCGGTCTCCTTTCTGCCGGGCGTGCGACAGCACGGCGACCGTACGAGCATGGAGGGGACAGCAGGGAATCGGCAGTTCCGATGGTGCGACACCCGCGCGGTTCGTTCGTGTGCAGTACTTCGGTGGGTTGAGGTGCCTGCCCGCGGATAACCGCGAGACAGGGCCGAACACGGGAGGTCGCATGTCCGATGAGCGACGAGGGGCGGAGAAGCGCGGACGAGGGGCGGAGAAGCGCGAGGAGCCTGGGGGGCACGGGGGCTCTGAGGGGCGCGGAGGCGGGGACGACGACGGCGCGGAGCACCTCATCAAGGGCCGGCACGAGACGCCCGAAGAGCGGGCGGACCGCCGCTGGGGGGAGCTGATCCAGGAGATCAGGGTGGCCCAGACGGGTGTGCAGATCCTCTTCGGCTTCCTGCTCACCGTGGTGTTCACTCAGAGGTTCCCGCAGTTGCCGGAGAGCGATCGCGCGATCTACATCGTCACTGTGTCACTGGGTGCCGCGGCGACGGGGGCGCTGATCGGCCCGGTGTCGTTCCACCGGCTCGTGGCCGGTCGGCGCATCAAGCCGCAGGCGGTGGTGTGGGCCTCGCGGCTGACCTTCATCGGGCTCCTGCTTCTGCTGGCGACGCTGACGTCCGCGCTGCTGCTCGTGCTGCGCGTGGCGAGCGGCGGCGGCTTCATACCCTGGCTGGTGGCCGGCCTGACGGGGTGGTATCTGCTCTGCTGGTACGTCCTGCCCCTGTGGGTCCGCCACCGCTACACCAACAGCTGAGTCTCCAGAAGGCGCTCGACCGTGTCCGCCTCACGGGCCGGCTTGTCGGGGCGGTGCCGGACGACGCGGGCGAAGCGCAGGGTTACCCCGGCCGGGTAGCGCGTCGAGCGCTGCAGCCCGTCGAAGGCGACCTCCACGACGAGTTCGGGCCGGACGCGGACGGTGAATCCGTCGTCCTCGACGGCCAGTTCCCGCAGGCGCTCGGTCTGCCAGCGGAGCATGTCGTCGGTGAGGCCCTTGAACGTCTTCCCGAGCATCACGAACGTCCCGTCGGCCGCGCGGGCCCCCAGGTGGAGGTTGGAGAGCAGGCCGGTACGGCGGCCGTGGCCCCATTCCACCGCCAGGACGACGAGGTCGACAGTGTGGACCGGCTTGACCTTGAGCCAGGAGCGGCCACGGCGGCCGGCCGTGTACGGCGCGTCGAGCGCCTTGACCAGTACTCCTTCGTGGCCCCGGCGCAGGGTGTCGGCGAGGAACGTCTCGGCCGCCTCGACCTGCGCCGCCGACGCCGGGTCGTCGACGACCGTGCGGCGCACGCGGAGGTTCTGCGGCAGGAGACGGGCGAGGACTTCGTGCCGGCGGCGCCCGGGCAGGTCGATCAGTACGTCTCCGTCGGCGGCGAGGATGTCGAAGAAAACGGGTGAGAGGGGCAGGGTCGCCTGCGCGGTCGTCACGTCGAGGCGGGAGCCGACACGGGAGGCGATGTCCTGGAAGGAGACGGGCCGCCCCGCCGGGTCCAGCGCGATCACTTCCCCGTCGAGGATGAACCGGTCCGCCGGCACGCTGCGCGCCACCGCGACGACTTCGGGGAGCCGCCCGGTGATGTCGTCGAGGGACCGGGTGTAGACCCGGACCTCGTCGCCGGAACGGTGCACCTGGATACGGATACCGTCGAGCTTCTCCTCCACGACGCAGGGCCCGAGGGTACCGACCGCCTCCGTGACCGACGCCGCGGTGTGGGCGAGCATCGGCTGCACCGGGCGGCCCACGGTCAGGCCGAAGGCCGCGAGAGCGTCGGGCCCTTCGGCGAGCAGCGCCTGGGCGACGCGGGTCAGCGAACCCTCCAGCATCACGGCACGCCGTACGTCGGTCGCCGGCACGCCCGCCGCCTTGGCCACGCCCTCCAGCGCGATCGCGTCCAGCGCGCCCTGACGCACCTCGCCGGTGAGCAGCCGCAGCAGGAAGGGCTGCTCGGTGGCGGTGGCGGCCGCCATCAGTTCCCGTACGAGCCGCTTGCGCTCGGCCAGCGACCCGGGCCCTGAAACCCGGGAGAGGATGGTCAGCGCGGCGTCCGTGTCGGCGAGGGTGAGGGTCGGCTCGCCGGCGGGCGGCACGGCCGGCGGCACCGCCTCCTTGAGGACACTCCACCCCACACCGATGCGGCCCTGCGGGAGCTGCCCGGCGAGGTAGGCGATGGCGAGCGGGCTCTCCTCGGGACGGGCGTCGGAGAACAGGTCGGCGAGCGCGGCGATCTTCTCGGAACGCGCGGAGGTGGCGGCGATCCGATGCGACACCTCCGCGAGACGGGCCAGCAGCATGCGGCCATCGTGCACCGGGGGAAGGGCGGGCCGCACCCGGGGGCGGCGGGTGCGGTGCGTTCCGGAGCGCCGGGTGAGCGGCCGACGGCGACGCACCGGGCCGAGGCTCGTCCTTGGCGCCGGCCGCACGGGCGGCTCGACCCGCTCCGCCCCAGGTGCAGGGGGGCCTTCCCCCTCCCCCCTCCCCCTCGGTTGTTGGAGCGGGTAGCGGTGCGGGGCGTTGCCCCGGGCACCGGAGCGTTGGCAGGGAGTGGCCGCCACGGATCTGTTCGAGATGCGTGGGCGCAGCGGCATCAGCCTGGCGGGTGATGGCCACCGTGCACATCACCAGGGCACTACGCCGGTGTCGTCGAAGAACTGTCCGGTGGGGCCGTCGTCGGGCAGGGTCGCGAGTTTGATGGCGACCGCCGCGCCCTGTTCGGGGGTGCGCACGCCGCGGAAGCCGTTGAGGTCGGTGGCGACGTAGCCGGGGCAGCCGGTGTTGATCAGGATGTTCGTGCCGCTCAGCTCCCGGGCGTATTGGAGGGTGACGGCGTTCAGGAACGTCTTCGACGGCGCGTACGCCGCGGACACCGGACCTGTCGTCTGCTCGGCGGCGGGTCCTGACTGCCGGGTGAGGGAGCCGACGCTGCTGGACATGTTCACGATCCGTGGTGCGGCGGAGCGGCGCAGCAGCGGCAGCATCGCGTTGGTGACGCGGATGACGCCGATCACGTTGGTGTCCACGACCGTGTGGATGGTGGCGGGGTCGATCCGGGTGGGCTCCTGTGGCATGTCGCCTGCGATGGCGGCGTTGTTGACGAGCACGTCGAGGCGTCCGGCCTGTTCGTCGATCAGCCGTGCGGCGGCGGTCGCGCTCGCGTCGTCGGTCACGTCCAGCGGTACGGCGAACGCGTCGATGCCGGCGGCGCGCAGTTTCTCCACCGCGGCGCTTCGGCGCTGGTCGTCGCGGGCGCCGACGCCGACGCTCCAGCCGAGGGTGCCCAGGCCTGCGGCGATCTCATAGCCGATTCCCTTGTTCGCGCCGGTGACCAGCGCGATCGTCCGTTCAGTCATAGGGACGATGCTGCCTTCGGGCCTCGGCGGGGGTCCAAGACCGATCGGGTGCGCAACGATACCGTCAGGGTATTGATCCGGGATAGCGTGGCCGGATGGAGACCCGGGAACTGCGGTATTTCGTCGCTGTCGCTGAAGAGCTGCACTTCGGGCGTGCCGCGCAGCGGCTCGGGATCGCGCAGCCCCCGTTGTCACGGGCGATCCAGCGGCTCGAACGCCGGCTCGGGGCAGTGCTGTTGGATCGGACCAGTCGCGCTGTCACGCTGACCGAGGCCGGCTCGGTGCTGTTGGTCGAGGGCCGGGCGGCTCTCGACGCGGTCGAGGCCGCCGAGCGTCGGACCCGCCGCGCCGCCCTTTCCGTGACCGGCCGCCCCGGCCTGGTCCTGGTCACGAAGGCCAGCGCGTCCAGGGAACTGCTGGCGAGACTGCTCGACGCGTACGCCGCCGAACCCGGCGCGGTCCCCGTCGACGTCATCCTGTGCGGTCCGGGCGAGCAGGAACGACTCCTGCGCGAGGGCCGGGCCGACGTGGCGCTGCTGCACCGGCCGTTCGACTCGACGGCCGGATTCCACACCGAAGAGCTCAGCACGGAGAGTCAGGTTGTGGTCCTGCCGGCCGGGCATCCGCTCACCGCCCGGGCCCACGTGCACATGGCCGACATCACCGGGCTGCCGGGCCTGCCCCTCCCACGCTGGCCCGACCCCGACGGCACCTACCCGCCCGGCCCCGGCCCGCAGGTCCGCGACCATTCGCAGTTGTTGCAGCTCGTCGCGCTCGGCCGTGCCTGTGCGGTCTCACCGGAGTCGTGCCGAGCCCAACTGCACGGTGACGTCGCCGCCGTGCCCGTGCTGGACGCGCCGACAGTCACCACCGTGATCGCCTGGCCACCGCACAGCCGGTCCAGAGCCGTCGCCGACCTCATCCGGACTGCGACACGCCTCCAGTAGCTCCCACCTTCGCATCATTCATCCAGGTGCGCCCCGGAACACCGTGACGCTCGCCGGCAGCGCCAGCCGGTGCCTTCCGCCGCACCCGCGCGTCACCGGAACGTCGGCCTGCTGCTTCCCGTAGGTCACCCAACTCCCCTACTGTTCCCTCCACTTGAAGCGCATCGACAGAGGGCAGGGGACCATGAGGAAGCCGTTACGCACCGCCATGACCACGGTGTCGGCCGCGCTGCTCGCCGTCGCGTTCGCGCCGGCGCATGCGCGGGCCGTCGATTCCGGTCAGCTCTCCTATTCGGCGTCGACCGGCGTGGGTGTGCACAACGCGTACGAGAAGTCCAAGTACCCCTACTTCGCCGACGCTCTGGACTCCGGCGCGGCCATGCTGGAACTTGACGTCTGGACCAACGTCTTCGGCAGATCCTGGCGGGTTTCGCACAGCAACCCCTTCGGTAACGACAACAACTGCGAGAACGCGGCGAACGCGGGCGAGCTCCGGACCAAGTCGCGCAACCAGGACCTCGGCGGGTGCCTCGCCGACATGCGGGCCTGGCACAACTCCCACCCCGGCCACCGTCCGATCCTCCTCAAGGTGGAGATGAAGGACGGCTTCCAGGGGAAGAACGGCCGCGGGCCCGCGGCGCTCGACGCTCTCCTGACGGCCCGGCTCGGCGACGCGCTCTTCCGGCCCGCCGATCTCGCGGGCGGGCAGCCGGATCTCGACACCGCCGTACGGACCGCCGGCTGGCCCGCCCGGAGCGCGCTGGCCGGGAAGTTCGTCGTCGAGCTGATCCCCGGCACGGTCGAGGAGGACAACCCGGCGGACACGCTGTGGACAGACCGCGAATACGCCACGCACCTCCGGGACTTGGCGGCGGCCGGACGGCTGCGCGACGCGAGCGCCTTCCCCGCCGTGCACGGAGCGCAGGCCGGGGATCCGCGGGCTCGGTACGCGGACGCGGGCATCCGTCCCTGGTTCGTCCTCTTCGACGGCGACGCGTCGGCCTACACGAACGGTTCGATCGACACCTCCTGGTACGGACGCCAGAACTACATGGTCGTGATGACCGACGCGCATCAGGTCGCCCCGGCCATCGACGGCACGAATCCGACGGAGACACAGGCCCGTGAGCGCCTCGGCCTGCTGGCCGGCCGGTTCGCGAACGTGGTCTCGGCGGACTGGTATCCCCTGCCCGCCGTCCTGTCCACCGTGGTCCCCCGGGGCCAGTAGCCGACGCGCGGGCGGCCGGCCCGGTGCGGTGAGCCGAGGGAGGGCGCCGGGCGCTGCGCGTCGCGGGGCGTCGTCCGCTCGCGCTTCCGCCTCGGGGCGGCTCGCCAACGGGGGCAGGCGCCGCGTCGGAACACGCTCGGAAGCGCGGAAGGAGGCGCCGCTCACGCCCTTGTGCGGGCCTCCTTCCGCAGCCGCAGCCGGCTCAACAGCCCCCTTCGGACGCGCCGTGCCGGTGGCCCTGTCTGCGCCGGGCGCCGCGGCGCGGCATGGGTGGGTCGGGTCGGTGGGGCGGTGGCCGGTGGCCGTACCGCCGTGTCCCGGCCGGGGCCCGCGGCGCTCCGCACGGGCCTGGGCGCGGCCCGCACCGTCCTGGCCTTGTCGAGGGCGATCGCCAGGCTCATGCGGTGCCAGAGGATCTCGTCCGGATCGTTCGCCAGCATCAGCCGGTCCACGATCTCGCGCGCCGCTGCGGAGTCGGGGCATCCTGGGGGCGCGTCCGGGCGCAGCCGGTTCACATGGGACCGTTCGTACGGATCGTCGACGACCTCGGCCACCTGGACGGGGTCGAGCAGCGACGCGATGGCCGCCGCCTGCTCCCAGGGGTCGTCCGTGGCCCGCAGGAGCAGTCCGAGGCGTCGGCTTCGCCAGTTCCGCGGCCGGACGTCCTGTCCTGTCGCCAGCCTGGCGCGGGTGTCCGCCGGGAGTCTGCCGGTCAGCAGTTCCGGATGCCCGTCGCCGAACTCGCACACTTCTCCGGCGAGATAGAGCCAGACGACCGCGCGATAGCGGTTGAGGTAGAAGCGGACGGGGCTGAGGTGTCCCGTGCGCGCCAGCCGGGTGAAGCGGTCCGGCGGCACGCTCAGCAGGTCGGCGGCGTCCGCGGTGCCGACCGTCTGCACGCGCCCGCGCATCCCTTCGGGGAAGTCGGGCGCGGCGCGCAGCCGCTCGATCTCCTGCTGGGTGACTCTGCGTGCTGTGCCCGGGGTTCCGGGCGGCACGGTGCGAATGTGGCCCAGCTGAACGGCCAGTTCGAACTCGGGCTTTTTGAGCCGCAGTTGCTGTGCCGCGGTGCCTGACGAAAGTGTGCGTACGGCTTCCCCCACCGTCATGACGGTTCTCCCCCGTGAGTCGTGAATACTCTCGGTGACGACCGTAGCGCTGACGGGCCCTTCCCCGCCCGGCCTGTGGAAAACTTCGTAGGCGAGGGCGACGTGGCAGGTCAGAGGCCTCCGGTGGCCGCGTGGCCGGGCTGGCGGGCGGCCACGCCGAGGTGTTCGCCGACGCGGTTCACCAGCAGTGTCATCTCGTAGGCGACCTGCCCGACGTCGGCCTCGGCCGTGCTCAGGACGCACAGGCAACTGCCTTCACCGGCGGCGGTGACAAAGAGCAGCGCGTCGTCGAATTCCACCATCGTCTGCCTGGCCCTGCCCGCCCTGAAATGCCGTCCGGAGCCCCGTGCGAGGCTGTGCAGCCCCGAGGAGACGGCGGCGAGATGCTCCGCGTCCTCGCGTGCCAGTCCTGTGCTCGCTCCGGTCACCAGACCGTCGTTGGACAGCACCAAGGCGTGCTGTATGTACTCGACCCTCTTGGTCAAGTCGTCCAGAAGCCAGTCGAGTCCCTTGTCCAGCGCCATGTTCGGTCCTTCCCCGTTGACGCGTTCCCCGTGATCCCGTGCAAGTGGTCGGTAAGTAGTCGCCGTTTGCGGTGGTCGCGGTTCCCGTGGGACCCGGGCGGTCTCCCTCGGTCCCCATGTGCGCGCAAGCCTTACGCACTGACGTGTGCAGGGCAAGAAGTCGGCACGAGCTGCGGAGCGGGCGGAGGCGTTGGGGGCGCGCGGCGGCGCATTGTGCCGTCGCGCGCGGGGGCTGTTTGGTCGGGAGACCGGCACGGCTGACGCAGTGAACCGGACTAGCGGGGCTGACCGGGCCCATGGGGCTGCTGACCGGGCTCAGGGGACTTGCGAGACAGGCGAGGCAGGCGCGCCGCGAGGAACGCACCCGTGAGCGCGATGCCCGCGAGGGCCACCAGCGTGGGCCCCATCGCGTCGAGGAACGCGTCGCCGCTCCAGCGCGTGACGCTGCCCGAAGCGTGCGTGACGGCCGGTTCCGGGGCGCACAGGGTCATGAGCATCGTGGCCACGGCCACACCGAGCGCCGGGCCGACGTTCATCGCCGTCTGCTGGAGTCCTCCGGCCACCCCGGCGTTCTCGACGGACGCGTGCCGCACGATCGCGGCCGTCGCGGTGACCATGACCGTGCCGAAACCGGCGCCCAGGACGAGGAAGCCCCCGCCCATCGCCCAGAAGGTCGCCCCCTGATCCAGACGGGACAGGAGCAGGGCGCCGAGGACGACGAGGAGCGCGCCCGCCGTGGTGGTCCTACGTGGGCCCTGCCTGCGCAGCACCATGGCGGAGAGCGGCGCGGCGAGGACCATCATCACGGCCAGGGGCAGCACTCGCAGACTGCTGCGCAGCGGATCCAGCGCGAGGACGTCCTGAAGGAAGTACGTGCCGAGGAACAGTGCCCCGAACATCGCCGCCGAGGCCGTCACCAGGACGCCGAGCGCGTGGCCGACGGTGGCCGAGCGCAGCACACTCGCCGGGATCAGCGGGTCCGCGGTGCGCCTCTCGTGCCGGACGAAGAGACCTCCGGCCGCCGTGGCACCGACCAGCCCCATCGCGGTGGATGCCGTCCAGCCCGACTCCGCCACGGAGGTCAGGGTGTGTACGAGACACACCAGAGCCAGGCCGAGGAGGCAGGCCCCCGGCAGGTCGAGCCGGATCCTCGAGGCACCTCTGGGCGTCGGAAGCCTGACCACGAGGGCCGACACCCCGACGGCGAGCGCGGGCGCCACACCGATGAAGAAGACGGCCCGCCAGCCGAAGTGGGCGGCGAGGGCGCCGCCGATGAGCGGGCCGGCCGCGGCCGACACCCCGATGGCGCTGGTGCGCAGGGCAAGGGGCATGGCGAGCCGGTCGCCCGGAAAGGCGGCGCGGAGGGTCCCGAGGGTCGCCGGTTGCAGCAGCGCCCCGAACACCCCCTGCACGACCCGCAGAGCGATCACCCAGGCGATGCCGGGCGCCAGGCCGATACCGGCCGACGCGGCGGCGAAGCCCAGTACGCCGATGGCGAAGATCCGTTGGTGGCCGTACCGGTCGCCGAGGCGTCCGGCGAACACGAGCAGGGTCGCCACGGCGATCAGATATCCCGTACTGGTCCACTGGACCTGGACGAACGAGGCGCGGAGGTCGCGCTGCATGGCCGGCTGGGCGAGGGTCAGTACGGTGCCGTCGAGCGCGACGATCACGGCGCCGGTGATGCTGCCGGCGAGGGTGAGGCGCCGCTGACGCGCGGAGATCGGAGAGGCGTCGGAGGCAGCGGAAGCCTGGGCGGAGGCCGCGCGGCGGGGCGGGGGCGCGGAGGCCTTGGAGGATGCGCAGGTCTCGGAGGATGCGGTGGCCTTGGAGGGTGCGGAGCTCTCGGAGTGCGCGGACGTCTCGGAGCGCGCGGAGGTCTCGAACGTCTCGTACGTCTCGGAGGCCTTGGAGGTCTCGGAGGTCATCGGGCTGCGTCCCGCCCCAGGTGCGCATCCAGCGCCGCGGCGAGCAGCGGATCGACGGCCTCGGCTCCCGTCGCGAGCTGAAGGCTCCCCCATCCCCACAGCTGGGCGATGCCATGCAGGTTCGCCCACAGCGCCCCCGCGACCACCGCCGGTTCAGCACCGGGCCGTGGGCCCGCGCGTTCGATCAGTTCCACGAGAACCGCGAAGAGCGGCAGGCTCGTGTCACGCAGGCCGAGTCGTCCGCTTTCCAGCAGGTCGTGGCGGAACATCAGTTCATACATGCCTCGTTGGGACAGCGCGAAGTCGAGATGGATCCGGCCGAGTGTCATGAGCTGGTCGCGGGGAGCGGCCTGTGTGTCGGCGAGCGCGTCGGCGACGCGACCGGCCAGGTCCGCGAAGCCCTCGCGGGCGATGGCGGACAACAGGTCGACATGGGTGGGGAAGTAGCGCCGGGGAGCTCCGTGCGAGACCCCGGCGCCGCGAGCGATCTCCCGCAGGGACAAGGCCTGTCCGCCCTGCTCGGCCACCAACTCGACGCCGACTCGCACGAGCCGGGACCGGAGACCGCTGTCCTGATCATTCATAGACACTGTCTACCAGGGTCAGTAGACAGTGTCTACTGACCTGATGGACCGCCTACGCACATCCGCAGCCGACCGGCCGGCCGTCGGGACCCGTTCGGCGACGTGGCTGGGCGGCGCCCTAGCCCACGGAGTTGAGCAGGCGCGCCGTGTGCATCCGGCCCGCGTACTCGACGAGCCGGATCAGGACCTCCTTGCCCGAGTCCCGGTCCCGCGCGTCGCACAGCACGACGGGCGTGCCCCGGTCGAGGTCGAGCGCGCGCGACACGTCGTGCGCGCCGTAGGAACGGGCGCCGGGGAAGCAGTTGACGGCGACGACGAAGGGGATTCCTCGGTGCTCGAAGTAGTCGACCGCGGGGAAGCAGTCCTCCAGGCGCCGGGTGTCGGCCAGCACGACCGCCCCGAGCGACCCCTGGGACAGCTCGTCCCACAGGAACCAGAAACGGTCCTGTCCAGGGGTGCCGAACAAGTAGAGGGACAGGCCCGAGCGGATCGTGATGCGGCCGAAGTCCATGGCGACGGTCGTGGTGGTCTTCTGGTCCACACCCCCGGTGTCGTCGACCGACTGCCCCGCCTCGCTCAGCAGTTCCTCGGTCCGCAGCGGCCGGATCTCACTGACCGAGCCCACCAGCGTCGTCTTGCCGACGCCGAAACCACCGGCGACCAGGATCTTCAGCGCCAGGGCGGCGGTTTCCCCACCGCCGCTCCCGGCCGTGGTGTCAGAGCGCTCGGAGGCCATCGATCACTTCTCTCAGGAGTGGGCGTCAACGGGCGGTGGAATCCCCGGCCGGGCATGGCGCAGGGTGCGTGGGATGCGCGGGGTCTGCGTACGGACGGCGGGAGTACGGCGGGAGCTCAGGGGGAGCACAACTGTTCTGTGCGAGGCCAGCAGTATGGCAACGCAGCTCGCCGCTCGGGTGTCGGCTTCGTTCTTTAAGTGATGTGACCGCTCTGGCGCGCAACCTGCCCGTATGAGGGCGCTTTCCGAAACTCCGCTCGACCTTCGGGACCGGACTCCGGTCGTGCGGAGGTGAGGCAGGGGGCAGAACTATGGACGGGCGACAGGGCGTTCACCCATCGCCACATGTCCGTACCAATGCCGGTTGGGGCACCCGCCGCACCGGGGCGGAGCGCACTGCCAGACGCCGTTCACTCACTTGGAGTCATGGCGGCTCCGCCCAGAAGAGTTACCAACTCCCGTGGCTCGCAAGGCAATTCATGAGCGGCTGCGCACGAGGCACGCGTCTGGTGGCCAGGCCGTTACCCAGCGCCCTGCGTACGCTCGAGCCAGCACGTCGAAAGCGGCCGCCGGGCCTTCGTCGCCCGTCAGCACCGCTCCCGCGCGAGCTCGGCTGTCAGTGCCCGGAGGCAGGACAGCCGGCCGGTGGGCGGACGGACGGGCGCGGTCGGCGTGGGGCCGATCGTCGATGGCTGGAAGATCGTCCACGAGTTTCTGTTATCGGCGTCCGGCCGGCAGGTCTCCTGAGTGTGGACCAGCACTCATCAACCCCCCGCACCGGAAAGTTGAGCAACATGAACGAGGAAGCCAAGACGTCGCCGTACGCGTCCACCCCCGCCCCCGCGTCCGCGCCCAGGCGGGGCCGGCGGCGCGGAGCGCACCGCAACCGCCCGCCCCGGCGCGCGGCGGTCGCGGGCGGCGCGGTCGCGCTGATAGCCGTCGCGGGAGGCGGCTACGGCGTCGTCCAGTCCCTGCCGGGTTCCGGCGGCGAGGCTCGTACGGTCGCCGAGGCGCCTCCCGCTCCGGGTGCGCTCCCGCCGGGCGGCCTGACGTCCACCGGCCCGTCCGACGGGGCCACCGGGTCCGTTTCTCCCACGGCCACGCGTGGCGCGAGTCCGAAGGCGACGCCTTCCTCGGCAGCCGCCCGCGCGGCGCGTACGGCACCGGCGAAGGCGCCCACCGCGAACACCCGCCGCAGCCACGCGGCCGACGTATCCGGTAGCGCCCGGAGTACCGGGTCCCGATCCGACTCCGGGTCGGGCTCCGGCTCCGGCTCCGGCTCCGGCTCCGGCGAGACCCGTAGGACCCCGGTCGTGCACGGCCGGGAGAGCGGGACCACCAGCCGGCTCGCCCGGCAGGTCATCGACATGGTCAACGATGAGCGCGCCAAGCACGGCTGCTCTCCCGTCACCCCCAACGCCAAGCTCCGAACCGCCGCCCAGCGGCACTCCGACGACATGGCGGCCCGGAACTTCTACGCCCACTCCACGCCGGAGGGTGCCGGACCGGGCGACCGCATCACCGCCGCCGGATACCACTGGCGCACATACGGCGAAAACATCTTCAAGAGCCCCAAGAACGCCCGTACCGCGATGGCCGGGTGGATGAAGAGCCCGGGGCACCGTGACAACATCCTCAACTGCGCCTTCAAAGAGATCGGCGTCGGTATCAACCTGAGTTCGAACGGTCCCTGGTGGACCCAGAACTTCGGTGCCTCCTCCTGAGGCCTCCCATGGTCCGGGGCGCGCGGGAAGGGCATGAGCCGGTGGACAGGCAGGAACGGTTCGGCGTGGGGCGGGTGGGCGTGGACAGGGATGCAGAGGCCGTGCGGGTGGCGGCTGCCGTGGCCGGGGACACGGTGGCTCGGGAGCAGGTACTCGCTGCCCACCTGCCGTTGGTCTACAACGTTGTCGGCCGCGCGCTCGGCGGGCATGCCGACGTGGACGACGTCGTGCAGGAGACCATGGTCCGCGCCCTGCGCGGCCTCGACGACCTGCGCGATCCCGGGGCGTTCAGGTCCTGGCTGATCGCCATAGCGATGAATCAGGTCCGCCGTCACTGGTCGGTCGGCGCCTGGCCGCCCGCCGACGGCATCGACGCGGCGCGGGAAGTCGCGGACCCGCGCGCCGACTTCGTCGAGCTCACGATCCTGCGCCTCGGACTGTCGGGACAACGCCGAGAGGTGGCCGAGGCCACCCGCTGGCTCGACGCGGAGGACCGGGAGCTGCTGGCACTGTGGTGGCTGGAGGCGGCGGGCGAGATCACCCGAGCCGAACTGGCCGACGCCCTCGGCATCGCCCCCGCCCACGCGGCCGTGCGCGTCCAGCGGATGAAGGAGCGGCTGGAGGCCGGACGGCTGGTGGTGCGCGCGCTCGCCGCGCTGCCCGGGTGCCCTGATCTGACCACGCTCACCACGCTGTGGGACGGGGCGCCGTCCGCGCTGTGGCGCAAGCGCATGGCACGGCACGTCCGCGGGTGCGCCTGCTGTTCGGGGCGTTCGGAGGATCTGGTGCCCGCCGAGGGGCTGCTGGCTCGCCTGAGCCTGGTGCCGGTCCCGTTCGCCCTCTCCTTGCCGGCGCCGGACGGGTCCGAGCTGCTCCACGTCGCGGGAAGCGCCCCGACGGACCCGGCCGGACCGTCCCTCACGGGGAGCACGGCGACGGACACGGCCGGGCCGCCCGCCCCGGAAGGCGCCGCGCCCTCGGAGCCGTACGCCTTCAACAGTCCCGCGCCTTCGGAGCCGTACGCCTCCGACAGCGTCGCGCCCTCGCCGTACGGCTCCGGGCAGGCCGTTCCCGAAGCGTCCCGGCCGCACGTCCCCGGGGGCGTCCCTCACGGCGTCGCGGACGGCCCCCGGCCCATGGCCGGCGAGGACGCCGGCCCTCTGCCCGGTCCTTCGCACGCCGCGCCGCGCGGCTCGCGGGCGCGGCCCGGACGCCGGCCCCGCACCTCGACCGTCGTGGTTGTGGCGGCACTTCTCGCGACGGCCACCACCGTCGTCCTGCGCCCCTGGGAACCCGGTGAGGGACCCCGGACTCAGCGTCCGGGGGACGGCGGACCTCAGCCGACGGCACCGACGCCCAGCTCCGTGCCGGCCGCGCCGCAGGTGACACCGACCCCGAGCGCGGAGACCTCCACGGCGGCCCCCTCGGCGCCGGAGAAGTCACCCACCCCAACGGCGCCCTCGCGGCCGCCCGTCCGGGAGCGACCGAGTGTCGAGCAGCAGGTCGTCGACCTGGTCAACGCCGAGCGGAGGCGCGCGGGCTGCGGTCCGGTGCGCACCGACCCGCAGCTCCACCGGGCCGCCCAGCGGCACGCGAACGACATGGCCGCACGTGACTACTACGAGCACACCAGCCCGGAGGGGGTGGGACCGGGCGAGCGGATCTCGGCCGCGGGGTACAAGTGGAGCGCGTGGGCCGAGAACATCCACCGGGGGCCGGAGACGGCCGGTGCCGCCGTGGACGGCTGGATGGGCGACGCCGGTCATCGTGACAACGTCCTCAACTGCCGCTTCACCCATATGGGACTGGGTTTGACCGCCGGGGCGGGCGGGCCCTGGTGGACCCAGGACTTCGCCGCTCGCTGAGGCTGCTCCACAGCGTCGCCGAGCCCCGCGAACACCGCTGCCCCGGGCTCGTTTTGGATTGCCGGGAGATCATCACTACGATCCGGCGATGATCACAAGAAAACGGCTGGCGGCCGGGGCCTGCGCCCTGTTCGCCGTACTGGCTGTCGGGCTCGTCCCGGGCAGCGCCGCCGCCGACGACGGGCGCGCGGCCGAGCCCTCCCCCAAGGTCGAGTTGGTGCTCGACGTCAGCGGGTCGATGCGGGCACGCGACATCGACGGCAAGACGCGCATGGCCGCGGCGAAGCAGGCGTTCAACGAGGTGCTGGACGCGGTGCCCGACGAGGTGCAGCTGGGCATACGCACCCTCGGCGCCACTTACGCCGGGCAGGACAAGAAGCTCGGCTGCAAGGACACCAAGCAGCTCTATCCGGTCGGACCGCTCGACCGGGTGGAGGCGAAGACCGCCGTCGCCACCCTGGCTCCCACGGGCTGGACGCCGATCGGGCCGGCGCTGCTGGGGGCGGCCGAGGACCTCAAGGGGGGTGAGGCGACCCGTCGGATCGTGCTCATCACGGACGGCGAGGACACCTGCGCCCCGCTCGACCCGTGCGAGGTGGCGCGTGACATCGCCGCCCAGGGGATCCATCTGGTCATCGACACACTGGGCCTGGTCCCCGACGCCAAGACCCGTGATCAGCTGAGCTGCATCGCCGAGGCCACCGGCGGAACCTACACCTCCGTGCAGCACACCGACCAACTCTCCGGTCGTGTCCGGCAGTTGGTCGACCGTGCGGCCGACACCGTGGTCACGCCGGTGGCCACCCAGGGGGCGAAGGAGTGCGCGAAGGCCCCGCAGCTCGGGGCGGGTCTTTACAGCGACCGTGAGACGTTCGGCGAGCACCGCTGGTACCGCGTGGACGTGCTGCCCGGCCAGGAGCTGCGGGCCTCGGTCAGCGTCGCGGCAGACCGTGCCGTCAACGACGACTACGGTGTCCTGCTGCGCGCGGTGACCGTGCACGGCCGTGAGATCGTCCGGGGCTCGGAGGCGGGCAACGGGCGCACCGATGTGATCTCGGCGGGCCTGCGCTACCCGAAGGCCCCGGGCGAGGGTACGGACAGCGACGAGAAGCCTGCGGCCGAGACGGTCTGTCTGCAGGTCAGCAACTCCTTCTCGGCTCCTGCCTCGGTCAAGTCCACTCCGGGCCTGCCCGTCGAGCTGACCATCGACGTCGTCGACGGGCCCGACGAGGCGTCCGACGTCGCCTCCTTCGGCCTCGGCCGCGGCTGGTGGCTGCTCGGCGTGCTGGTGCTGACGGGCTTCGTGGCCGGTCTGCTGTGGGGCTGGATCTCGCGCTGGCGCATCTCCGTCTGGAGGACCAACTGATGCGTACCGTACGCATACTGACCACCGCGCTGCTGGCGGGCGCCGCCCTCCTCGCAGTGGCCGGACCGTCCTCGGCGGACAGCCCTTCGGCGAGCCCCTCCCCGGGCAAGGAGGGTGCCGCCCCGACCGAGGCGGGAACCACCTTCCGGACGGCGACCGCTCTCCAGCAGGGCCAGAAGGCCACCGCCGGTGCCTCGGCCGGTGACTACCTCTACTGGGTGCTGCCCGTGGACGCGGGGCAGCGGGCGACGGTGAAGGCGAGCGTCACGCTCCCCGAGTCGGCGGCCCGGCACGGGGCTTCGACCTGGCAGCTCGACGTGTACGACGGGCTGCGCCGCCGCCAGGCCTGCGTGTACGGCATGCAGACCAGGGTGGCGGCCAAGGAGGCCGCCTCGGCCGAGCTGTCCTGCACGCTGCGGACGGTCCGCTCGTGGGCCGAGCCGTGGGCGAACGATCCGCTGCCGGGCAGCTACTACGTCCGGCTGACGGTCGTGGACCTGCCGAAGGAGGACCTGGGCCTGCCGGTCCGGGTGGCGCTGGAAGCCGTGTCGAAGGACGCGGGTGGCGCCCGTGCGGTGGACGGCTCCCTCTCCGCGCCGCTGGTGCCGGGCGCGTCGGCCAGGGCGGCGGGCTCCACCACCGGGACCACGTCCGCGCAGGAGACGTCCGGCGCCTCGGCCCAGGACACGGACCAGAAATCGGACGGGAACGCGGACGAGGCGTCGGCGGTCGGCGCGCCGGAGGACGGCTGGTCCTCCGACTGGTGGTCCGACCGCTGGGTCTGGACCGGGGTCGGAGGGGTGCTCGCCGCCCTCGCGGCCATCGGGGGCTACTGCCTCACCCGGGGATCCGGGCGGCCGGGACGGGTGCCGCCGGGCGCCTGACCGCGCCCATGTCGCGGGGGGTCCGAACGGGCCCCGCGTGACGGAGGTCCCCACAGGGGCGGCCGCGGCCCGGAGCCGTGGCCGCCCCTCTTTGTCGGCCGTACAGGTCCGAACCAGCCCCGGCCCGCCTTCTTCCCTCCAGTCCGACCAGTCGGTACGTTGCGTGTCAGTCGCCGCCCCCAGGCGTCCTGAGACGACACCCACCGCACGTACGACACCCATCGACACCTGCGCCATGGAGGAGAACCCCATGACCGAGTCCGTACCGCCTCCCCGGATCGAGGGGCACTGCGACGGCCGATTCACCGCCGTACGCGAGGCGTTCGAGGCCAACTTCCGGGAGCGCGACGAACTGGGAGCCGCGGTGACGGTCCAGGTGGGCGGCGAGACCGTGGTCGACCTCTGGGGCGGCTGGGCGGACGGCGCGCGCACCCGCCCGTGGGAGCGCGACACCGTGGTCAACGTCTGGTCGACGACCAAGGGCGTGACCGCCCTGTGCGCCCATCTGCTCGCGGACCGGGGGCTACTCGACCTGGACGCGCCCGTCGCCTCGTACTGGCCGGAGTTCGCGGCGGCGGGCAAGGAATCGCTCCCGGTACGCCATCTTCTCTCGCACCGCGCGGGCCTGAGCGGGCTCCGGGCGCCGCTCACCCTGGCGGAGCTGTACGACTGGGAGGTGACGACCGCGCGTCTGGCGGCGATGGAGCCGTGGTGGGAGCCCGGGACCCGCTCCGGCTATCACGCGATGACGTACGGCTTCCTGGTCGGCGAGGTGATCCGGCGGATCACCGGCCGGCTGCCGGGCGACTACCTGAACCAGGAGATCACCGGGCCGCTCGGCATCGACTTCACCATCGGACTACCGGAGAAGGACGCGGACCGGGCGGCCGAGCTCGTGCACACGCCCGCCGCGTCGGCGAGCGGACAGGCGGCCGTCTTCGCCCAGTTGGCACCCGCCGCCCAGGCGGCCCTGGCCAACCCGCTCGTCGGCGCCGCCCAGGCCAACACCCCGCAGTGGCGGGCCGCCCATCTGCCGGCGGCCAACGGCCACGGCACGGCCCGCGCGGTCGCGGCGCTGTACGGAGTCTTCGCCGGCCGGGGCCTGATCGCCGACCGCCGCGTCCTCTCCCCCGAGGCCGTCGAACGCGCCCGCGAGGGCCAGGGCGCCTGCCGGGACCTGGTCCTGGGCGCGGGATTCGCCCACGACACCGAGTGCGCGCTCGGTCTGTGGCTGAGTGGCCCGAACGGCTCCTACGGCTCCAACCCGCGCGCCTTCGGCCACGACGGCTTCGGGGGGTCCTGCGGGCTGGCGGACCCGGACGCGGGAGTGGCCCTGGGCTATGTGATGAACCGCATGGGCCCGCGCATCGCCGACGACCCGCGCAAGATGGCGCTGGTGGAGGCGGTGTACGGGGCGCTGTAGCCGCGAGGTCCGCCAGGGCCCGCGCCGATCCGCCGGCTGTCCACTCCCCGCACAGGCGGCGGGCCCACCTTCCGCCGGTCCCTCTGCCGGCGTGCCCGGCTCCGGCAGGCCCGTCGAGGCCCGGCGGGTCCCTTCCGGCGGGCCCGTCTCCGGCAGGCCCGTCGAGGCCCGGCGGGTCCCTTCCGGCGGGCCCGTCTCCGGCAGGCCCGTCGAGGCCGGGCGGGTCCCTTCCGGCGGCTTCCCCTTCTTCCCCCGCGCCCGTCCACTCCCGGCGTCCCCGCCGGCTCATCCGGCAGGCCCGTCGGCCGGATGGTGCACCCGGCGGGCGCGGGGGTCGTGGGCGTCTGATGCTGAGCGTGGACCCGGCCCCCGGCCCGGTTCGCGGCGAAGTCATCAGGAGGAACACCGGCATGCTCCGTCATCGTCTCCCGCGCTCGCTCTCCCGTAGGCATCGGCTTCGGATGTTCACCGGCGCCGTGCCGGCCGGGGCGTGTGCCGTCGGGCTGGTCGCCGCGCCCGCGCGGGCCCGCGCCCTGCTGCGCGCCTGAGCCGGCGTACCGGCCGTACGGGGGAAAGGAGCGAGGGCAACGTGCCGTCACAGTCGTACCCCCGGCCGCACTCCCAGCCGCCGCGGCAGGAGCGGGCGCAGTCGAGGTCCGTCGCCGCGCTCGTTCCGCTCGCCGTGCTGCTGACGGCGACCACCGGCATGATCGAGGCGGTGAGCCTGCTGGCCCTCGGTCCCGTCTTCACCGCCATGCAGACGGGCGACGTCCTCTTTCTCGCGTTCGGGGCCGTCGGAGAGGGCGGGCTGTCGTTGGTGGCCCCCGCGGCGTCGTTGGGTGCCTTCGCCGCGGGCACGGTCGTCGGCGCGCGGATCGAGTCGCGGCTGGAGACCCACCGGCACCGGTGGTTCACCCTCGCGCTCGCCGTCGAAGCGCTGCTGATCTCCGCCGCGGCCTTCACGGCGTGGGGTCTCGAACGCTCTCGTGGTTCGCCGACCGGGCGCCACGTCCTCGTCATCGCCGTGCTCGCGCTCGCCATGGGTTCGCCGAAGGACCGCCGCTGGCTGTCGACGCTGGACGCCATGGAAACCGAACTGGTCTCGGACAGTCTCGTGCACCGGTACGACCCGGCCGCGTCGCCCGACGGGTCGCGGGGCGACGAGGGCACCTTCTCCTTCTGCAGCTTTCTGTACGTGGGCGCGCTGGCCCGGGCCGGCCGGCTGGAGACGGCCCGCTACGCCTTCGACAAGATGCTCACCTACGCCAATCACGTCGGACTGTTCGCCGAGGAGATCGGTCCCACCGGAGAGCAACTGGGCAACTTCCCGCAGGCGTTCACGCACGTGGCGCTCATCACCGCGGCGATGACCCTCGACGAGGAGCTGGACCGGGCGGAGTCGTGAACGGCGGACCGATCCGTCGGAGCGCGGGACCGATCCGTCCGAGCGCGGGACCGATCCGTCGGAGCGCGGGACTGATTCCTCAGAGCGCCCTGAGGCCGTCGATCACCTCTCTCAGGATCTTCTCGTCGGGCAGTTGGGCGGGCGGCACGGGACGGCTGACCTTGACGTACCCGGCTTCCAGGAGGTCCCCGAGCAGGACCCGGACGACTCCCACGGGCAGATCGGCGTCGGCGGCGAGTTCCGCCACGGACTGGGTTTCGGCGCGACAGAGCGTCAGCAGGGCGCGGTGTTCCGGGCCGAGGAGCGATTCCTCGGCGCTGCCGGGCGGGTTGTCGTCCACGACGACCAGGGCGATGAGGTCGAACCGTACGTTGCTGGGTCCCGGTTTGGTGCGGCCGCCGGTCATCGCGTACGGGCGGACCAGTGGCCCCGCCTCGGCGTCGTACCACTGACTGCCCGGCAGGTCGGGTGCACCGCCGCTGTCCTCGTTCATGGATGCCTCCGGTCAGCCGGTGGCCGGCGGGGTGGTGGTGATGCGGGGCGGCGCGTACAGGTGCTCGCCGACCCGTTTGACGAGGCGGGCCATCTCGTAGGCGATGAGGCCGATGTCGGCGCTGGCCGAGCTGAGCACGGCGAGGCAGGATCCGTCGCCCGCGGCCGCCACGAAGAGGAACCCCTCGTCCATCTCGACCATCGTCTGGCGGACGCCACCGGCGTGGAAGTGGCGGCCCGCGCCCTTGGCGAGGCTGTGGAACCCGGAAGCCACCGCTGCCAGGTGCTCGGCGTCCTCCCGGGTGAGCGCGCTGGAGGCGCCCACGGCGAGACCGTCGTTGGACAGCACCACCGTGTGACGCACCTCGCGGACCCGCAGGACGAGATCGTCCAGCAGCCAGTCGAGTTCGCCCGACCGGTGGGGAGCGGTCCTCTCGTGCTCGATCATGCGTCGTCTCCTTCACTGCGGGGTGCGCTGCCGGTCTCGTTGCTGGGTCGGTGGCCGCGCTCGTCGCCGGCGCCGGTCGGCGTCAAGCGGGCCCGGGGCCCGCCGGGGGCCGCTCCGCCGCCCCGGGCCCAGCCGTCGCGGTAGGCCGTCATCCGGTCCCTGGCCTGTTCCGGTGTGCGCCGGACGTCGTCGGCCGGCGACTCGTACACCGCCGGTTCGGGCGCGGGGGCCTGGCGCAACTGCGGTACGAGGTGGGACTGGCGCACCCGGCGCGGCAGGCTCCCGGTGTCGTCGGACGAGCCGCCCGGGATACGGGGGTCGGGTCCGACGGGCCTGTCCGGACGGTCCGTGCCGCTCGGTGCGCTCGGGCCGCTCGGTCCATGGCCGTCGTCGTGGGAGGCGCGGCCCCGCATGCGGAGGCTGGTGACGGGGGCGGGCTGCCGCCCCGGAGGCTCAGGGGTCTCGTGGGGCTCCGGGGCTGTGAGGGCCTCCAGGGCGGGATGGGTGGCCGTGGGTGCGAGGCTCGCGCTCCGTGGCCGTTCGGGGCGGGGACCCGCGGGGGGCGCGGCGGCCCGCGTCTGTTCCGTACGGGGAGCGCCGTCGCCCCGGTGTCCGCCGGGCAGTTCGCCCGGCCGGGCGGACCTGCCCGGGCCCGCCGGGAGGGCGCTCTGCAGCAGGGCCGTCGGGAGCAGGACGACCGCGGTGGTGCCGCCGTACGGGGAGGTGCGCAGGTGGACCTTGATGTCATGCCGGGAGGAGAGCCTGCTGACCACGAACAGTCCCAGCCGGTCGCTGTCGAAGAGGTCCAGCGCCTCCGACTGCTCGATGCGTCGGTTCGCCTCGGCGAGGGTGTCCTTGCCCATGCCGAGCCCGCGGTCCTCGATCTCCAGGGCGTAGCCGTTGCCGACGGGTTCGCCGCTGACGCGCACCTTGGTGTGCGGTGGGGAGAACTGCGCCGCGTTCTCGACCAGTTCGGCCAGCAGATGCGTGAGGTCGGCGACGGCGGTGCCGATGACGGCGGTCTCGGGCAGGTGGCGCACCTCGACGCGCGCGTAGTCCTCGATCTCGGACACGGCGGCGCGTACGACGTTGGTCAGGGGCACGGGCATCCGCCAGGCCCGGCCGGGTGCGGCGCCGGAGAGGATGATCAGGCTCTCCGCGTGGCGGCGCATCCGGGTCGTCAGATGGTCGAGGCGGAAGAGGTCGCCGAGTTCGTTCGGGTCGTCCGCACGGCGCTCCATGCTGTCGAGGAGGGTGAGCTGGCGGTGGACGAGGACCTGGCTGCGGCGGGCGAGGTTGACGAAGACCCCGGAGATGCCGCTGGCCAGCTCGGCGCGTTCGACGGCGGCGCTGAGCGCGGCCCGGTGGACGGTGGTGAGCGCCTCGCCGACCTGCCCGATCTCGTCGTGCTCCGGGAACCCGGGCGGCGCCTCGGCGTGGACGTCGATCTCCTCACCGGCGCGCAGCCGCCGCATCGCGTGCGGCAGCTTGTGCCGGGCGATCTCCAGGGCCGTGTTGCGGAGGGTGACGAGTTCGACGACGAGGGCGCGTCCGATCCGTACGGAGATGACGAGCGAGGCCGCGACGGCGGCGAGGCCGAGCAGCACCGCCGCGCCGGCGGCGGTGACGAGGCCTCCCGCGAACGGGTCGGCCCGGTCGGCGGCGGCGCGCCGTGCGTCCGTCTCGAGGGTGAGCAGGGCTCCTCGTACGGTCGACTGGGCGTCGTCCCAGGTGGTCGCGGGGACGCTCTGGGCGGCCTTGCGGCCCGCCGGTGCCGTGCGGACCCGGTCCTCGGCCTCGGTGAGCAGGCGGTAGCCGCGCTGCGCGGTGAGGGAGCGCCAGGCGGCGCGTTCGGGTCCCCGGAGGTCGGCGGTGGCGCTTTCGGTGAGGTGGCGGCGGGTCTCCACGGCGCCGGTGAAGGCGCGTTGGCGTTCGGCGGTCAGCTCCGTGGCCAGGTGCGCGGAGGTGAGGAGGGCGTCCTCGCGGGCCAGCATTTCGGTGGCCCTGGAGAATTCGAGAAGCACCCGGGCGTCCGATCCGGGCTGCGTGTCCTGGATGCCGGTGAGGGCGCCGCCCACGCCGAAGGCGCTGGTGAGGGCGGTGGTGTACTGGTCGTAGACGGTGTCCCAGTCGGCGACGCCGTCGACAACGGAGGTGCGCAGGGCCGGCAGTTTCCGGCTGCGGTCCACGAACTCCCTGATGCGGTCCGCCACTTCCTCGGGCAGGTCGCCCGCGTCGGCGACGGTGTGCCCGCCGTCGAGGCCCAGTTTCGCGACGGCGGCGTCGGTGCGGCGGCCCTGCTGCTGGACTTCGGCGGCGCGGACGGAACTGGGCGCGGCGACCTGACGCACGGCGGCGCGCCGTTCGGCCTGGAGGGCGGTGACGGCGGCGGCGACCGGTTCGCGGATCTGGGCGTCGACGCGCTGGAGTTGCCGGAGGCGGGCGACGTCCTGGGCGGTGGTGACGGTGGCGAAGCCCCACAGGGCGAGCAGCGACACGACAGGCACCATCAGCAGCGAGACGATCTTGGCGCGCACGGTGCGTGGACGCACGCTCCACCGTGCCCGCCGGGGGCCGGAGGCGGGGCGGCCGGGCGCGGCTGGGACCGGGTGCGGGTGTCCGCCTCCGTCGGCCGGGCGGTGGCCGCCGGAGCCCCGGTCCCCGTCGTGGTCCGAGCTCCGGTCCGGATTCCGGTCGGAGCTCCTGTCCCGGTCCGGGTTGCGGGGTTCGTCGGCCGGCGGTCCGGCGTGGGCGCGCCGCCCGCGTGCGGCCGCCCGGGAGGGCGGCGGTGGTGCGCCGGTGGCCTTGGTCTTGCGGGGAGTTCGCATGGCCTCCTCGTTCCGGATACGGGACTGCCGACGCGGCGGCGGGTGGGCGCGGGGATGGGGGCGTGGGGGGAGGGAACTAGGCGACACCCGGGGAGTTGGTGGCCGCCCTGGCTGTCGGGGGCGTCCCGGTCGGGCCCGTGGACTCCGCGGGGTCGGGGGCCTCGTCGTTGCGTTCCGCCGACGCGTACGCCGCGCGTTCCCCCGCCGTCGGCGACAGGGCGACGAACGCCGAGGTGAGGAAGAGATAGGACCCGAGGCCCACGGCGAGGGGGAAGATGAACTGCATCGCCGTGGCCCCGGGCAGCGCGCCTCCGGCCGGCGCCACGTCCACCTCGACGGCGAACATGCCCGTGTAGTGCATGCTGCTGACGGCCGCGCCCATGACGAGCGAGGCGACGCCGACCGCGACGGGCGACTTGATGTTGAGGGCGGCCCACAGCGCGGCGGTCGCCGCGACGACGGCGATGGCGACCGAGAGCGCGACGAGCATCGGGTCGTACCGCACCTGGCCGTGCAGCCGCAGAGCCGCCATGCCGAGGTAGTGCATGCTGGCCACGCCGAGGCCGGTGGTGAGCCCGCCGAGCAGCAGCGCCCGGACCCGGTCGCGGCCGTATCCGACGGCGAAGACACCCACGCCGACGACGAGCATCGCGACGAGCAGGCTGAGGATGGTCACGGGCACGTCGTAGCGGATGTCGGTGCCGGTCACGCCGAAGCCGAGCATGGCCACGAAGTGCATCGTCCAGATGCCGGTGCCGAGCGCGGAGGCGGCGGTGAGCAGCCAGTTGCGCCGCGAGCGGCCGGTGGCCTCCACGGCGCGCAGGGTGCAGCGCAGCCCGAGAGCGGCGCCGATGCAGGCCATCGCGTACGACAGCGCGGGTGTCAGCCAGCCGAAGGTGGCGTGGTCCAGGTGTCCCATGGCTCAGGGACGCTAGACCCGTTGGGGGCGCGCTCGAGGGGCGCATTTCGAAAGGTGCTGGAATATGACGAAGAAATGTTCCTGAACGATCGTGCCGCGCTCGAACGTGTGCACCGTACGCCCGCCCCGCCGCCGAGAGATCATGGGCGTATGACCGATGACCACACGCATGTGCAGGAGTTCTTCAGCGCCCGGGCGGCCGACTGGGACAGCCGCTTCCCGGACGACGGACCGGCCTACGCCGCCGCCGTCGCCGGGCTCGGGCTGCGCCCGGGTGCCGCCGTACTGGACGCGGGTTGCGGCACCGGACGCGCGCTGCCCGCGCTGCGGGAGGCCGTGGGACCGGAGGGCACGGTGCTCGGCGCGGACCTGACCCCCGCGATGCTGGAAGCGGCCGTCCAAGCCGGGCGGGCCGACCACGGATTCCTGATCCTCGCCGATGTCGCTCGGCTACCGCTGCGCGCGGAGTCCCTCGACGCGGTGTTCGGCGCGGGCCTGATCTCCCATCTGCCGCACCCCGAGGAGAATCTGCGCGAGCTGGCCCGGGTGGTGCGCCCGGGCGGTCTGCTCGCGCTCTTCCACCCCATCGGCCGCGCCGCGCTCGCCGCGCGCCAGGGCCGGCAGATCACCGACGACGACCTGCGCGCGGAGGCCAACCTCCGTCCGCTGCTGGAGCGTTCGGGCTGGCGGACGGAGTCGTACGTGGACGAGGACAGCCGGTTCCTCGCGGTGGCCGTGCGGGAGGAGTGACCGTCCCGCGCCCGCGTCCTGGCTCATGGGCCATTCCCACGAGCCGCACAGCCCCGAGGGCTTGGCCGTCCTGGGAAAACCCTGCCGGTTCGGAGCGCGTTCGGGGGGCCGGGCTCGCGTGGATGACGACGACGGACACGGGCGGCCCGAGCCGGGCCGCACCGGCCCTCTTCTGCACCGGGACCTCCGGCTCTACGTTGGAGGGAGAAGCGTGGGAGAACCGGCGGTGAGCGCGCCGCCCGTGGGGAAGGTGGGCCGCAATGCTCGACACGTTGCGCGGGCTCCGCGCGTACGGGAAGAAGATCCTCGAGCGACGGGAGGCCCCCGGGCGCGCCGAGGGTTCCCGGCAGCACAATCTCTTCGAGGCGGCCGCGACCTATGTCGCCGGATGCGCGGAGGACGATCAGGAGCGGATGGACGAGGCCGTGACGTGGGTATCGCCCGAGGCGCTCTCCTTCGGAGTGAGTGAGCTGGCCTGCCGGGCGGTCATCGCCCTCGCCCGGGAGCGCGACCAGTCCCCGCAGGAGGTGGCCCGGAGCCTGCTCGGGCTGCCCGCGGCCTGACCCGGAAGGGCGCGCGCCACTTTCCCCCCGGCCACCTCTCGACGTGCGGGTTACCCACTGGTTATGGTGCGCCGACGAACGATCGGGATGGGGAGGCTGCCGTGGCCGGGACGGACGACGTCGGCGCTGTCGTCGACGACAGCGCCGACACCGCGGGCGGCACGGACGACGCGCTGTATGTGCTGACGGCCGTGCTGCTGACGCCCGCGCAGTTCCCGAGCGTGCTCGGCGACGACTATCCGGCCGCGTGCGCGGCGCTGGACCTCGAACCGTACGCCCAGGGCTACGGTCTGGTCCTCGGCCAGGACGGTGACGGGGCGCGGTGGACGGTCGTGGTCGACGACGTGTCGCTGGTCGCCGTGGCCATCGCGTCGTGGGACTGCGGGATGGCCTACGACCTGTCTCCCGACGAGCGCTCGGTGGTGGCGGGGATGCCCGGCTGGCCCCTGGCGGTGGCGAGCGCCGCGCCGGATCTGCCGGCCCCGCACGACCCGGAGCCCGAGGAGGGCGATCCGCCGCTGCTCAGGCCCGTGGACGGCGGTGAATGGGGGCCCGCCCAGCGGCGGCTCGGCGCGGACGAGATCGCGCTGGCGTGGACGACGTGGCGGGCCCAGTTCGACGAGGACGCCGAGGCGGCGGAGGTCGCGGACGACGGCGCCGCGGCGAACGCGGGCGCGGACCCGGGGCAGGACGCCGAGGCGGGCGCGGACTCCAAGGACGACGGTGCGGCGCCGGCCGGGACGGACCCGTACGACGGGGTGCGACGCGCGCTGAAGGAGCTGCGCGGCTATCTGGAGGAGCCGCCGCCGGTCGGGCGGGTGCGGTCCACGTTCGCTCCGGACGGCGCGCGGATGCTCCGGGCCGACGGGCCCGGCTGGTCCCTGGTCGCCCGCACCGACGACATGGCGTTCGTCCTGCTCGACGACGAGCCGCGCGAGGTGCTCCCGGTGGCCCGGGGTCCCAGGCTGCCGGCCCTGCTCACGTCACTGGACGAGATCGCGGTGCGCCCGTCCTGACGGGTGCACCGCTGTACGGCCGGGGCCGTCGCCCGCTGGGGACCGATCCCGGGCTCAGACCATCTCGAGGGGCCGGTGCGGCCCGGTCGGCAGCTCGATGCCGATGGCGTCGCCGGGCCGTACGACTCCGCCCGTCTTCACGATCGTCATGATCCCGGCCTTGCGCACGACGCGGCCGGACGCGTCCCGGCCGAGGACCTGCTTGAGCAGGCCGTGCTGGAAGTTGTCGATCTGCGCGCAGGGGTTGCGTAGGCCGGTGACCTCGACGACGGCCTCGTCACCGAGGTGCAGCAGGGTCCCGGTCGGCAGGCCGAGGAGGTCGATGTCGCGCGTGGAGATGTTCTCCCCGAGGTCGCCCGGCGTGACGGTGAAGCCGGACAGGGCGAGCTCGTCGAACAGCTCCTCGTGGATGAGGTGGACCTGGCGCAGGTTCGCAACGGTGGGGTCCTTGGCCACCCGCGAGCGGTGCTTCACGGTGACGCCCGCGTGGACGTCCCCCTCCACCCCGAGCCCCGCCAGCAGCGTGATGCTCTCCCGATGGGGCTTGCTGAAGCTGTAGGTGCCGTTGCTGCTGACCGTCGTCACTCTCGCGCTCATTCCGCGGAGCTCCCCTCTCCCGTACCGGTGATCACCCCGACCTTACTCGGGGGCACTCCACGGGGCCTCGGTGGCCGGACTCGTCCCTGTGGGGCCCGGCCGTTGATCGAGGGCGGGCGGCGCGGCGGCGCGGGCCGCGTCAGCGGCCGATCTGCTTGCGCGAGACCCTGCGCAGCCGCCTGCGCTGACTCGGGTCCAGTGCCAGATAGGCCACGGCGGGAACGCCGAGGACCACCAGGAGGGAGAGCCAGAATCCGATCAGGGGGATCAGGAGCAGCCCGATGGCCACTCCACCGATCGCGATCTTCGCGTTTGTCGACATCGTGTGCCTCCTTCGCGGCCCTGGCCGCGCTTCTTGTTCCCTTGAACGCCCGGCGGGGGCCGGCGGTTCCCTCCCGCCGGCCCCGGTCCGCCCACTCGTCAGACCGCACGGAGCGGCTCGCCCACCTCGTGGAGGTACCCGAGTGCCTGACGGTAGGAGTCCACGAGCCCGGTCTCCGTGTAGGGGATGCCCAGCGCGCGGCAGTGGTCACGGACCGCGGGCTGGGCGCGGCGCAGGTGCGGGCGCGGCATGCTCGGGAAGAGGTGGTGCTCGATCTGGTAGTTCAGACCGCCCAGGAACCAGTCGGTGAGGAAGGAGCCCCGGATGTTCCGGGAGGTCAGTACCTGCCGGCGCAGGTGGCCCCAGCGCTCGCCGTCCGCGTCGGGGATCTCCATGCCCTTGTGGTTGGGCGCGAAGGCCATGCCGAGGTGCAGTCCGAGCAGCATCTGGTGGAGGAGGGCGAAGAGGACCGCGTGGCCGAGCGGGAGGGTGGCCAGCAGCAGCGCCGCGTAGCCGGCGACATGCGCGAACAGCAGACCGCCCTCGACGAGACGGTCGCGCCGGGTGCGGCAGGGGCTGTCCTCGGAGAACAGTGCCTGGAAGCCGTACACCTTCAGCGCTATGCCCTCCAGGGTCGTCAGCGGGAAGAACAGCCATGCCTGGTGACGGGTGAGCCAGCCGCGGAAGCCGGTGCGCCCCTCGGCCTGGTGTGGGGCGAAGACGAGGACGTCGGCGGCGACGTCGGGGTCCTTGTCGAGGTGGTTGGGGTTGGCGTGGTGCCGGTTGTGCTTGTCGTTCCACCACTCCTGGCTCATGCCGAGCAGCAGATTGGCGTGGACGAGCTGGATGAGGCGGTTGGTCCGGCGGTCGGCGGCGATCTGGGCGTGGCCGGCGTCGTGTCCGACGAAGGCCACCCGCGCGGAGAGCAGGGCCAGCGGTACGGCGAGCAGCAGCGCCCACCAGGAGTGGCCGAAGAGAACGAGGCCCGCCACGACGGCTGCCAGGCCGAGGAAGTTGACGGCCATGCTCCGGGCGTACCAGCCGGTGCGGCGCTTCAGCAGCCCCTGCTCCTTGACGGTGCGCAGCAGCGGCGAGAATTCGCTGCCGGCGTTCCGGGGCGGCGCCGGGGGCGCGGCGGTGGGCGCCGTGAGCGTTGCGGTGGCCTGTGGCATGGCGGTCTCCCGTGTCTGTGGGCCTGTGCGCCGACTGCGCCGGCCCCCCAGAAACGTACGAAGGAGAGATCGTTCCGGACCATGGCGCCACCCCCCTGGTTTCCGGGGGGTCCGCCCGGGGGCCGGGGTGGTGCTGGCTCCACCCGCCGACGCACCGGCGGGCTCCCGTGTGAGCCGGGTCACCACGTCCGCGCTCCCGGTCCGGCGGCCGATCCGGTACCCTCGGCGGCTCCGGTCCCGCAGTAGTCAAATTTGAGGAATGCGTCTTCGCTGTGCAGAGACTTCCCGCGGCAACCCTCCCCCAGCTCTCCCCACTCGTCGCCTGCTCCGCCGTCTTCCTGCCCGCCGATCCCGCCCGCCGGGGACGGATCGCCTTCTGGTCGCCCGACGGTGACGTGCCGCCGGGCACCCCCGGTGCCGCGGTCGAGGACCACGTCGTCGTCGCGGACGACGCCCGGCCCCGCGTCGTCCGGGCGCTGGTGCTGCCCGTACGGGACGCGCTGCCCGTCCTCACCAGGGCACGGGTTTCTCCCGACGCCTCACCGGCGAGCGCCTTCTGGGGCGCGGCAGCCCTGCTGGCCCTCCAACTGGTCGCGCGGGGACTGCTGTTGCCCGGTCTCACCGTCACGGACCAGGACTCCTGGCGCATCGGGCCGATGTCCCCGGAAGACCTGGAGCGCGTACGCACGCTCGCCGCCTCGATGCCGCCCGACGCCCACGCCGTCCCGCTCGAGGCGGCGGAGGACCGGGAAGGACCGGAGGAGGGGCGGGAGCAGGCGGTCCTGCTGCCCGAACAGGAGGGCCTGTTGCGTGCCTTCCTGGACGCGGTGGCGGACACGCTGCCCCGGACGCCCGCCGCGCCGGTCGCCGCCGGTGGTCCCGCCTACGCGGCGGACGAGCCGCAGCATCTGCCCGGCCATCGCGGCTGGGCGTCGGACGTGGCCGCCGGTTACGACGCGGGTGTACGCCTCTCCCTGCGCGTCGAGTTGCCGGGGCTGACCGACGAACTGGCCCCCGCCTTCCGGGCCGTCCTGCAGATGCACAGTGTCAGTCACCCTGCGCTGGTCGCGGACGCGGCGGAGGTGTGGGCCGGAGTGGGCCCGGCCGGCGGCGCGTTCGGGCCCCGGGCGAGGATGGACACCCTGCTCGCGCTGCGCCGCGCCGCCCGCGCCTGGGCGCCGCTGACCCCGCTGCTGTCGGCCGCGGTGCCGGACGCCGTGGAACTGGCCGACGAGGAGATCACCGAGCTGCTCGGCGAAGCCGCGCGGGCGCTCGCGGTGACGGGCGTCCAGGTGCACTGGCCCCGGGAGTTGACGCGCGAGCTGACCGCGCGCGCCGTGATCGGAGCACCGGCGGACAGCGACGGGTCCACGGCCGGCCACTCCGGAATCGAGGGGAGCACCGGGCGTACCGAGGGGGGCGACCGGGCCGACGGCCGGAACGCCTCCGCGCTGCCGTCGTTCCTGTCCGCCGACGCCCTGTTCTCCTTCGACTGGCGCTTCGCCCTCGGTGGCGACGACCTCACCCGCGCCGAGCTGGACCGGCTGGCCGAGGCAGGTCGGCCCGTCGTGCGCCTGCGCGACCAGTGGGTGCTCATCGACCCGGAGGAGGTCCGGCGCGCCCGGGAGAGCCAGGACCGCAAGGTCACCCCGATCGACGCGCTCGGCGCCGTACTGACCGGCACGGCCGAGGTCGACGGCCGACGGGTCGACGTCGAGGCGACCGGCCCGCTCGCGCGGCTGCGGGAGCGACTGGCGGATCCCGAGGGCGGTCGGCAGGAGATCGCCCAGCCCGTCGCCCTCGCCGCCACACTGCGCGACTACCAACTGCGCGGACTGAACTGGCTGCATCGGATGACGTCCCTCGGTCTCGGTGGCTGCCTCGCCGACGACATGGGCCTCGGCAAGACCATCACCCTCATCGCCCTCCATCTGCACCGGCAGACCGACCCGGCGGCCGCCGGCCCCACGCTCGTCGTCTGTCCGGCCTCGCTGATGGGCAACTGGCAGCGGGAGATCGAGAAGTTCGCGCCGGGCACGCCCGTGCGCCGCTTCCACGGATCCGCGCGCAGCCTCGAGGGGCTGGCGGACGGGGAGTTCGTCCTCACCACCTACGGCACGATGCGGCTCGACACCGAACGCCTGGCGCGGCCGGCCTGGGGTCTCGTCGTCGCCGACGAGGCCCAGCACGTCAAGAACCCGTACGCCGCCACCGCCAAGCAGCTCCGCACGATCGGGACCAGGGCCCGGGTGGCACTGACCGGCACCCCCGTGGAGAACAACCTCACCGAGCTGTGGGCGATCCTGGACTGGACGACGCCCGGACTGCTGGGGCGCCTCGGGTCCTTCCGCAGCCAGTACGCGCAGGCGGTGGAGGGCGGCGACGACCCCGCCACCGCCGAGCGCCTCGCCGCGCTGGTCCGCCCCTTCCTGCTCCGCCGCCGCAAGTCGGACCCGGGCATCGCGCCCGAGCTGCCGCCGAAGACCGAGACCGACCACGCGGTGTCCCTCACCAGGGAACAGGCCGGGCTGTACGAGGCGGTGGTACGGGAGACGCTGGCGGCGATCGCCGAGGCCGACGGCATGGCGCGGCGCGGCCTCGTGGTGAAGCTGCTGACGGGCCTGAAGCAGATCTGCAACCACCCGGCGCAGTACCTGAAGGAGGAGTCGCCGAGGATCGCGGACCGCTCCGGGAAGCTGGAACTCCTCGACGAGCTCCTCGACACCATCCTCGCCGAGGGCGCGAGCGTGCTGGTCTTCACCCAGTACGTGACCATGGCACGGCTCCTGGAACGGCATCTGGCGGACCGCGGGGTGGTGACGCTGTTCCTGCACGGCGGCACACCGGTCGCCCAGCGCGAGACGATGGTGAACCGCTTCCAGGAGGGCCAAGCGCCCGTTTTCCTGCTGTCGTTGAAGGCGGCGGGCACCGGGCTCAACCTGACCCGCGCCGGTCATGTCGTGCACTACGACCGCTGGTGGAATCCGGCCGTGGAGGCGCAGGCCACCGACCGCGCGTACCGGATCGGCCAGACCCAGCCGGTGCAGGTCCACCGACTGGTCGCGGAAGGCACGATCGAGGACCGGATCGCCGGGATGCTGGCGCGCAAGCAGGCCTTGGCGGACGCGGTGCTGGGCTCCGGCGAGGCGGCTCTGACCGAACTGACCGACGCCGAGCTGGCGGATCTGGTGGAGCTGCGAGGGAGCGGCCGATGAGGGACACGCGGGACATCCACGACGACGGGGGCGGCGACGAGGCGAACGGCCGGGGCCGGTTCGGGGGCGAGGACGAGCGGACGTTCGCCGCGCCGGCCCCGGTGGGCGGCGGCGGCTTCGCGCGGAGCTGGTGGGGGCGGGCCTGGCTGAAGGCCCTGGAGGACACCGCCCTCGACGCGGCGCAGCTCAGGAAGGGCAGAAGGCACGCGCGCGAGGGGGCGGTCGGCGCGGTCTCGGTGCGGCCGGGGCGGCTCACCGCCGTCGTCAAGGACCGGGACGGCACGGGGCACCGCGGTGACGTACTGCTCCGGGAGTTCTCCGACGCGGAGTGGGAGCGGTTCCTGGACCTGGCCGCCGAGAGTGCCGGGCACATCGCGGCCCTGCTGGACCGGGAGATGCCGCCGCACCTGGTGGAGGACGCGGCGGCCGCGGGTCTCGACCTCCTGCCCGGGATCGGCGACCTGGAGCCCGAGTGCGGCTGCGAGGCGTGGGACCACTGCGCGCACACGGCTGCGCTCTGCTACCAGGTGGCGCGCCTTCTCGACGAGGACCCGTTCGTGCTGCTGTTGATGCGGGGGCGCGGAGAGCGGCGGCTGCTCGACGCGCTTCAGGTCCGCAGCGTCGCACGGGCGGCGCGGGACCACCGGGAGCCGGTCCGGGACCGGGAACCGGCGGGGGTGCCGGCCGGGGAGGCGTTCGCCGCGCGGGACATCCTGCCTCCGCTGCCCCCTCCCCCGCCGCTGCCCGCGACCGTCGGCGAACCCCCGTCCCTGGACACCGAGGCGGGGCCCGCCCCGGGTCTCGACCCGGCTGCCCTGGAGTTCCTGGCGGCCGACGCGTCGGCGCGGGCACACCGGATGCTGGCGGAGGCCCTGGCGCCGGGCCATGAGGGCCACCCGGTCGAGCCCCCGTTGGACCAGGACCAGGACGCGGTACGGCTGGCCGCGGCGGCCCCCGCCCCTGGGATCGTGGCGCGGCTGGCCGCCGGGACGGGACGGCAGCGCGCCGCCCTGGACCTGGCCACCCGCGCGTGGCGTGTCGGCGGCCCGGCCGCCCTGGCCGTACTGGAGGAGGAGTGGACGCCCACGCCCGAGGTCCTGGAGCGCGCGACGGCCCGGCTCGCCGACGCGTGGGAGGCCGGCGAACGCCCACACCTGCGGCCGGTGAGCGGCGCGGCCCGCTGGACGGTGGTGGGCGAGGGCGTCCAGCTGCGTCTGGGACAGGACGGCCGGTGGTGGCCGTACCGGAAGGAGAGTGGACGGTGGGCGCCCGCCGGCCCGGCGGACCAGGACCCGGCGACGGCGTTGGCGGGGCTCCTGGAGGGCTCCGGCTGAGCGGTGGGGGCAGCCGAGACGGGCCGGGCGTGTCGCCCGCGGCCGGCCGCGCCCGGGCCGCCTCGCCGTCGACGGGCCGGGCCCGCATCGGGCCTCAGGACCCGGCTGCACGGCACGCCTTGACCGTCGTCATGGACGGGCCTCAGGAGCCGGACACGCGCCGAGGCCGCCGGGTCGCGGACGGACCGGGCCTGTCCTCCGAAGCCGGCCGGCCGCGCCCGGGCCGCCTCGCCATGGACGGTCCGGACCTGCACCGGGCCCAACAGGGGCCCGAGGCCGCCTCGTCGTAGGCGCATATCCCCATGGAACGCCGGTGGGCGGCGGCTGTCGCCCGCAGGCCGCGCGCCCCGTGCTACCGCAGGCCCAGCTGACGCTCGGCCGCCTCCACCGTCTGGGCCAGGAGCACCGCGATGGTCATCGGTCCGACGCCGCCGGGGACCGGCGTGATCAGGCTCGCCCGCGCGGCCGCCGGCTCGAAGTCGACGTCACCGACGTTTCCGGGGTTGTAGCCGGCGTCGATGACGACCGCGCCGGGCTTGATGTCCTCGCCGCGGATGAAGCGGGGCCGGCCGACGGCCGCCACCAGGATGTCGGCCTCGCGGACGATCGAGGAGAGGTCGGTGGTGCGCGAGTGGCAGTAGGTGACGGTGGCGTCCCGGGCCAGGAGCAGCATCCCGGCCGGCTTGCCAAGGATGGCGCTTCGGCCGACGACGACGGCGCGCTTGCCGGTGGGGTCCACGTCGTACGCGTCGAGGAGCCGCATGATGCCGCCGGGGGTGCAGGACACGAAGCCGGGCAGGCCGAAGCTCATCGCGGCGAAGGAGGTCATGGTGACACCGTCGACGTCCTTCTCCGGGGCGATGGCCTCGAAGGCGGCGCGCTCGTCGATGTGCGGGCCGACCGGGTGCTGGAGCAGGATGCCGTTGACCTCGGGGTCGTGGGAGAGGTCGGTGAGGGTGGCGACGAGCTCCTCGGTCGTGGTGGCGGCGGGCAGCTCCATGTGGCGGGAGCGGATTCCGGCCTTCTCGCAGCGGGCGCGCTTCATCCGGACGTACGTCACGGACGCGGGGTCCTCACCGACGAGGACGGTCGCGAGGCAGGGGGCGGTGCCGGTGCGCCGGGTGATCTCGGCGGCGCGGGCGGCGGTCTCCTCGACGGTGCGGCGGGCGAGCGCGGTGCCGTCGATGAGGCGCGCGGCGGGGACGGTGGACATGGGCGACTCCTGAGCATCGATGCTGATCGCCCAGGCGCACGGCAGTGACGGGGTCCGGTCGAGTCCGTCGGGCCGCTCCCCGGTGGTACTCCACCTCACGCGCCAGTCACGGCCCGGGCCCACTGTACGGGAGGCCCGGGAGCGAAGACCGGACAGGGTGGTCGCGCGCCCGGTTGTCGGCGGCCCGCGTCGGTACCACGATGAGCCCCACGGGACCTGAACCCTTACCGGGAGGCCGAGTTGGGGATCGACGCATGGGCGGCCGAGGGTCCGGACGCCGGGGCGTTGCGGCGGGCTCACGACGCGTTCACCTCGGGCGGGGACCTGCCGAGGCCGCCCGTTCGGGCTCTGGTGGCCGAGTCGTGGCGGCGCTCGGCCAGGGCCCGGGTGAGCCCGGACGGCGCCGCCTGCGTGGAGCTCGCCGACGACGACCTCGCCGCGTACCGCGAAGGGCATCCGCTGGCTCCCGCGATGCCGGTGATCAGGGAGCTGATGGGCGCGTACGCGACCGACGGGGAACATCTGGTGGCCGTGTGCGACGCGTCGGGGCGGCTGCTGTGGGTGGAGGGGCACGCGGCGACCCTGCGCCGGGCGGGGCCGATGAACTTCGTCGCCGGTGCCCGCTGGACCGAGTCGGTCGCGGGGACGAACGCGCCGGGCACCGCCATCGCCCTGGACCGGCCGGTTCAGGTCTTCTCCGCCGAGCACTTCCGGCGGCCGGTACAGGCGTGGACGTGCGCCGCGGCGCCGGTGCACGATCCGCACAGCGGGCGGCTCCTCGGCGCCGTCGACATCACGGGCGGGGACCGGCTCGCGCATCCGCACAGCCTGGCGTTCGTGCAGGCGGTGGCGCGCGCGGCCGAGTCCCAGCTGGCCCTGCTGGCCCCGGCGCCGCCCGACGACCGGATGCGGCTGACGGCCCTCGGCCGGGACGAGGCGCTGCTGGTCGCCGGCGGGCGCAGGATCCGGCTGAGCCGCCGCCACAGCGAGATCGTGGCCGTCCTGGCCCGACGCCCGGAAGGCGTGGTCGGAGAGGAGCTGCTGACGCTGCTGTACGAGGACGAGTCGGTCACGCCGGTGACGTTGCGGGCCGAGCTGTCCCGGCTGCGCGCGGTCCTCGGCGCGGATCTGCTGCGTTCGCGGCCGTACCGGCTGGCGGGGGCCCTGGACGCGGACTTCGACACGGTCGCCCGCCGGCTCGCCTCGGGTGCGCTGTCCGCCGCGCTCGGCTGCTACGCGGGCCCGCTGCTGCCCGGCTCCTCGGCACCGGCCGTGGTGCGGCTGCGCGAGCGGCTGGCGGGTCAGCTGCGGGCCGCGCTGGTCGACCGGGGGGACCCGGGCCTGCTCGCCGACTGGGCGTACAGCCCGTGGGGCGAGGACGACCTGGTCGTGTGGAGGGCGCTGGCGGCGGCGGTGCCGGCGAGCGCCCGGTCGCCGGTGGTGGCCCGGCTCCGCGCGCTGGACGCGGAACTGTCCTTCGGCGCAACGGGGTTGCAACGTCCCGCTTCCTAGCCTCGCGGTGAGCGCCGGCCGAGGGAGGTCGGCCGCCGTCCGAGGGAGGCCGTGCACGATGACCCGCTACGCAGCGCCGGGTACCGACGACGCGATCATGTCGTACCTTCCCCGCTACGACCACTGGATCGGCGGGGAGTACGTCGCCCCGGCCCGGGGCCGTTACTTCGAGAACCCGAGCCCGGTGGACGGCCGTCCGTTCACCGAGATCGCGCGGGGCACGGCGGAGGACGTCGAGCGGGCCCTGGACGCGGCCCACGTCGCGGCGCCCGCCTGGGCCCGTACGGCTCCCGCCGAGCGCGCGCACGTCCTGCTGAGGATCGCCGACCGGATGGAGTCGCATCTCGAGGAGCTGGCGGTCGCCGAGAGCTGGGAGAACGGCAAGCCGGTCCGCGAGACGCTGGCGGCCGACATCCCGCTCGCCATCGACCACTTCCGGTACTTCGCGGGCGCGCTGCGGGGCCAGGAGGGCTCCCTCAGTGAGATCGACGAGGACACCGTCGCGTACCACTTCCACGAGCCGCTCGGGGTGGTCGCGCAGATCATCCCGTGGAACTTCCCGATCCTGATGGCGACCTGGAAGCTGGCTCCCGCGCTGGCCGCCGGCAACGCCGTCGTGCTGAAGCCCGCCGAACAGACCCCGGCCTCGGTCCACTTCTGGATGAGCCTGATCGCCGACCTGCTGCCGCCCGGCGTGGTGAACATCGTCAACGGCTTCGGCACGGAGGCGGGCAAGCCGCTGGCCTCCAGCCCGCGCGTCGCCAAGATCGCGTTCACCGGCGAGACGACGACGGGGCGGCTGATCATGCAGTACGCCTCGGAGAACCTCAAGCCGGTCACGTTGGAGCTGGGCGGCAAGTCGCCGAACATCTTCTTCGACGACGTCTGGGCGGCGGACGACGGCTTCCGAGACAAGGCCCTCGAAGGGTTCACCATGTTCGCTCTCAACCAGGGCGAGGTGTGCACCTGCCCGTCGCGGGCGCTGATCCAGAGCGGCCACTACAGCGAGTTCCTGGAGGCGGCGATCGCCCGTACCGAGAAGATCCTGCCGGGCCATCCGCTGGACACGGACACGATGATCGGAGCGCAGGTGTCCAACGACCAGCTGCAGAAGGTCCTTTCGTATCTGGACATCGGCCTCCAAGAAGGCGCGAAGATCCTCACGGGCGGCCTGCGGATCGAGCACGACGGCGAACTGGCCGGCGGCTACTACGTCCAGCCGACCATCTTCGAGGGCGACAACCGGATGCGGATCTTCCAGGAGGAGATCTTCGGCCCCGTGGTGGCGGTGACGTCCTTCGCCGACTTCGACGACGCCATCAGCACGGCGAACGACACGCTGTACGGCCTCGGCGCGGGCGTGTGGACCCGGGACACCAACACCGCCTACCGGGCGGGGCGAGCGATCCAGGCGGGCCGGGTCTGGACGAACTGCTACCACGCGTATCCGGCGCACGCGGCGTTCGGCGGATACAAGCAGTCGGGGATCGGCCGCGAGACCCACAAGATGATGCTGGACCACTACCAGCAGACGAAGAACATCCTCTGTAGCTACTCCTCCAAGAAGCTCGGCTTCTTCTAAGGAGTGAATTGGGGTGTTCGGAGCGGGCGTTGCCCTCTCCGAACACCCCACCCGTCGCGCACACGGAAGGTCCTCGAACGACGGCTGTGGTTGATCAACAGAGTCGTCCAGTCGCACGTCCCGGACCAGTCACGGCCTGAGTCCATGCGGAGGGATCCGCTGTCGGCCCGTGACCGCGGAGACCGTGAATCCTTCCCACGACAGCGGCGCCTTCGAGCCCTGCCCCGTGCCGCGCACCGGTACCCGAGCCCGGCTCACTCCGCCCGCAGTGCCCGCGCCGTCCGTGTCCGCGCGGCCCATCCCGCCGGCAGCAGTGCACCCGCCACCGCGATCAGCAGGCCGGCCAGCGCCAGTGCCCCCAGGAGCACGGGATCGTACACATCGACGTCCGCCTGCGGGATCGTGGTGCCGACGGCGCGGCCCATCGCCGGCATCACGCGGCCGTGCAGGGCCACCCCGAGCGGCACCCCGACGGCGCCTGCGGCCAGGCCGATGGCGCCGACCGAGGTGAGGACCTGGGCGACCGTCTGCCGGGGCGTCATCCCCAGTGCCTTGAACACGCCGAGGTCGCGCACGCGGTCCCGGGTGTCCAGCACCACGGTGCTGAGCACCCCCAGGCAGGCCACGGCCACCAGCATGAGCGTGAGCATGGCCATCAGGGCCCGCATCGCTCGGATCACGCTCGACTTGCCGGGCCCTGCGGCCTCCGCATGGGCGCCGATCGGCTTCAGCGCGGCGTTCAGGGCGTCGACGTAGCGCCCCGTGTCCGTGCCGGGGGCCAGCCGGACGGTGAAGTCGCCCGGCAGGTACCGGCTCTCCAGAGCGGCAACCGACGCCAGGTCGGTGCGCAGCGCCATCCCCTGGTTGCCGAGGTCGAACACCTCCCCGACGATCCGCAGCCGGACGGTGCGCCCCTGCTCCGACAGGACCACGGTGCCGCCCACGCGGACACCGGTTGCCCGGAGGAAGCGTGTTGCGGCGACGCCCTCACCCGGGGCGGCGAACCAACGGCCGCTCACCATGGTGTGGTCGGCGTCGGGCGCCTCGCCCTGGTACGCCACCAGCGGCACACCGCCCTTCAGTCCCGCCACCGACACCTGGACCCTGTCGGTCCGGTACCAGGAGGCGGTGTCCGGCAGGGCACCGATCGCGGCGGCCACCGCCGCCGGGTCGGCAGGCTCCGGGTTCGGGGCGGGCGCCGGGCCCTCTCCGGGACCGCCCAGCGTGCGTACCGTCACATCGCCGCCCCGGTCCGGGTCCCCGTCCCTCGTGACGGCCGTCAGTGTGGAGCCCAGGCCCACCGCGAAGGTCACCGCGAGCGCGCCCAAGGTGACGGCCGCGGCCATCGTCGCCGAGCGGGCCGGGCGGGCGAACGGGCCCGCCAGTCCGAGGCTGACCGGACGTGGTAGCGGCAGGCGGCCGAGCAGGTGCCCCAGCCGGCGCACCCGCCCGCCCCCGGAAGCCGTCCGGCCCATGCCGATCACGTGCGCGGTAGGAAGCCGCGCCGCCCGCCATGCGGGCACCAGCGCGGTGGCCGCCACCGCCACCAGGGCACCGGCCGGCACCACAAGGTCCACCCATACGGGGATCAGCACCGCCTCGGTGCCGTACGACTGAGCCACCTCCGCCATGAGCGGCACGGCCAGCGCGTTGCCCAGCGCCACGCCGAGTACGGCGCCCACCGCCGCCGGGATCAGCGCCTGGGCCACGTAGGCCCGGCCCACCTGGAGCGGCGTGAATCCCAGGGACTTCAGGATGCCGATCCGCCGGGTCGCGGCGCCCACCGCACCGCTCACGACGATTCCGATCACCAGCACCGACATGGCCAGACCCAGCACCGCGAAGGCGGACACGAAGGGGATATAGGCCGCCGTGTTCTCCTGGGCGGTCTGGCGTACGTCGAGGTAGGACTGGGTGCCGGTGACCGCGTGCGGCGGGAGCGTCGCGGCGATGCCCTCTCCGGCGGCCGTGACGGCGGCAGCGGTGCCTGGGTCGTTGAGCCGGTACAGCATCTGGTAGCCCGTCCGCTCCCCGGCGAGGCCGCCCAGTTGCTCGGCGACGACCCAGGCGTCGGCGCTCTCACCCACCGACTCGGCGATGCCGACCACCGTCAGTCCGGTCCCGTTGGCGGCCGTCAGGCGTGCCCCGGGCCGCACCCCCGGCAGCCCCGCGCCCCTCTCCAGCACGATCTCACCGAGCGCGGTGGCCCAGCGGCCGTCGACGAGCGCGACCCGGTCCACCTCGCCCCCGGCCGTGGACCGCCCGGCCACAATCAGCGGCGGCGGCTGGAAGCCGGGCGGCACCTCGCCAGCGGTGCGCAACCGCACGGAGGCGACGTCGAACGGGCCCGCCGCGGCCGCCACCCCGGACGCCCGGGCGGTGGCCGCCACTTCCCGCCCGGTCACCGCGGTGCCGTCGAACTGCACCGTCAGATGCGCCCCCTGCTGCCGGGCGAAGGCCCGGTCGAAGGGCGCCTGCGAGGCGACCAACAGCCCGACGGCGAGCACCGCCGCGGCCACCGAGATGAGGGTGGTGAGCACCATCACCGCGGTTTGCGCGCGCCGCCGCCCCACCCCGGCACGCACCACCCGCCCCAGGGCGCCTGTCCGCCTCATCGCGCCACTGCCCGGGCATCGCGCGCGATGCGGCCGTCGACGAGTTCGATGGTCCGGGTCGCGCACGACTCGGCCAGCGCCAGGTCGTGCGTGACCAGCACGACCGTCTGCCCGTCCGCGTTCAGCTCCCGCAGCAGGTCGCGTACGTCCGAGCCGGACGCGCTGTCCAGGGCTCCGGTCGGCTCGTCGGCGAGCAGCAGCCGCGGACGGTTCATCAGCGCCCGCGCCACCGCCACTCGCTGCCGCTCACCGCCGGACAGCCGGCCGGGAAAGGCCCGGGTGTGCCGGTCGATCCCGAGGTACGCCAGGAGTTCGGCCGCCCGGGCCGCGGCCTCCGCCCGGGGCATGCCGGAGAGCTGGGCCGGCAGCAGCACGTTGTCCAAAACGGTGAGGTCGTCGAGGAGGTTGAAGAACTGGAAGACCATCCCGACCTGGGAGCGCCGGTACTTAGCCGATGCGGTCTCGGTCAGCCCGTCCACCCGCACCCCGTCGACGGTCACGCTGCCGGCGCTCGGCCGATCCAGGCCGGCGATCAGATTGAGCAGTGTCGACTTGCCGCTGCCGGATGGGCCGAGCACGGCCAGTGCCTCACCCGCTCGTACCTGCAGGGTGAGCCCGGCCAGCACGGCCGGGCCTGCGTCGTACGTCTTGCTCACCTCGCGCACGTCGATGAGGGGGTTGTCGGTCATGGGTCCTCCAAGGTTCGTCCGTCGTCGGGCGCCGCGTATCCCGGTGTCCGGGCGCCGTCCTGACGCTAGGAGCCGACTCCTCGCAGCCGCGTCGGCCGCCGTACGGACCTTCGGTACCGTGCCGGGACGACGGCCCGCGCCGTCATCCGCGCGAGGTACGCCAGGAGTGGAGGGTGCCGGTCCTCGCGGCTGATCCGCGGGCTCCGTACGGTTGGCACACTGGTCCGATGAGCAGAAGAGCCGCCTTCATGCGCTGGGCCCGCGAGCTGCGTCCAGTCGGGGCGCCGCCGCGGCTGTCGTACCGGTCCTGGGCACTCGACGCGGCGATCGCCCTGGTGCTGGCGGTGAGCACGGTCATTGGCGACCTCAACCGGTCGTACGTGACGTTGCGAATGCCCGACGCCCCCGTACCGCCCCCCGAACGGATCCCGTCGCTGCCGCCCCTGCCGCATCCGGTGTCGGCCGTCGAGCACGTACTGCCCCCGGTGCAGCCCTGGGAATTCGCGGCCGCCGTACTGACTGCCCTGCCGCTGCTGGTACGCCGCCGATACCCGCTCGCCACCTACTGGGCCGTGATGGGCGCGACGCTGCTGCTGCACCAGGGGGCGGTCGCCGCGGACGCCACCAAGTACACCTTCGCCTCGGGCCTGATCGCGGCGTACAGCACGGTCGTGTACGCCCCGCACCGCAAGGCCGGCGCGGGGTCCGTTCTCGCTGGAGTCGCACTGTACGCGGCCTTCCCCCTGGTCCCCGACGTGGACAAGGGACTGGTCCCGGTACTCGTCCTGCTGCCGGTCGGCCTCACAGCGCACGGCATCCACGTCTGGCGGCAGCGGGCCCGGACGCTCCAGGAGGAACAACGGACGGCGCTGCGGCGCGCCGTGGACCAGGAGCGGTCACGGATCGCCCGGGAGCTGCACGACGTGGTCACCCACAACGTGAGCATGATGACCATTCAGGCCGGAGCCGCGCGCAAGGTGCTGGACACCGCGCCCGACCAGGCGAAGGAAGCACTGCTGGCAGTGGAGGCCGCCGGACGGTCCGCGATGTCGGAACTGCGCCATGTGATGGGCCTGCTCACCATGGCCGCCGACGGCCCCGAGCCAGCCGCCGCGGCGGACCTCGCGCCGCAGCCCGGTCTGGACCGGCTGCCTGAGCTGGTCGAGCGTGTACGGGCCACCGGTGTGCCGGTGGAACTGTCGGTGCGCTGCACCCCGGCCGGCCTCCCTCCGGGCGTGGGCCTGGCGGCGTACCGGGTGGTTCAGGAGGCGCTTACCAACACGGTCAAGCACGCCGCGGACGCGAAGGTGTCGGTCCTGGTGGAGCATGCGCCCGGTGAGCTACGGGTGGACGTGACCGACAGCGGCGGACGCCCCGGGCGCCCGGGCACCGGTGGCGGTCGCGGCTTGGTGGGCCTGCGCGAACGGCTCGCGGTCTACGGCGGTAGCCTGCACGCGGGCAGCCGCCCCGGCGGGGGCTTTCGCGTCCGCGCCGTCATCCCGGTGGAGGTACCGTGACCGAGGCACCCCGCGTGGTGATCGTCGACGACCAGGCCCTGGTCCGTACCGGCTTCCGCATGATCCTCGCCGCTGACGGCATCGACGTGGTGGGCGATGCCCCCGACGGCGACGAGGCGGTCGCGGTGGTCCGACGTACCCGGCCCGACGTGGTCCTGATGGACATCCGGATGCCCGGCACCGACGGCCTGGAGGCCACGCGCCGCATCCTCCAAGGCGACGGACCGGCGCCCCGGATCGTCATCCTCACGACTTATGACCTCGACCGGTACGTGTACGCCGCCCTCAGCGCCGGGGCGAGCGGTTTCCTGCTGAAGGACGTCACTCCCGAGCACCTGGCTGCCACGGTCCGCCTGGTCCGCGCGGGCGACGCGCTGCTGGCCCCTGCCATCACCCGCCGCCTGGTCGAACGCTTCGCCTCCGCCGACGACCGCACCGCGCCCCTCCACCGGGACCTGTCCGCGCTCACCCCGCGCGAGCTGGAGGTCCTCGAAGCTCTTGCCCGCGGCCTCAGCAACGCCGAACTGGCCGGCCGCTTCCACGTCAGCGAGGCCACGGTCAAGACGCACGTCGCCCGCATCCTCGCCAAGCTCCGCCTGCGCGACCGCGCCCAGGCGGTGATCGCCGCCTACGAAACGGGCCTGGTCACCCCCTCCACCCCGGGGAAGACCCACCTGGCCTGACGCAACCTCCGCCGACGGCAGGGTGCGCGCCGCTCCGGCGAAGAAGCGGATCGTGTCGACGATCGCCGGGAGTTCGTCCTCCGGAAGCGCTCAGCCGGTTTGCCCGTGTCCCGGCACTCGGCCTCGACCAGGACGTCCGCGTGTGCCTCGAGGGCGTCGGCGATGCCGAGCAGGGCGCGCTGGCGGGTGGCCGGGGTGGTCGCCGACCAGTGCGGGAACTCCGCTGCCGCCGCCGCGCAGGCCGCGTAGGTGTCGGCCCGCCCGGAGCGTGGGGCGTGGCCGTGGACCTCGCCGGTGGCGGGGTCCACCAGTTCCATCGTCTCGCCGGAGGCGGAGGGGCGGTCCGTGCCCCCGATGTGGTTCGCCAGCGTGTCAGCCACGGGTCAGTGCCTCCTTCGCCGCCGCACGGCCGCTGCGTACGGCGCCTTCCATGTAGCCCGCCACCCACTGGTCGGATCCACTGACGTAGAACGGCGGTTCGTGGGTGCCGTGGCGAGGTCCCACGGCCATGACGTCGCCGGGGGCCCAGTGGGTGACGTACCCCTGGGTCCACGGGTCGGTGCCCCACATGCGGACGTACGTGGCGAGCGGCCGGTGCGCCTCCTCGCCGTAGAGGCGGGCCACCTCGGCCAGCAGCTCGGTGGTGCGCAGCGCCGGCGGCATGCCGAGCAGTACGCCGTACCGCTCGGGCGGGACGAGGGCCGAGAGAGCAGTGCGACGTCACCGCGCTCAGCACCTTGGTGCCGGCGCTCTGCGACGGGCTCGGCATTCGCGTGATGCTGGACGACCCCAGGGTCGACCTGGCCACGGCCCGGTCGACGATCTGGGGAACCATCGCCCCCGCCCTCGGGATCGACCCGGAGTTCCCGGAGGTCTGAGCAGGGGCGTCGGGTGCGCCGGCCTGGCTGACCGCGGGTCTCGCAACTCCCCCGTCAGCCGGCCCGGCTCACGGGATCTCGTGGATCCCCCTCGATACCCCGAGCCCCGGGACGTACGTACGCGCCGGTCGGCCGCTTCCACCGGCACCCCGCGCCTGATCGACCGACAGGTCCTCGCAGGGTGTCGTAGCGGCCGTAGAGACGAGTCGCGGTCGCGCCTGTCACTCCGGATCGTTCCGGATGCCCTGCCCGACGCTCCCCCACTACCTTTTCGACGGCGCCCGTCAGACCGACCAGTCCGGAGCCCGGGGAGCAGCGATGCCGACGACCGCCACCACCGACCGTCCAACTGCCCCCGTGCTCAGGCATCAGGAGCGCAAGGTGCTCTCCGCGGTCGGCTGCGGCCTGCGCGACGACGAGATCGCCGCCGCCCTCGCCATCCCCGAGGACGCCGTGGCCGAACACCTCGCGCGGATCCTCGTGAAGCTCGGCCTGCGCGATCGGGCCGCCGCCATCGTCCACGCCTTCGACTGTGGCCTGGTCGTCCCCGGACGTGGCCCCCGCACGCAGTCGGTGAGCCGGGTGCTGCGGACCGCCGCCGGCCGAGCGGCGGGACCGAAGGTACGGATCTCCGTCCTCGGACCGCTGCAGGCGTGGCAGGACGGGCGGCCCCTGAACCTGGGGCATCTCCGCCAGCAAGCCGTGCTGGCGGCGCTGGCGCTGTGCGCGGGGCGGACCCTCAGCCGGCAGGAACTGCTCGAGGACGTATGGGGGATGGAGCCGCCGGTCGCGAACGTCGTGCCGGTATACATCTACCGACTGCGCAAGTCCCTGCGCATCGGGGACAGTCCGGACTCGGTCATCGAGCACGGCCGGCGTGGTTACCGGCTGGTCTCCGGCGCGGTCGACGTGGACGTGGCACGTATGGAACAACTGGTCACCGACAGCGAGGCGGCCGATCGAGCGGGCGAACCGACCGAGGTGGTACGCCTGTGTGCCCAGGCACTGGAGCTGTTCCGCGGGGAGCTGCTGGCCGGATTACCCGGGCCGCTCGCCGAACTGGAGCGGCTGCGGCTCACCGAGCGCAGGATCGCCGTCGTGCGGCGGAAGGTGGAGTGGCAGCTGCGGCTGGGCCAGGACTCGGAAGCAATCGCCGAGCTGTTCGCCCTGTCCGCGGCGCACCCCCTGAACGAGCCGTTGGCCGCGATGCTGATGCGGGCGTTGTACCGGAACGGACGACAGGCCGACGCATTGACCGTGTTCGACCGCACCCGCCGCCGTCTGGCCGACGACCTCGGGGTTCCTCCGAGCCGGATCCTGCGGCGGACGCACCAGATGATCCTGCGTGGTGACGAGGCGGGCCTCGGCCTCACCCCCTTGGCCGGGTGGGGGCGGGCACGGCGTCACGGCACGACGAATCACCGATGACGTGCTCGTACGTCTCCCCGAGCGGCGCGGGCGCGTCACCATCTGCCAGCAGCCGGTTCTTCTTGGCCGATGGCAGATGGCGAAGGGCTCGGCCGCGCAACCAGCCGGCGGGTTTCCCGTGATTACCAGGGATACCAGGCGCCGTTGTACCACTGCTCGCTTGCGCTGTCGTTGTGGTGATCCATGTTGAAGTCTTCGGGGTAGTTCCTGACGTGGTTGTTCGGGTAGGTCCAGATGCCGGCGGACTCGTCGCAGACGTAGTCCCAGTGGCAGATCGTCTTCACCGGAACGTTGCCGAAGAACCTGTCAGCGCCGGCGAGCGGAGCGCCGACGAAACCGCCGAACGGCACGGCTCCGCCGTTGGCGCCGGGAGGGCCCTGGCGCTTGGGGTCCGCGATGAGAACGGCGTTGACGTTGTCGAACGTCTGCCAGTTCTCGGTGACCCAGATGTGCACCACCGCGGCGCCCAGGGAATAGCCGCCCATCTTGACGTGCTGGCCCGGACACGCGGCCCGTTGGTCGCGGACCAGCCGGTTCAGCTCATTGACGCCTGCCCGGGCGCTCGCACCGTTGGGAATCTGGGTGGGATAGCCGACGTGCTGCTGGATGTTGCCGTAGAAGCCGTCGTTGTTCCACGAGCTGCCCGTGCCACCGACGACGATCGTGTAGGTCCCCTCGCACGGAGCCGCCGCTTGCGCCGTGGATCCCTGTGCCACTGAAAGCCCGGCTGTCAGCAGAAGCGTGGCTGCCGCGGCCGCGAACCCTTTTGCTCGCATTCGATCCTCCCCATGTAGTCGGCCCAGGCGTCCGCTTTCCGATGCGGTACGCGGTCGGCCGAGGTCACCGGACGACAGTGGCAGCGGCCGATGACATCCCGATGAAACCCGTGGGGCCCGACCGACGGGCGGGCCGATTCCATCGGCATTTCATCCGTGCCCTCTACTGTCGGCCGCCGGCGACGGGAGGGGAGTCGCCGACTCGTCCGACCGCGGCGGCCGGCAGCACCGGCGTCCTCCACCCATGGCTGACCGGCTTCGCCCCCTGGTCCCACTGGGCCCGGGCTTCCACAGGCCGGGAACCAGCTGAATTCCGCGCACTACTTCACGAGGGAAAGGCACACGATGGCAAGAAATGGCTTATACCGCGTGTTCACCAGATGGGCCGCCGTGGTCGGTATCTGGGCGTTGGTCACCGGGATGACGGCCTCGGTCGCCATCGCCCGACCCGGGCCTGTTCCGGGCCCGGGAAAGGACCGGGCCGGCGTCTCCAGGTATTTCAGTGGCCCGCAGGGATTGGCCATTCCGACCGAGCCTTGTGATCCGGCCGGACCCTCAGCCACCGACGGCATCATGGCCGACCAGCTCAACCCGCAGCTGCACGCGAAGATGGCCGGCTATGTGAACGCCTATAAGGTGTCCTGCGCGCGGATGGTCACGCAGGCGGTGAAGGACCGGGGGCTCAACCCGAGAGCCGCGGCGATCGCCATCGCCACGATCATCGTGGAGAGCAGCATGAACAACTACTCCCAGGCCGTCGATTACACCAGCCTCGGACTGTTCCAGCAGCAGGACTGGTGGGGTACCCGGGAAGAGCGTCTGAACCCGGCCCACGCCACCAACGCCTTCCTCGACGCGATGGAACAGCTGTATCCGGGCGGCTCGTGGAACAACGAGGCGATCGGCGAGGTGTGCTGGCACGTGCAGCGACCGAGAGAGGACCTGCGCGGCCTTTACGCGAACGAGGCTGACGACGCGGTGCTCATCGCCAACGCGCTGTGGTCCGGTATGAGCGGCGGCCCCAAGCACCCGTACGCCTCCGGCCGGGTGGTCTCCGGGCGGTCCGCGGACGGGCGGCTGGAGGCTTTTGCCGCTGGTGCCGACGGCGTGTATCACTCGTGGCAGACCGCGGTGAACGGCAGTTGGTCGCAGTGGCGGTTCGAGGGTGGTCCGCGCGACGCGCGGCTGGCGGTGGCGTCCAACGCGGACGGCCGGTTGGAGTTGTTCGCGCTGTCGGACAGCACGTTCGACCACATGTGGCAGACCGCGCCCAATGCGGGATGGTCCGCCTGGGCGAACTTCGGCACCGGCGGGCACCGACTGGCAGCGGGCAACAACGCTGACGGCCGTATCGAGGTGTTCGCTTCCAATGCCAACGGCGTGTTCCACCGGTGGCAGACGGCACCGAGCGGCGGTTGGGCCAACTGGGAAGGCACGGGCGGTGGTCCGGCCAATGCGCGACTGGCCATCGAGAACGCATCCGATGGGCGACTCGAAGTGTTCGCACTGTCGGACTCGACGTTCCAACACCTGTACCAGACCGGCGTCAACGGCAGTTGGTCCACCTGGGAGGACTTCGGCGGCGGCGGACACGACGTCACCGCCAGCTACAACCAGGACGGCAGGCTCGAGGTGTTCGCCTCCAACGCCAATGGTGTGTTCCACCGCTGGCAGACCAGCCCGACCTCGTGGTCGGAATGGGCGGGCACCGGCGGCATCTCCAACGCCGAGCTGACCACCTCGCGTTCGGTCGACGGCCGGGTCGAGCTGTTCGCGATCAACGCCGACACCGCGAGCCACGCCTGGCAGACCGGCCCCAACGCGTCGTACTCACCGTGGGAGACCTTCGGTGGCGGTGGCACCGAGATCGGTACGAGCAACAATGCCGACGGTCGCATCGAAGTGTTCGGCACCAGCCACGCCGGCGTTTATCACAGGTGGCAGACCGGGTTCACCACCTGGTCGGAATGGGCCTGGCTCAATGATTCCGGCCCCGCGGTCAACTAGGACTTCGTCGGGCGATCTTTGAGGCAACGGTGCCTGACGCCTGTGAATCTCGTTGTCGAAGGTCCCGCCGAGTGAGGTGGAAGGGCGGTATGGGTACCGCCGTTCTTGAACAGATGCTGGACGAGACCTTCGATCACGCTGTCGTGCACCACGGATACACCAACTACATGGGCGACTACGAGGTCATCGTCTACGCGACGGCGGATCCCGCAGCAGCCCTCACCATCTGGCTCCGATCATGAACGCCCGGACAAGTCCTGGTCAGGCGGCCACCTGGAGGACGATCTTGCCCTGCAGGTGGCCCTGTTCGGCGCGCGCGTGAGCTTGCGCCGCCTCGCTGAGGGGGAAAACGCTGTCGATGCCGACCCGTAGCCGGCCGGTGTCGATCAGGCGTGCCAGCTCGGCCAGTTGCTCCCCGCTGGAGCGCACCTGCCATCCGCCCACCGTGATGCCGAGCTCGGCGGCGCGCTCGCGATGGTAGTCCCCGAAGAAGACAGGGGCGATCCGGCCGCCGCGCCGCAGGACCGGCAGGAACCGGTGGCCGTCCGGGCCGCCGACGGTGTCCAGCAGCACGTCCACCTCCCGTACGACGTCCTCGACGGCGGTGCGTGTGTAGTCCACGAACCGGTCGGCGCCCAGGTCCTCGTGGCGCCCCGAGGCCACGCCGATCACCTGCGCGGCGCCCACGACCTTGGCCAACTGCACGGCGAAGTGGCCCACTCCGCCTCCCGCCCCGTTGACCAGCACCGTGCTGTCCGCTCCGAGGCGCAGATGCTCGACGAGGAACTGGTACGCGGTGAGGGCCGCCATCGGCACGGCCGCGGCCTCCACGTGTCCCAGCGCGTCCGGCTTGCGGGCCAGGTGCGCGGCGGGCGAGGTGGTGTACTCGGCGTACCCCGAGGCCCGGCCGGGGAAGTTCACCAGCCCGAACACCTCGTCGCCGGCCTGCCACTCAGTGACCCCGGTGCCTACGCCCGCAATCACGCCGGAGATGTCGGAGCCCGGTGTGAACGGCAGCGGCCACACCGGACGCATCGCCTGCGGGATGTTCGCGAAGCCCCCGCGCGCGTACCAGTCGGGCGGGTTGACGCCGGCCGCGTGGACCCGTACCAGTACCTCGCCCGGCCCCGCCGCGGGCCGCGGCACCTCCTCGTACGCCAACTGCCCGAGATCGCCGAAGGCGTGCACCCGCGCGGCCCACATCGTCGCTGTCCCCATGCCGTTCCCCCCAGACGCCTCATGGCGCACCCCGCTCCGATAGAATTCGGAGCACTGCTTCAGATAGTGCGAGTTCACGCTCCGGGCCGGCGCCTTCCGGGGGCTGCCGGCCTCGCTGATGGCCACGCTCGGCAACCAGGACTCGGCCCTGCACACCTCATGCCTGGCCATGCGCGAGGCCGGCGGCCGACTGCTGCGGGCAGCCCAGGAATCGGGGGCGGATCCGGCCCGATGTGGACGGCACCGACCTGTTCGCTCTGGTCAATGCCCTCAGCTGGATCGCCGACCAGGCGCCCTCGATCGCCGCCCGCCGCGACCACCTGCTCACCCTCGTCATGGACGGCCTCGCGAACCCCGGTGCCAGGTAGTCGATTCCAGGACTCGTCCGGGCCCGCGAAGATCGCCCGGACAAGTCCTGTCCTTGGATGGGGATCTGATCCGGGAATGAGAGACCTCCGGAGGGCGCCCGCCGTCGTCCCGCAGACCGCACGAGGGGTGGGCGGGACGACGACAGGCGCTTGACGTCGGGTACGGGGCGCGCCTGCTGAACAACTGGGGGTGATGCGGCGGCGCCGGGCCGGTCAGGAAGCGAAGGCCCTTTCCAGCCTGGGAATCAGGTCCCGGAGATCCTCTTCCCAGCAGCCCGCGCTGTGGCCGCCGTCGCACTGGGTGCCCCAGCCGGATCCGTCGCCGTAGTTGACGTAGTAGTAGGGCATGCGCAGGGCGTCCATGCGGGCCTTGACGTTCTTGGCCGCGCCGGCGAGCCAGAACTCCATGTTCAGAGGCGAGCCGCCTCCGTCGCCCACGTAGATGGAGACCCCGATTCCGGCGAGTCGGTCCATGTGCTGGGACGGGTCGACCTCGTTCCACCGCCAGTCGGCGTTGAACACCGGATAGGGCGAGCCGAACAGGGCGTCGCTGTCCACACCGGGCTTGTAGGGGGAGTCGTTGGGGTCGCAGGCTCCGGATGCCGAGCCGCAGATCGCGCCCGTCGCGTCAATGACGGAGGCGACGACGGCCAGCCGCAGGTCCATGGAATTGGCCGACAGATCGATGTCTCCCGACAGGGACGCGGTCTGGCTGAACAGGTCGGGACGGGCCTGGGCGTAGTGGAAGGCCCCGAACCCGCCCATGGAGACACCGGCGATGGCCCTGTACTTCTTGGTGGCGATGGTCCGCAGGTTCGCGTCGATGAACGGAATCACCTGCTTGAGGTGGAAGTTCTCCCAGTTCTGGGCACCGAGCACGGTCTTCTGGTTGAGCCAGTTCGCGTACCAGCTCCGAGCGCCGCCGTCCGGGATGACGGTGATCATCTCGTCCGACGTGCTCAGCGCCGGATAGGTCTGCTGGATCGGGTCGTCGGGCGAACCGTGCAGGAAGTACAGCACCGGATAGCGCCTGCCCGGGTCGTCGTAGTAGCCGCTCGGCAGAATGATCTTGATGTGCTGCTCGCCCGTGACCTCGGGCGTGGTCACCGTGAGGTAGAAGTTGGTGGCATTCCCTGTCGCCGTGCCGATCTGGGTCAGGCCGAACCCGTTCGCCATCGGTGGCGGTGCGGTGCCGTCCGCGGCCTGTGCCGAACCTGTCGGCATGGCCATTCCCACAAGGGCGACCATCAATGCCACCACTATTCGCCACCGACTCGCTGTTCTGATCACTGTGTGCTCCCTCCTGAGCCTTGTCGTCGCGCGGCGCGAAACGTATCGGGAAGCGATGAAATCCCGGTGAAAGGGGCACGCCGGAGACCGTCATCGAGGTTCCGGCGTGCCCGTTCGCCGATCTCAGTCCAGGACCTTGACTTCCAATTCCGGTGAGGCCGCGATCCGCTCCTCGGTGAACCGCTCGGTCACCCATTGGCCGGCCGAGAACAACTTGGTCTGATCGGCGTGGTGCGGCGAGTTCGGGTTGGCCGACTGGGAGTAGGCCAGGATTGAGGAGGCCTGTGGCGGGCCGTCGGCGGTGAACCGCACCTGCTGGATGAAACTGGACCCGAAGACGATGTCCAGCTTGCCGTCGACCTGGCCGGGAGTGATCACGTTCAGCACGCCCAGTTCGGAGATCGAGCCGTGGATCGGGATCTGCTCACCGTTGCGAGTGATCTTCTGAACGTCCGACAGCGGCGCGTTCAGCGGAATCCCCGCCTTGCGGAGCGCGAGAACCGCCCGGGCGAAAGCGTCGCGGACAGCCGAGCTTCCGGAGTCCAGCGAGTTGGGCGTGTGCACCGGGCCCTTGGGGTCGAAGGGAACCCGCCACGGCAGTTTCTCGATTCCCTGTCCACCGAGCAGGAGGGCCCAGTAATTCGCGAACAACCAGGATCCCCGGCTGTTCGCCGTGTAATTGTGGTCCTTCCAGGCAGCCAGGATCGGACATGCCTCGCTCACGTTGACCAGGTTGCCGTCCACCAGGACGAGGCCGAAGGGGACGCTCTGGCACATCGTCACCGTGGCGTTGAGGGCCAGGTCGGCCGCCCTGCTGTTGTCGGCGAACAGCAACTGCCCCATGGTCTCCGGTGTGAAGCCCTTCCCCGGCAAGCCGTCGGTGCCGTTGATCCGGTTCTGCGCGGTCAGGATCAACTCCTGGGTACGCAGCGACCGAGGCGCCGACATGTCGCCCATCACCCTGGGGAAGGACAGCGGCTGCTCGGGGTTGGCCAGCCAGGCGCTGTCGTTGGCGTTGCCCACGAAGTCGGACCGGATCAGGCGGGGCTGCTTGTGCGGGTCCAGCAGCCCCGGCGCGACCGCGTTCGGGTCGTCGGGCCAGTCGCACTCACTGCGCTTGCCGTCGAAGATGGAGATCGGCGGCACGTTCGGCAGCCGTAGCGGCTGGTTGAACAGCAGCTTGCCCGTCTCGGTGAGGCATGACCGCGCGTGCTCGTCGGTGATGTTCGGGGTTGCCTGGATGTCCGCGTACAGCGCGTTGCCCTTGCGGTCGGAGGCGACGGTGTTGAAGAAGGGGACGCCCTGCGTGGTCTCCAGTGTGTTCACCACGTCGTTGACGTCCTGGGCCTGGTCGAGACGGAACCAGGTGTTCAGCGCCCGCAGGTTGTCCATGTTCACGTCGCGTACCGCGTGCGCGCTGACCACCCAGGGCAACGGGATGCCCTGGATCGATGTGGTGATCGGGCCGTAACGGGTGGACCACAGCGTCCTGGTGACCCTGCCGAGGGAGCCGTCCGCGTTCCGCACGTCGACACCGACCTGCTGCGAGGTCATCTTCTCCCAGGTGCCGTCCACCAGATAGTTCGTCGGATTGAAGGGATCGACCTGCACGTCGAACAGCCCGAAGGGAGCGACCGTGGCGACCGTGTGGCTCCAGGCGACGTCGTTGTTGTACCCGATGTTCACCGCGGGGAGTCCGAGCAGGCTGGCCCCGGAGACATTGATCTTTCCCGGGATCGTCAGCTGGCTCTGCCACATCCGGTTCTTGCCCTGCCACGGGAAGTGCGGGTTGGCCAGCAACATGCTGGTGCCGCCTGACACACCCTGCGAGCCGACCGCCAACGCGTTGCTTCCCATGCTCTGTTGACGGCTCACCGCCATGGCGTCACGGATCTTCGTCGCGGTCTTCGCAGGTGAGGACGCCGGCTGCGCGGCGGCCGGGGCCCCCGGGGGTGCGGCGTTCACCAGACCGTCCAGCAGCGCGTCGGCGCTGCCCATGATGATCTCTGCGTGCGCGTGCCGGTAGACGTCAAGCTCCGTGATCGGCCGCACCCAGGCCGCACCCCGGCACGCCGGATCGGAGAGGTTGTTCACGCCCGTCTCGGCCAGGTACCTGTTGTATCCCTGGACGTAGCCGCGAATGGCCTCTTCGACCTCCGGTTCCGGCCCGTTGGGAGCGGGCTGGTCGAGCAGCCGCTCCACCACCCGGTCGTCCTTGATCCGCTGGAAGTACAGATCGCTGTTGAGATTGGTGGTGGTGTTCTGGTGCTGGCCAGGGCTCGCCCTGCCTTCGGGCCCCAGGTAACGGGACCTCTGCGCATTCACCATCAGATAGGTGTCGGCCAAGGTGCAGATGTTGTCCTTGGCCGCCGCGTATCCGTAACCCGTTCCCAACCCCTCCCAGTTCGAGGCGATGATGTGCGGGATTCCGTACTCGGTGTAACGGATCGTCGGCTTGTCCGGCCCCGGTGCGGCGGCGACCGCCCCGGTCGCCGTTGACCCGGTGGCCGCCAACGTGCTCATCACCGCCACCGCGGCCGTGACCACCATCGGCAGCCTCGCTCTGAATCTCCTCCGCGCCATCGAGCCGTCCTTCCCCTGTGGCATGGGCCTTCGTCCGAACGCGGCCACGCTAAGGACGACCGATGAAATCTCGATGACGCGGCTACACCCCGGGGCGCGTTGCCCGGCCGGGCTAGCCGACGCGCTCCCGCCTGTCAGTCCGTAATCTTCCGGGGTCACCCGGCCCCCTCGCCCTTGCTACGTTCCAGACCGCCCGTCCGCACGGCCCGAGACGACGGGCCGGCACGGTCCGAAGCGGCGCGACGGCCCCTCGCTGCTCCCGGACACGTCGTCACACTCCCGATCAGGAGGACACGTTGAGCGCGCAGCACCCCACCTGTTGGAGCATGCTCAAGACGGCCGGAGGCCTCTCGGCCGCGGTGGCCCTGGGCGGCGCGAGTGTCCTCGGCACCGCGTCCACCGCCTCGGCCTCCGCCTCCGACGTCGGTGACGGCTTCGGCCCGTGCATCCCGCACGAGTGGTACGAGCTGCCCGGCGGGGACTTCATTCGCCACGACATGCTGCGGCGCGACATCGACGGCATCATCGACCGGCTGCGCAAGGCGTGACCACCGTCCCTCGCACCGCACGTCCATCCCACTCACCCAGAGATCGCCAAGGGGAGGAGCGTCCCGTGCTTCCCGGACTGTCCCGACGCGTACTGACCTGTCTTCTCGCGGCCGCGGCCGCCCTCCTGCCGGCGCTGGTGGCCACGACTCCGGCCGCGGCCCGGACCGCCGTCTTCGCCGCGGCGTGCCCGGCCAGCGGTTTCGTGTCCCAGCACTTCCACAGCGGCCACAACGGCGTCGACATCGCCAACGACGTCGGGACGCCGATCTACGCCGTGGGCGACGGTGAGGTGACCATCTCCGGGTACACCGGCGACTACGGCCAGTGGATCCGCATCCTGCACCCCGACGGGAAGATCTCCGAGTACGGGCACATGTCCCGGCGGGACGTCTCCGTCGGCGACCGCGTCGTGGCCGGCCAGCAGATCGCCCTGATGGGCGCCGAGGGGAACTCCACCGGTCCCCACTTGCACCTGCGGATCTGGGGAGACCAGTCCACCTCCTACGGCATCGACCCCGAGGCCTACCTCGCGGAGCGCGGCGTGGTGCTGCCCTGCACCCCGGGGAACGGTCCGCGTCCCACGCCGTTGGTGTATCCGGCGGAGTCGGGCCGGGTGGTGTCGGCGCGGTCGGCGGACGGGCGCCTCGAGGTGTTCGCCGCCGGCGCCGATGGCGTGCACCACGCCTGGCAGCAGGAAGCGAACGGCAACTGGTCGGCCTGGGAGCCGCTCGGTGGACCGGGCAACGCCGAACTGGCCATCGCACCGAACGCGGACGGCCGCCTGGAGGTGTTCGCCCTCAACGGGAACACCTTCCAGCACCGGTGGCAACTGTCCCCCTCCGGCGGCTGGTCGAACTGGGAGGCCTTCGGCGGCGGCGGCAAGGACACCGCGGCCGGCGTGAACGCCGACGGCCGCATCGAGGTCTACGCCTCCGGACCGGCGGGGCTCTTCCACACGTACCAAGTGGCCCCGAACGGCGGCTGGTCCGACTGGGAACCCACCGGCGGTGGCCCCGCCGACAGCCGTGTCGAGATGGAGAAGTCAGCGGACGGACGCCTGGAGGTGTTCGCCCTCAACGGCAGCACCTTCCAACACCAGTACCAGACGGCTCCCAACGGCGGGTGGTCCCCCTGGGACACCTTCGGTGGCGGCGGCCGTGACCTGACCACCGACCACAACGCCGACGGCCGCCTTGAGGTCTTCGCCTCCGGCCCGGCGGGCGTGTTCCACAAATACCAGACCGGCCCGGTCAGTTGGTCGCCATGGGAGCCGACCGGCGGCCCCGCCGACTCGCAGCTCACCAGCGAACGCACCCCCGACGGCCGCGTGGAGGTCTTCGCCATGAACGGCGACACCGCCATGCACACATGGCAGACCGCCGCCAACGCCCCCTACGGCGACTGGACCACCTTCGGCACCGGAGGCACCGAGGTCACCGCGACCAGCAACGCCGACGGCCGGATCGAGGTCTTCGGTACCAGCCACGCCGGCACCTACCACAAATGGCAGACCGGCTTCACTACCTGGTCGGACTGGACCTGGCTCAACAACACCGCCGGCCCCGCCCTCGACTGACCCGTCGCCGACCTCCCCGCACACTGCCCGTGGTCGGCCGTGCCCTTACGGCGCGGCCGGCCGCACGGTCCCTCTGGAGAGACTCATGCTTCCGATCAGCAGACGGAACCTGTTACGGGGTGTCGCCGGGGCGGGCGCGCTCCCGTTCCTGGGCGCCGGCCGGGCCGTGGGCGCGACCTTGGAGGACGTCCCGCCCCATCAGTGGGTGGACGCGGGGCCCCTGGAGTACGTCTACGACCCGTCCACCACCGCTGGGCCGCGCTATCTCAACGACCACGCGCTGATCAAGGCTCAGGGCCGCTGGCACCTGTTCGGCATCGTCGGAGACAGCGCACCGCGCGGCGAATCCCCGGACAGCGCGGCGGAGATCTCCTTCGCCCACGCCTCCGCGTCCGGCCCGCGCGGGCCGTGGACCACCCACGCCGACGCGCTCACCGTCGACCCGTCCTATTTCGGCGAGGAGCACCTGTGGGCGCCGCACGTCGTCGAGGCGGGCGGCAGGTTCTGGATGTTCTACGCCGCGGGCGGCGAAAGTGGTGCCGCGATCAACCTCGCCACGTCGACCGACCTGTTCACCTGGACCCGCGAGCCGTCCGGTCCGCTGTTCCGGGGGCTCGCGGCGCGTGATCCGATGGTGCTGCGGGTCGGCGGCGAGTGGGTCATGTACTACACCGAACTCTCGGGGACTGGCGGAAACCATGTCGTCGCCTACCGACGTTCTGCCGACCTCTTGCACTGGAGCGATCCGGACGTCGCGTTCACCGACGCCGGCACGGACGCGACCGTATCGGTCACCGAGTCGCCGTGCGTCGTCGAACGGGACGGCTGGTACTACCTGTTCATCGGGCCGCGGGGCGGCTACGAGGGCACCGACGTACTGGCGTCCCGGAACCCGTTCCACTTCGATCTCGCCGCATACGCGGGGCATGTGCCCGGTCACGCCGTCGAGGTGTTCGCCGACGGGGAGACCTGGTACGCCGGCGCCGCGGGCTGGTTCCGGCACGGGCTGTATGTGGCGCCCCTGTACTGGCGGGACACGCCGCCGCCGTGGCAGAGCCCGGACAATCCGGTGGCCAGCCTCGACGTCGACGGCCGTCTCACCGTGTTCGCGCTCGACGCCTCGGACCGCTCGATGGTGCGGCGCGTCCAGACCGACCCGGACACCGACGCCTGGACGGAGTGGCAGCCCTTCGGAGGGCCGGCCGGTGCGGTTCCCACGCTCGGCCGCAACGCCAACGGCAGGCTGGAGGTGTTCTCGCTCGCTCCGGGCGGCGCACACCTGCACCACAGAGTGCAGCGGCCGGACGGCGGCTGGCACGACTGGGAGGAGTTCGGCGGGCCGGCCGGCGCCGCCCCCGCCGTCGCGCGCAACGCCGACGGCCGGCTGGAGGTCTTCGCCCTCAGCCCCGGCGGCGCGTCCGTCGCGCGGCGATGCCAGTGGTCACCCGGCTCCCTCACCTGGGACCCGTGGGAGCCCTCCTTCGGTGGGGCCGCGGGCGCGCCACCGGTCGTCGCGGCGAACGCCGACGGCCGACTGGAGGTCTTCGCCCTCTCACCCGGCGGCTCCGGGATCCACCACCGGTGGCAAGAGGCCCCGGGCGGGCCCTGGACCGCCGCGTGGCACCGATTCGGTACCTCGGCCGGCGCCGCGCCGCGGGTGGCCAGGGACGGCAGCGGCCGGCTCACCGTCGCCGCGATCGGACCGTCGGGCGTGGGAACCTTTGCCCGGCCGCAGGCCGTGCCGAGCGGCGGCTGGGACGACTGGGTGCCGATGTTCGGCTGGAGCGCCGCAGCCCCGGCGCTCGCCGCCAACGCCGACGGCAGGCTGGAGGCGTTCTCCCTGACGCCCGGTGGGGCCCGGCTCAGCCACCGCTGGCAGGTCGCTCCGGGCGGGGGCTGGGATCCCGGCGGGGAGTTCGGCGAGCCCGGCATCCGGCTCGCCGCCACGCCCGCGGCCGCGGTCGACTCCGTCGGGCGGATGCACGTCTTCGCCGTCACCACCGAGGGCAGGATGCGGACCCGCGTCCAGGTCCGGCCGAATGGCGGGTGGCGGCCGTGGGCGGCCTTCGGCGATCGCGCGGTCGCACCCCTCGTGTCGGGCGGTCCCGCTCTCTGAACGCGGAGTTCGGATCTCGCCAAGTGAACGGGGGAAACGGTGGCTCGGTCGCGCTGCGAACCTCCCGAACCCGCCGTTCCGCCCTTCGGTGCACGGTGACTTTCCCCACCTTGCCGGGTGCGCGGCGAGGCATCCACGCCCAGCACAGGAGGGCAGGTTCCGCACCCCGGCCTTCGGCATCGGCAGGCCGTCTCCCCACATCCGGCGTGAGATCTTCGGCCAAACCGCCCGGCAGGGCCCGGGGGAAGGCCGCAAATAGCCACTCCGGCCGCAGAGTCGTGGTGACCTGGGGCCCGGCGAGGGGCGCTCTCGCCGAGCGCGCCGCCGAGCGCGCCGAGGAGGGCGGCTGCGGGAGCTCCTCGCGCCGCCGGAGCCGGTAGCCGGCCCCGGCGGCGGCCGAGCCCGAAGTGGCCGAAGTACGCCGGTGAACTCCCCTGAGAGATGAGTATCGTTCCGCTCGTCCGACAAGTGCGACGCGTGGAACAGGGGGAGCGGTGAGCGGCGTAGTCGTCCATCTGCCGCGGGGAAGCGGTGGCGCCGACGGCGGCGAACCGCGCGGTGACGCGGTGACGTTACGGCTCGGCCCCGGCGAGGTCGCCCGCTTCGGAAGGGGCTCCACGGCGATCCCCGTCGAGCTGCGCCTCGCCGACGCGGCGATCTCCCGGCTCGCCGGGGAGATCCGAGTGACCGACGACCACTGGCAGCTGACGAACCACAGCGCCACCCACAGCTATCTCGTGGAGAATCCGGAGGGAGCGGGGGAATACCTGAGGGTTCCGCCGCGACGCGTCGGGGCGCCCATCCCGTTCGAGTTCTCGCGCGTCGTGCTGCCCACCCGTAGTGACGTCGCCGTCTCCTTCCAGGTGTTCGCGCCCGACCACGTCTTCCTGGACCCGGAGGCCATGGGCGTCGCCTGGGGAAACCGCACGGTCACCGCGTACTCCCTGGACGAGACGGCCACGTACTTCCTCGTCCTTGTCGCGCTCTGCGAACCGCGCCTGCGCGACCAGTCCCGTGTGGCGGTCCCCACCACTCCCCAGATCGTCGAGCGGCTCAGGTTGGCCTGCGGCTCGCTGACCGCGCGGGCGATCAGCTCGCACATCGACTACCTCGCCGAGGAGAAGCTGCGCATCGGCGTCCTGGACACCAACGAACACGGCAAGGGCGACCGCCGCAACGGCAAACGGGAGGAGATCGTCGGGCTCGCCCTGCGGTTCGGGCTCGTACGGGAAGAGCACCTCGCGCTGCTGCCGCCCCTGACAGGGGCCGGCGGGCGGGAGCGGCAGGCCGAGCGATGACACCGCCGCACGGTCCGGGCCGCACCACGGAGTGCGAGCGCACGGACCTGCTCCCGCCCGGCTACCAGGTGGGAGAGTGGGTGGTCACCGAGCTGATCGGGTCCGGAGGCTGGTCCACGGTCTACGCGGCGCGGCCGGCCGGCAGGCACCCGGACCGGACCGGCGGGGCCCCCGCGGGTCGGCCTTCGGGCCCCACCGACGTCGCGCTCAAGATCATGCCGACCGCCGGGCTCGCGCCGCGCCAGGCGCGCACGATCGTGGAATCCGCCCGCCGAGAGGTCGAACTCGGGCGCAGGGCGGGGCATCCCCGGCTGATCGGGTTTCTGGAGACCTTCGTTCTCGCCGCACCCGACCGGCCCTCCCTGGACGGCGCGATCGTGCTGGTCATGGAGAGGGCCGCGGGCAGTCTGCGGGAACTCGTCGACGCCGGGGTGCCCGAGGCCGATCGCGGCCGACTGATCGCGGGAATCTGCGAGGGACTCTCCCATCTCCACCGGTCGGGCTGGGTCCACGCCGATCTCAAGCCGGAGAACGTCCTCCTGGGCACGGACCGCTCCGTGAAGCTCTCGGACTTCGGCCTCGCGACCGAGCTGACGGGGACGCACGGGTACGCGCCGCCCATGGGCACCCTGGACTACCTCCCGCCCGAGCGCTGGAGGGCGCCCCTCGGGGAACTCGGCGTGCAGGTCCGGCCGAGTGCCGACATCTGGGCCCTGGGCATCATCATCCACGAGGTGTTCGCGTCCGGTGGCTCACCGTTCTCCGGTGCCACACCAGTGGCTCGGGGCGCCGCGGTCCAGGAGTACGGCGCGGGGCGTGCCCCGCTGCGCATGGACCACGCCCTGCCACCCTTCTGGCGCGCGCTGGCCGCCGACTGCCTCGCCCCCACCCACGCGGCGCGCGCCCCGCACACCGCCGAGAGCCTGCTCGCCCGCATCTCCGCCCAGCAGGGGACGCGGGGGACGGGACGGCTGCGGGACCGGGCCCGCGCCGCCGTCCTCGCCACCGCGCTCTGCGGGATCGCCGGCGCGACCCTGTGCTCGGACGCGGTAGGGGCGAGCTCGTCCGCGCCGCCCGGCCGTGCGGGCGCGACGGCCGGCGCGATCAGGGTGTTCAACGCGGAGCGGGGCTGCCAGGAGCGGGCCGACCGGGACCCGCAGTGCAGTCTGGGCCTGGCGATCGATCCCCTGAAGCCATACGCCGCGGACAACGTCGTACCGACCCGGGTGTGGCACGGCGACGTCCTCGCCGCCGACTGCCAGTTGGCCGACGGGCAGCCGGTCATCGACGAGGAGGACCTGCGGTCCACCCGCTGGTTCCGCGTCCGTCTCCCGTCCGGCTCCGCGCCCCCCGCGGCGTGGCTCCCCGCCGTACGCACCAAGGAACGGCCGGCTCTGCCGGGGTGCCCGCGCCCCACGGCCGTGCGCTGACGCGGGCGCTGCCGCTCCGGACGAAGCCGGGCTTCATCTGGGAAACGAACGGCCCCTGGGCGCACCCGCACCCAGGGGCCTTCGACATGCTCAACCACTCGGCGCCGACGGTCAGAACGGGATCCATTCGCTGGACGTGGTGACCTCGTTCAGGATCTCGGGATCCGGCTCGACACCGAGCCCCGGGCCGGTCGGAACGTCGAGGTGGCCGTCCGCGAGGACGAACGGCGGCGTGATGTCCCTGGCGAAGTAGCGGTGGGAGCCCGAGGTGTCGCCGGGGAGGGTGAAGCCGGGGAGGGCCGCGAGAGCGACGTTGGCGGCCCGGCCGATGCCGGTCTCCAGCATGCCGCCGCACCAGACCGGGACTCCGTGGGTGCGGGCGATGTCGTGGATGCGGCGCGCTTCGAGGTTCGGCGGGGAACCTCTCCGCCCTGGTCACCGCGCGCGACACGGCCCGGCGCGGGCGGGGCCTCGGGCCGTACGACCGCGTCAGGATCGCCGTGTCCGACCAGACTCACTCGTCCATCGGAAACACGCTGCGCATCATCGGCGTCGAACCCTTCGTGGTCCCGACCACGGACCACCGCCTGACCGGCTCCGCGCTGCGCGCCGCGCTTCTCGCCGATGCCGATCCGTCCAATGTCATCGGGGTGGCCGCGACCGCCGGTACGACCAACGCCGCGATCATCGACGACCTCGCCGGAATCGCCTCCGTGGCGGCGCGGTTCGGGCTGTGGTTCCACGTGGACGGCGCGTACGGCGGCGCCTGCCTCCTCGCCCCGAGCGTGCGGGACCGGTACCAGGGCATCGAGCACGCCGACTCCCTCGTCATCGACCCGCCCAAGTGGCTGTTCGCCCCCTTCGACTGCGCCGCCCTCCTCTACCGCGACCCGCGCCTGGCCGGGGCGGCCCACACCCAGGACGCCTCGTACCTCGATGCCCTGCACACCGGCGACGACACCCAGTGGAACCCGAGCGACTACGCCCACCACCTGAGCCGCCGCGCCCGGGGCCTCCCCCTCTGGTTCTCCCTCGCCGTCCACGGCACCCGCGCCTACAGCGAGGCCATAGAGCAGGCGCTCACCCTCGCCCGTGACACCGCCGCGCTCATCCAGAACACCCCGTACCTCGCGCTCATCCGCGAACCCCGAGCTCTCCGCCGTGCTCTTCCGCCGTGTCGGCTGGGAGCCCGAGGACTACGCGGAATGGTCCGCCCGCCTCCTCGCAGGCCAGACCGCGTTCGTCGCCCCGACGGGCTGGGAGGGCGAGACCGTGGCCCGCTTCGCCTTCCTGCACCCGGAGACGACCCTGGAGATGATCGAGGAGATCCTGAACACGATCGCCTGAGAACGGCGGTGGCCCGCGGGCCGTCACTCAGCAGACGAAGAACCGGCTGGGTGTCGTCATCGCCGAGAGTCCGGCGCGGCGCCGCCCACGCCGCGCTGGCGGAGGGCCCTGAGCCATCCGTCGCCGGGTGGCGGAACGAAGTAGTAGCCGCCGCCTGTGGTGAGCAGGTACGTGGCCATGGCTTCTCCTTGAAGGCGCTTCTGCACCGCCTCGAACCCATGGGACAAGTCCCGTTGGAAGCACGAGAAGATCAGGCCGGTATCTCCATTGCCGCGGTCGTAGCTGAAGCTGCGGCGCACGATCGGCGGCGGTTTACGCCGATCCGGAGCAGCAAGACGCACATGCGAATCCAGCGGCGTCAGCCTCCCCGCTGGGTCTGCGGAGAAGTTCGGCTCCTCCCCCACCGGCGCTCCGTCCAGCCACCGGCCATCGCGCCGCCGGCCCATGATCCGCTCCTGCTCCTCGACCGAGTCCTTGTCCCACAGCTCGGTCGCGAACCTGATGATCCGAACCACCTGATAGGAGCCGCCCACCGCCCACGCCGGCTCGCCCTGATCAGCACGGACAATGGCACGGTCCACGATCTCGCGCTCACTGCCCGGATTCCCGAACCCCTCGGTGAAATGGAACGGGTTCCGGGCCAACCCGCGCCCGTCCTCCACTCGGTTCTCCGCCCGAAACCCGTCGATCCGCCACCGGACCCGCCAGCCTGTCGCGCCCTTGATCAGGCTCTCTGCAGCCTTGCGCGCTGCGGCGTTTGTGGCTGCCGCCACCTGAACCAACACGTCCCCGTGCGAGTGCGCATGATCCAGCACATCCCCAGGGAATGAGGGCATGGACGCCAGTCTCTTTGGGAGGCTTGTGCCGGCCAAGAAGAGGCTGCGGCCGACAGCGAACGCGGCATGACCAGCTTCAGGACGCACTTCGTCAAGGACGGACCGCAGTAGGCGGAGTGCAGAAACAGGGATCGACTCCCGGTCGACCCAATCGAGTGCCAAGAGCGATACTTGCGGCGGCGGAGCCACGCCTTTGAGCAGTTCCGGGACACCATCTGCCGTGCTCCCGGACTCATCCTCAACCGACGAGATCGCCGCCGCCCCGGCGGCGCCCACTGCCAGGGCGCCGGCCGCGGAGCCGCTTATGAGCACGGTCCGCCGACTGAACTGAGCCATTCCCCACGTCCCCCAGAGTGTCGCTCGCCCCCCGCAGTATCGGAGCCCGAGCGCGACCTTGTGCGCTGCCGTGCCACGCCCGACCTGTGCAGTGGCTTGCCTTGATCGCTGTCCGCAGTAGGTCAGCAGCCGACCCCGCTACCTAGCCAGTGGACGACTAGCGCAACGAAGTCACTTCCACCCAGCCGCCACCAGCGGTTCCTCAGCGCCGCCGTCCAGCCTAAGCCCACTGAACGGCATCAGGTAATAGCCTCGACCCCCTCATGAATCACATTTCTGAATATTAACAGCACCCCCCGCCCCTTCCAGGAATTTCCCCACTAGCGTCACCTCTACGCGGGTACCTCGATATTCGGCGGCCAACAAATCACTCGCAGCTGCTTGCGCTTCCCTAATCGGCAAAGCAAGAGCATCACGAAAAGCTTTGAGAATCTTCCCCTTAGAAGTCACAGCTCTCGTGAGACTAAGACAATAGTAACCGTGCTGCTCTAGAAGTATGCGGCGAACCCCTTCAGGGGCTGGACCCCAGTCACCGTCCTCCACGATTCCGCAGGCATCGCACGCCCACTCGACTTCCCAGCGAAGTCGATCTTCCTTAACCAGCTGGACCGCCCAGCCCTCATGTTGTTTTCCGCAGCTAATGCATGCCCCAGTTAGCCGCACCGCTTGCTCAATCACTCCCAACCCCTCATCCTCATGTACCTATCCACTGCTCCATAAAATTTATCAGACAAGCCAGACCCGTCACGAGGGTGATGCGTTCCTGCGGGAACTCCGCGACCATACCAACGATGATGAAGTTCCTCGTGGACGATCGTCCTACGAAGATCCGCACGGCTCGAAAACCGCTTCACCCCTATGTGCGTACCGCCTCTCACTGGAGCGATTCCCGTGTTGACCCACGGACTATATTGAGGAAAATGAGTGAGCCTGAGATGCGGAAAATCCTCGGAGATTATGGCTGAAATTGCTCGATTCCTGGACTTTGCGGTCTTCCCACTGAGAATACTGAGATCTGCCACCCACACGTTTCCTGTGCCTGAACCCATATTTTCGAGTCCAGGCCGCGCCCCGAGTTTGGCACCTATTCCGGCACCGACCATCCCGAAGGCGCACCCCATGGCCGCGGCGCGTCCGACTTGGCCCCAGTTGACCTTGCGACCGGACAGGCGTTGCATTCCCCAGTCCATGCCGCCGTCGACCAGTCCGCCCATGGCGCAACCGAGGAGAGGATTGTTGCCGCTCGGGTCGGTGTACGTGGTCGGCGAGCTGAGCGCGTACTGGTAGAGATTGGCGCCGCCCGCGTGGCCGATCGGGTCCTGGGAGATGAACCGGCCGGTCTCCGGGTCGTAGTAGCGGTTGCGGTAGTAGAGGAGCCCTGTGCCGTCGTTTTCGCGGCCGGTGAAGGTGTAGGGGTTGGTGGATGCGGCGCCGGTGGTGGTGGGCTGCCCGTAGGGGTCGTAGGTGTAGCGGGTGGCGATGGTGCCGTCGGCGTTGGCCAAGCCGACGACGGTGCCGAGGGCGTCGGTGAGGTAGGTCTGGGTCTGGCCGTTCTCGGTGCGGGTGAGGTATTCGTCCAGGCCCGAGGTGGCGACGGTGGCCGCGGTGGTGCCTGTGCCAGTCTGTTCGACAAGGGCGTTGGAGCCGTCGGTCAGGAATTTGCTGGTCGCGCCCGCGAGGGTCTTGCTGGTGCGGGTGCCCAGCGCGTCGTAACCGAAGGAGGAGGAGCTGCCGCCGGTCTTTGTCAGTCCGGTGAGCCGGCCTCGGGTGTTCCAGGTGTAAGTGCGCTGTCCGTCGTCCTTGAGCCGGCCTTCGGTGTCATAGGTGAAGGTGCGGCCGTTGAACGTGGTGAGGCGGTTGTCCTTGCCGAAGACCGATCCGGTTTCGGCGGCCGGGAGGCCGACGCCGGCGAGGCTGCCGTTCAGGCGGGTCTGCAGGCCCCGGACGTCCCGCGTGTAGTTCAGGTCGCCGATGGCGGTGGTGCCGCGGGCGTAGGAGATGGACTTGGTGATACCCGTTTTGTCGTAGACGGTCGTGCGGACCGTGCCGCCGGGCATCGTCGCGGTCTTCTCCAGGCCTGTCGGGTAGAGGCCGAAGAAGACTTCCTGCGTACCGGTCCTGACGCTGGTGAGGATGCTCGACTTGTCGTAGCCGTACAGGGTGGTGGTGCCGGCCGCGGTCATCTGCTTACGGCGGTCGGCGGCGTCGTAGTCGTAGCCGACGGTGCCTGTGGGACCGGTGACGCTCTTGGTCCGGTCGTAGGCGTCGTAGGTGAAGGACTGGTTGCCGTTGGCAGTGTCGGTAACGGCCTTGGGCAGGCCGACCGCGTCGTAGGTGTATGTGACGGTCGATTCGGCCTGTCCCGCGATGTCGACGCCGTACTTGGTGTTCTCGGCCCGGCCGAGGAGGTCGTACTGCGCGGTGGCGACCTTGCCCAGGCGGTTGGTGACCGTCGCGATCTGCCCGGCGGGGTGGTATGCGAAGGACGCGGTGGCGCCGAGGGGGTCGGTGGCCGTCTTGGGCCGGTCGGCCTGGTCGTACGCCCAGGTGGTGACGTTGTTGCGGGCGTCGGTCAGGGTGGTCAGATTGCCGTTGTCGTCGTAACCGAAGGCGATCTTCTGACCGAGCGGATCGGTGACGGTGCGGGTCTGGTTCAGCTTGTCGTAGGTGATCCGGCTGAGTGAACCGGCCGCGTCCTTGATCGTGGTGCTGCGGCCTGCCGCGTCGAGGAACTGCCCACTCGTACGGCCTTCGGCATCCTTCACCGCCGTCAGCTCGCCAAGGCGGTAGGTGTACGTGGTGATCGCGCCGGCGGGGTCCGTGACGGACTTGAGCTGCCCGTCCGGCATGAAGTCGAGGCTGGTGACGCGGCCTTCGGGATCAGTGACCGTATCGAGGTTCCCCGCGGCGTCGTACGTGAGCAGCGTCGCGTTGCCGAGCGGGTCGGTTGACTTGGTCGGCTGGTCGAACGGCCCGTCGAAGACGGTCGTGCCGGAGTTGCGCGCCTGGGCTGTGCCGTCGAGTTCGGTCGTGGAGGTGACGTAGCCGTTGGCGTCATAGGTGAGCTTGGTACGCCGACCGTAGGGGTCCGTGACCGCGTCGATACGGTGATTGGCCGCGTTGCGGGTGTACGTGGTGGTGCGGGACAGGGTCGTGCCGTGGGCCTGAGTGTCCTTGATGCCGTAGCCGGTGGCGTCGAAGTCGACCCGGCGGACGGCGCCGCCCGGCTGGGTCACTGATGTCGATGTGACCTTGCCGGCACTGTCCTTGGTGTAAGCGAAGGTGTACTTCTGGCCCTCGGTGAGCGTCTGTTCCTTGACTCGTCCGTCCGTGTCGAAGGTGTTGGTCATGTAGACGATGCCGCGTGCGTCCTTCGCCGTGGCAACGCGGTGGGACGTACCGTCGTAGGTATAGGCGCTGACCTTGCCCGCCGGGTCCGTGACGGTGTCCAGCCGGCCCGCGCTGTCGTAGCTGTAAAGGGTGGTCCTGCCGGTGTTGTCCCGGGCTGTCTTGATGCGGTGTTCGGCGTCGTACTCGAAGCCGACCCATCGACCGCCTGGCGTGGTGACCTGGGTGATCTCGCCCTTGATCCCGTTCAGGCGGGTGATCCTGGTGGTGTTGCCGTAACGGTCGCGGATCTCCTTGAGCGGCGCGTACTGCGGGAAGATCCACACTGCGCCGTCGCGGAAGCGCATCTCCCACTGACCGTCCTTGTTGACGATCTTCGTTCCCCGGAACTCGCTCGCGGTGTCCTGGGGTTCAAAGACAGCGTCCTTGTAACCGGTGCCCGGTGAGGTGCGGGTGAAGTGGACCTTTCCCCCGCCGGGGAGATACAGGTCGACTTCCTGGTACTGCTGCTGTGAGTGCAGGAAGGCGTTGTAGGAGAGGTCGCGTCCGACTCCGAAAGCGCGCTTGCGGGTGTCGCCCTGCCAGTAGGTGCGGGTGACCTCCGCCGAGCCGAGCGGGTCCGCGACGGCAAGGTCGGTACGGGAGTCGGTGAGCATGCCCGTGGACAGCTCGACCGGGTCTCCGGAGAGCCAGTCGAGGGCGTCTTTGAGCCAGGGGGTCAGCCAGGGCAGCCAGTCGTCGGTGTTGAACATGGCGCCGTGGAAGGCCCATACGCGGGTCTCGGCGTCCGGGACGACCTGGCGGCCGTCCCGGGAGACGGTGCCGTGCCCGTAGACGTACCAGCCCTTCTTCTTGGGGTCGTAGTCCAGGAACTCCACCTGCGTGCCGGGGGCTTCGCGGGTGTAGTTGGGGTAGATGACCTGGGCGCCCTTGGGGAAGACATAGGTGCCGCCGGGCTGCACGGTGAAGTAGACCGGCACCACGCTGTTCTTCGGCAGCGGGAACGGCGGCCGGTCGATCGGGATCGGCGTGATGCCCAGTTCGGTGACCGGGCGGCCCTTCTCGTCACGGACCACCGAGCCCTTGGGGATCCTTACTTCGAGGCCGGGGATCTGCGGGGTCTTCAGGACCACCTCGGTCCTGGCCGGAGCGGCGAACTTCACCGTGTGCTTCGTGTCCAGCGGTGTCATCCACACCGGGAAGCCCAGATCGACGCTCTGGCCGGACTTCGGGTGGATGCGGATGTCGAAACGGCCGTACTGCCGGCTCCTGGTGTTCGCGCTCGCCCCGTCCACCACCACCGTCGTCGCGTCCGCGCTGATGCCGGTCAGGAGGAAGCGGCCCAGGGAGTCGGTGCGGGTCGTCCTGCCGCCGACGGTGACGGTCACCTTGGCCAGCGGCTTGCCGTCCAGCTTCAGCACATGGCCCGTCAGCGCGGTCGACTTCGGCGGCGCGCGCAGGGTCGGCGGCGCTTTGGGGGCGTCACCTCGGGCGGCGATCCAGTCCTGGCCGGCCAGGTTCGGCTTCCCCGGCTGCCAGGCATCCGCCCCGGTCGGCACGACAGCAGGATGCGATGGAGCGGGAGCCGGAGCCGACTTGGCAGCCTTGGCCTTGGGATCGGCGGTGCGCGGGGCTGTGCGGGCGACGGCGGAACCCGTGGTCTTGAGTCCCAGAGAAAGGGTGCCCGTGGCCTGGTACTGGGAGTCGACCGTCACCGTGTACGTACCGGTGGCGGGCAGCTTGGGAAGATCGGTCGAGAGCGCCGACTGGGTTATGTCGCGCTCATCGATGAGCCACTTGCCGTCCGGCCCGTAGACGGACAGCCACCATCCGAACGGGGCCGCGTCCTGGGTGAGGGTGAGGAGCTGGTCCTTGGTGCCGGTGAAGGTGAAGCGGCCGTTCTGCCCGGCCGCGGTGATCGCCGCGGGCAGTTTCGCGCCGCCGGTCGTCAGCGCACCGCCGAGGGCATCGGGCCGCAAGGTGGCCTGCGTCGTGCCGGTGGTGACGGGAGTGTCCGGGCGTACCAGGATCTGCCAGGTGCCGGCAGCCAGAGGTGCGCGCAGATCGACTTCGCCTGCGCCCGAGATGTAGGCGACGTTGTTCTGTACGGTCCCGCTCGGGGTGACGAGTGCGACGCTGGGAGTTCCCGTGACCGTGGTGGAGAAGGTGACCGCCGCGCCGTCACCCGCGGCGGGGCTGTAGGTATAGCGGATTTCCTGGCCGGGCCGGGTCGTCGCCCCCTGGCCCGTGGGCGAAGCCGCGGAGAGGGTGCCTGCGTCCACCGGCTTGGACAGCCACAACGTCATGCCGCCGGTGACGGCTTCGGCTGGCTTCAGCAGCAGCGCGTAGGAAGCACCTGCGGTCAGCCCCGTCAGGTATGAGGGCCTGTCCCACTCCGAGATGATGGTGGTGAGATATGTACCGGCTCCGCCGCTTGGGCCGACCAGCCAGACCTCTGTGCCCTTCGGCATCGTGCTGCCCGTGACGGCGAAGCCGATCGAAGGGGTGGACGGAGCGGTGAACTCGGCCCGGATGTGCTGGCCGGCGCGTCCCAGCGTCGTGGGAGCCGAAGCGCCATCGGCGGCCAGGGCCACACGCAGGTCCGCCGACAGGGTGAGGGCGAAGGAACCGGCGCCCGCGTCTTTCGGAGCGACCAGCACCGTGTAGATGCCCGCCTCCGGAAGATCCGGCAGTCCGAACGATTCGCTGAATCCAGCTGATACCCAGTTGTCGTTGATGACGATCTTGCCGGACGGTGCCATCACCCAGACACGCAGGGCCTGGGTGTAGGTGTTGGCCGTCAGCCCGACGGACAGGTCGTCGCCGGCTGCGGCGTTGAACATCCCCCTGACCCGCTGCCCCGGACGCTTCACATCGAAGGGCACCGTTGCGCCCTGGGCCGTCAACTGCGCCGGCAAATCCGCCGACAACGTCAGTGTCAAGGAGCCCGTTGCCCCCGCATACGGGTCCACCACCACCCGATACGTTCCTGTTTCGGGAAGGTTTGATAGGCCGATGGTGGCAGCAAAGCCGGCGGAGATGTACTCCTCACGAACGACGACCGCGCCGGAAGGCGCGCTCACGCTGACGTACACGGTGGTGGAGAAGGTGTTGGCTGCGACAGCGAGTGACAGGTCATTGCCCGCCACACCCTGGAACACCGACTCCGCGTTCTGAGCGAACCGGCCGATCGTCACCGCAACCGGCCCACCAGTGGTAGCCAGCTGGGCCGCCTCCAGCGTCCGCGACAACAGCATCTTCAGCGTGCCCGTCTCCGCACCGGAGGGGGCAACCGTGAGGGTATAGGTGCCGGTGGCCGGCAGGACGGGGAGGTCCCACGCCTTGTCCGACCCGGACGAGAGGAATGCGGAGTCGAGTTCTGCACCGCTCGGCCCCGTGACTGTGGCTCTCAGGATGGAGGCGAATCCGGCGGCCTTCAGCCCGAGGTGGAGCTTATGGCCCCCCTCACCGGTGAACGTGGCCCGCCCGTTCTGGCCAGGCCGGGCGATCGCCAGGCTCACCTCCGGACCGGCGGAGTCGATCACTCCGGCCTGTGCGTACGTCGAGCCGGTCACCGCCACTGTGCCCGTTCCGGCCTCATCAGGGTCGATCACCAGCGTGTACGTGCCCGTGGCGGAGAGCGCGTCGATGTCGATCGAGGCGGTCGACTTCGCCGACAGATACTTCGCTGTGCCGTCGACTTCGTTGCCGTCAGGCCCGTACAGGCGGCCGTACGAACTCTTGGTCATGCCCGCCGAGTCCAGGCCCAGACTCAGCGACTGTCCCATGACGGCGTTGAAGGTCCAGCGCCCGTCCTGCCCGGGGCGAGTGATATTCGTCGAAGCGGGGGCTGCGGCGAAGTCGAGCGTTCCGCCGGTCGGGGAGGACAAAGTGACCGCGGCCGCTCCGATGTTGCTCGAGCCCGGATTGATGACGAGCGAAAAGCGGCCGGACATGGGAAGGGAACGGACATCCCAGTCGCCGCCGGACGCTCCGACGTAGGCACTGTTGACGACCGGCTGCCCCTGTGGGTCGAACAGCGAGAGCGTCAGACCCTGGTTGAACGTCGACTGGCTGAAGCCGAAGCTGACGTCGTCCCCGCGGTCGGCATCGAACAGGACCTTCGCTTTGTTGCCCGGGGTCGTGATGGCCACCGTGGGCGGATTCGCATCCGTCACCGAAGTGACGACCGTGGTCTCGAACTCGGGCGGAGTCGACTGCACGGCAAAAGTGGCCGTGGATGCGGTCAGGCCATCAGCGGTCGCCACCTCCACCGGGCCCGTGACCGCGCCCGGCGGGACCTTGACCGTCAGGGTGGTGGATGTGCGGGCGGTCACCTCGGCGACGAGGCCGCCACCGAACCGCACGACGTTGTCCGTCAACGCGGTGGCGAAGCGGCTGCCGGTGAGCGTCACCTGCGTGCCGACGGCACCCGTTGCCGGCTCCATCGCGGTGATCGAAGGGGCCGACGTCGCGAGAGTGAACGTTTCGGTTGACTGGACGGTCGTGGCGCCGACCGTGACCGACACCTTCCCGTTCACGGCGCCGGTCGGAACCTTCACCACCAAGCGTGTCGGCGAGGCCGACACCAACGTGGCCGCCTTGCCTCCGAAGGAGACCGCGTTCGATGCGAGAGTCGTGGAGAAGCCGGTGCCCGAAAGCGTCACCTGTGCACCGGCCTTGGCCCGCACCGGGACCAGTGACAGCACGGACAGCGTGCTCGACGCGAAGCGGTCGATGCCCAGGCGGTTGCCGGCCGGGTCATAGCGGTAGCGCGCCGTCTCGCCACCCGGGTCCGTGACACCCACCAGACGGCCGGTCGCGTCGTAGGCGTAGATCGCATCGCTGACCGCCCCGGCCGCTGCGGCGGCCGCGGTCTTCGCAGACGACTTGACCGGCCCGGCCGTCGGCTTCCGCTTCGGGGACGCAGAAGGCGACGACTCCGCGGACAGCCCGGGGGACGGCGCAACTGAGGTGGCCGCGCGAGGCGTCTGTGCACTCGGCGCCACCGTCGGTGACCCGGACGGCGCCGGCGGCGCCGCCTCGGCCGACACCGTCCCGCCCGCCAACGCCAGGACCAGCACGCCGACCGTCACCGACCGCCGGCATGCGGCGAGATGTGGTCCGCCGAACTTTTCGCCGCGCATGCGCACCGCGCCCTCCCCAGAGCAGCAACAGCAGACCCTGGGGGCCCGCAACGCTCACACTCCCCATGCAAGCCGTCACAACGTACACACAGTCAGTCGCCATCACGGGAAAATTTGATCAACGGAAGGCACAGTCCGTCATATTTGAGTCACACAATGGCGTGAGTGTGCGGTCGCCCTGCGGCGACCGGGAGTGCGGTGGGGCGGGCACGCGGCCCGGGGCCGCCCCACCAGGCCCGTCGGGGAACCGGCCCGTCTCAGGACGACGGGTGGCTCGCCACGACCTTTCCGTCGGTGCCCGCGGCGAGGTAGCCGACCGCGCTGTACTCGTTGATCAAGTAGAAGCGCAGCGTCGGCTGGTCGGCGTTGAATGTCCAGCGGTCGGCGATGACGTAGCGCATGGTCGGGCGCTCCACCCGCAGTTCGCCCTCGCCGCGCTTCATCAGCGCGGGAAGGCCGGCCCAGGGCATGGCGGCTGCGTCGAAGGGCTGCTCGTCCGCCGCGTCGGCGCTGATGGTGCCGCCGGGGCCGGTGCGCCGGGCGACGCCGTTGCGGAACTCGTACTCGTCGTAGGTCTTCGCGCCGGGCCGGGTCGGGATCTCGGCCAGGGCGTACTCCTCGTAGATCGTCAGCTCCTTCATCCGCGTGGTGCCGCTGACCTTGCGGAAGGACTCGACGACCGAGCGGGCGTTCGCCGTGGTCAGCAGCGTGCCCTTGGTGACGGGGGTGCCGGAGCCCCCACTGGCGCCGGCTGTCTTCCCGCTGTCGGTGGACGGAGTGCGGTTACCGGTGCCCGGGGTGCGGTCGCCGGTGGACGCGGTGGTGCCGCCGGCCGATCCGTCGGCGTCGTCACGCGAGCCACCGTCGGGCAGCAGTTTCAGGACTCCGGCGACGACGAGCGCGGCCGCTGCCAGTCCGAGGGGGACGGCGAGCGCGGCGGTGCGGCGGCGCGGCCGGGGCGTCGCGGGTGGCGTGGGCGGACCGAACACACCGCCCCCCGGGGCGACGTGGGACGGGACGGTCGGCGGCGTCCAGGCCGGGGACGCGGGCGGCGTGTACGCGGGGTGCTGACGGGGCGCGGTGAACGGGCCGGGGACGCCTCCCACCGGTGCTCCGGTGGCGGGCTGCGCTGCCGCTGGGTCGGCCAGCAGCTGCTCCAGGCGGGCCCCGTCGGGTCGCAGCGCGGGATCGCGGACCAGGAGCTGAGTGAGTACGGGTGTCAGCGCACCGGATCTCACCGGCGGCGGGATGGGGTCGTCGAGCACCGCCACCAGGGTCGCGAGGCTGGTGGCGCGACGCAGGGGATGGTGGCCCTCGGCCGCCACGTACAGGAGCATGCCGAGCGACCACAGGTCGGAGGCCGGATTGCCCTCCTCGCCCCGCACTCGCTCGGGGGCGATGAATTCGGGCGAGCCGATCAGGTCACCCGTGGAGGTGAGGCGTGACGTCGCCTCGCCGAACGCGGCGATGCCGAAGTCGGTCAGGACGGCGCTGCCGTCGCGGCGCAGCAGGACGTTGGCGGGTTTGACGTCACGGTGCTGGATGCCGGCCGAGTGGGCGGCCCGCAGGGCCGACAGGACCTGCCTTCCCAGTGCGATGACCTCCGGCACGGGCATCGGCCCCTCGTCGAGGCGGTCGTACACCGAGCGGCCCTCGACGAGTTCCATGACGATCCAGGGGTGCGAGCCGTCCGCCGGCTCGACGATGTGATGGATCGTCACCACGTGCGGGTGCGACAGTCGCGCCAGCGCCCTCGCCTCGCGAACGGACCGTTCGCGCAGCTGCGCGGTGAGTCCCGGGGTCGCGTCCTCGACCGCGGGGTCGGGCGGACGGACCTCCTTGAGGGCGACGTCGCGGTCCAGGGCGACGTCACGTGCTCGCCAGACCGTGCCCATGCCACCGCTGCCCAGCCGGGAGATCAATTGGAAACGCCCGTCGACCAGGGGTCTTCGGTCCTCACTCGTGCTCATGGGCGGTCATGGTATGCCGGGCCGGTGACAGGCTGATCCCTGGGCGGCCGATGTAGGCGATCCGGCGCACCTGCAGCACGGGCCGATCATCACGCGGCGCCAACCACATCGGGTCATTCCGGGCAGGCCGTCCCGGCGGATCGTGCTCCGGGGCTCCCGGAGCACGATCCGCCGCGGGGGGCCTGCCTTCAGAATCGCAGGGTGGCGGCCACCACCCTGTTATCGGCCCGTCCCGTCGGTGGGGACAGCCGAGTCGCACGGTGATCGACCAGGCCCCACAGGCCACTGTGCCCGGACCATGCCGTTCCGCCAGCAGCGCCTCCACCCGCCGACGCAACCGGCCGCGGGTGCCAGTGGACTCGTTCGTCGACGCGGCCAGGGACCCTGCTCGCGGTAGCGCCTGCGCATCCGCTGAACGGTCCCCACACTCGCCTGCCGGCCGATAGCCCGCAGTTCCGCCTGGAGAAGTAATCGCGTTCGGTCATCTCGCTGGGGCTGGTCATGAGTTCGTTGAGCACCTTCAGCGAGGGAACATGCCGGCGTAGGGGTCTGGTTCGCCAGTGGCAGGGTCGAGTCCTGCCTTCCAGCGGAGTTGCTCCACCCGCCAGTGGACGAAGGTCGGTGGTGAGCAGTTCCAGAGCTCACCACTGATGCTGATCGGCCAGGGCGACCACCGGTCGTGGTCCTTCTGGACCAACCGACGGAGAAACTCGACCATGCCGACCGTGTGAATCGTGAAGGTCGGGTTTGTGTGTCGCCCGTAGACCAGGACCGGCCAGCGGTCCGGGTCACTGTCTTCGGTCAGCCAGCAGAGAATGTCTGGCCCGGAGGTGACCCCCCAGGCGAGAATGTGCCCCGGATCGACATCGAGAGCGGCCCGGCCGCCCTCCACTTCCCAGCCGTAGCGGGCATTCTCGGTCTCCCCTGCCATGCCGCTGGGGTCCCATTGAATGCCTTCCGTAGGGAGGGGAAGCAGGACGCTGGCCTCGCCGTTGATCGAGCCGCCGCCGTAGACAGACATGAACGTCTTGTAGTCAGCGGGAAAGCGAACGTGCCAGGTCGCTTCAGCGGCAGCCCAGTCGACCTGTTCGTCCGCACCGTACTCCGGCGACATGATCTGTGTGAGGGCTGCGATGCCCGGGTGCTCCACGACTGCGCTCCCTCCCCTCTGAGGTAATCCGATCAACATAGCGGCGAGGTCCGACAGTGAATCCCTCAGAGGCATATCTCATGAGAGCGTCCCGGCTACACCTCGGCGACGAGGAACTGTTCGGCCCTCGGCAGGCGCAGGCCGTCGTGGCGGTGGGCGAAGTACCGGGCGGCCATGTCGTCGGAGGACACGTGCCGGGCCCGCACGAATCCCGCCTCCAGGGCTGCCTGCCGCATCTCGTCGGGTGAGTACAGGCTGACGAACGGCGTACCCGACGCGGCGGCGTTGCGCATCGAGAACTCCTGGACCCGCCGCTGATCCGGGTCGAGCATGTCGAGCGGCATCAGGAACGTCGAGGCGAACACGGACCCGGATGCGAGCGCGGCGACCTGGCGCAGCGTCGCACTGTTGGCCTCGTGCGTGAGGTACATGCTGACGCCGGTCGACGCGACGACCGTCGGCTTCGCCGGATCGAACCGGGCGGCGGTCAGCCGCTCCCACCACGAGTCGCCGCCCTCGAAGTCGACGGGCACCAGCGTCAGCCAGGACGGGATGTCGTAGCCGAGTTCGGCCAGGCGCCGCCGCTTCCACGCCTGCGTGCCCGGTTGGTCGACCTCGAAGAGGCTGAGGCGGGAGGCGAGTTCGGGGCGTCGCTGGGCGAAGGTGTCCAGACCCGCGCCGAGGATGACGTACTGCGTCACGCCTGCGTCGGCGCGCTCGGCGACGAGGTCCTCGACGAAGCGGGCACGGGCGACCATGGACGCGCGGACGCCCTCGATGCCCGGCATCGTCATGTCGCCGCGCTCACGCCAGTCTTCCCCAGGATCGGCGAGTTTCAGCCCGATCTCGTCGTCGAGCACGTGGGGCGGGGCGTCTGCATGGACGTGAAGTGCACGCCACAGGGCGACCCGCACAGCGGTGTGGTCGGGTTCGTGGCGGTCGGAGAAGCGGTGTCCGTGAGCCATGGTGGTGGTCCCTTTCGTGTCGTCTCGAACGTAGCCGGATACCGGACCAGGCTTAAGATCCGGTTCCATGTCGAATTCCTGGTCCAGTTCCCGGCTCGACCTGCACATCTCCCTCGACCCCGTCGGCGGGCGGCGCTGCGGCCTGGAGTCCGAGCTCCGGGAGGCGATCCGCCAGGGACGCCTGCCGGCCGGGACGCTCCTGCCGTCCACCCGGGGGCTGGCCAAGGAACTCGGACTCTCGCGCGGCACCGTCGCTGCCGCCCATGACCAGCTGGCCGAGGAGGGATACCTGACCACCCGGCCCGGATCCCGGCACCGGAGTGGCCGAGGTACCGCAGCGCGCCCAGACTCCCGCGAGCCCGGCCCCGCGCCGACGACTCCCCGACTGGCGGCGGGACCTGACGGTCCCACGGTCGGTCCAGCGGCTCGTCGAAGTCGAGCAGGACCGACAGCAGGCCGGACACCGGGCGGGGGTCGCCCGGCTGCAGGTCGGTGATCTTCGTCGGGCACTGTACGAGGGCCCGGCGGGCCGGCCGGCCCCGGATCAGGGGACCAGGACCAGGCGGCCGCGCAGTCCGCCTTCGGCCAGCCGGGCGTGGGCCTTGGCGGCCTCGTCGAAAGGGTGGGACTCCGCGACGCGCAGCGTCAGCACGCCCTTGTCGACGAGGGCGGCGAGCTCCGCGAGGCGGGCACCGTCCGCAGCGACCTCGACGGCGCCGGTGCGCATGCCGCGTGCGGGCGCGGGATGCGCTCCGGGGTGGACTCCGGAGTACGCGCCGCGCTCTGTTCTGTGGGCCCAGGTCCTGGATGGCCGGCAGACACGGGCACTCGGACGTCGGCTACCCCACGGGGGGGCATCGGAGGCAGGCTGCCCGGACTGCCCAGCAAGGTGGACAGGTATTCGGGGCGTTCTTCGACCACGAGGTCTCCGGCCTCGGAGACCACACCCAGCTGAGCGCCGAGTGTGCCGCGCACTGCCGGGCTGAGCCGCCGCGGAGGGAGGAAGACGTCGTGCTCCGCGCAGGCTGGGCGGCTCGGCCCGTACCTGTGTGTCGTGAGGTGTACGAGCCGGGGCATCGCTGCCGGCTCCGGCCCAGCGGTGATGCGGGTGGTTCAGATACTCGCGAGGAACTCCCGAACCGCGGTGGCGAAGCCCTCGGGGTCGGCCTGCTGAACGAAGTGGTCGGTGTCCAGGGAGCGGTAGACCGTGCCGGGGCGCCGGGAGCACACGAGCTGGGCCTGCTCGGCGGGAAGGACCTGGCTGCGCAGCCCGTGGATCAGGAGCGCCGGGCAGTCGGTGGCGAGCCACTGCTTCCAGTGGTCTCCGTGGACGAGGTTCTCGGAGTCGACGGTGTCCTGCGGGTGGAAGGGCAGCCGCCAGCCGGCGCCGCCGGGCAGTGGGCGCAGCACGGGGCCGAGGACGGCGGCCAGGGGGCCGCAGGCGGCGGCCAGTTCCTCGCGGGTGGCTGCGGTGTAAGGAAAGTTGAGGACGAAGGCAAGGGGGCTGGTGCCGTGGTCGGGGAGGTCGACGGCGGTGTCGACGCTGATCAGGGCCTCGACCAATTCTGGGCGTTCGGCGGCCAGGTGGTAGGTGTTGAACGCGCCGAGGGAGTGGCCCAGGAAGACCGCACGGTCGACGCCGAGGTGGTCGAGGAGGGCGAGGAGGTCGTCGACGTAGCCGGCGCGGGTGTATTCGGAGGCGCGGTCGGAGTCGCCGTGGCCGCGCTGGTCGGGGGCGATCACCCGCCACTCGGGCCCGAGGGCGGCAGCGAGGGCGGTGAAGGACGCCCCTTCGGAGAGGTGGCCGTGCAGAGCCACCAGGGGGCGGCCGGTTCCGCCGAAGTCGAGGTAGGACAGGGTGCGGCCTCGATGGTCAGGGCGGGACGGGTGAGCTGGACGGTCATGGCGGTAGAACTCCCTCGGTTCGGGGTGTCTGGGTAGCGGTCCTTGTGCAAACACCGCCCAGATGAGCGCCTCGGTGGCAAGGCGGGGCGGAAGCCCACGCACTTTCGGGGGGCGTGGGTTCAACCGTCAGGCGCGGGCGAAGGCGAAGGCGCGCAGGTCGTCGTTGAGGCGGTCCGCGTGGGTAGCGAACAGTCCGTGACCCGCGTTTTCGTACACGTGCAGCTCCGCCCCCGGGATCAGGTCGGCCGCGCGGCGGCCCGTGAGGGCCACGGGGGCGGAGGCGTCGTCCGATCCGTGGATGACGAGGACCGGGCAGTCGATCTTCACCAGCTCCGGGACGAGGTTCAGGGAGGGGAGGAGGTCCCCCAGGGCGTTGGCAGCGCGCGCCGTTGCCCCGTGGCAGCGGTCCACCATGTACGCCACGTACGCGTCCGACACCTGCGGGCCGGGCAGGTGGCGGGCGAAGAACGCGTTGGCGCCGTCAGCGAAGAACTGTGCACGGTCCTGCCGGAAGGTCTCGTTGAATCCGCGGATCAGCTCCGGGTCCAGTCCCTCCGGGTGGTCCGCGCAGCGGGCCGGCCCCGGGGCGATTCCGGCCACGAGGGCGACGCGCGCCACCCGGTCGGTACCGCGAAGGGTCAGGTACCGGACCACCTCGACCGCGCCGATCGAATGCCCGACCAAGGTGATGTCGCGCAGGTCCAGGTGATCGAGCAGCGATCCCAGGTCCCCGGCGAGGGTGTCGAGGTCGAAGCCGCCCCAGACGTCCTCGGACCTGCCGTGTCCCCTGCGGTCGAAGCCGACGCAGCGGAAGCCTTCGGCCGCCAGCGGCAGCATCTGGTGCTCCCACATCTCGGTACCGAAGTACGAGCTGTTGACGAAGACGATGACGGGGCCGTCCGAGGGGCCGTAGTCGACGAAGTGGAGGCGGGTGCGGTCGGTGGCGGACTCGAAGTACGGCATAGCGGGTTCCTTCAGGGAGTGGCTGTCACGGGCCGTTCCGGTACGACAATCCCTACGGATGCAGTTCCAGGGTGATGTGCGGGGACAGTGCGCGCAGGAAGTCGGGGGCGTCGAACATCTGGCCCGCGGAGGCAACGCCGACCGCGTGGGTGCGACCGCCGAGGACACGGTCGAGGGCTTCCACGACGAGCGGCGCGGTAACGGCGTAGATGTCCTGCCCGCGTGCGACGGCACGTCGTTCGGTGTCGCCCGACCGTACGACGGCGTCGATGAGGAAGGTCTGGTCGGACCGGCCGCTCTCGTCGGTCGCGGTCGGCGCGGGCGTGTCGGGCGATACGACGTCGCGGGCCGCCTCGGCCGTCATGTACGTGGTCACGTCCGGGATGGACAGATGGCTGGGTATGGTCACCACGTCGGCCATGGTGAACTCCCCGATCACCTGACGTGATCCCATCGGTTCGGGGAAGGACCATTCCAGGGCGGGCGGGGCATCGGTGCGGTGCTCCCACTGGCCGCCGGTGTAGCGAAGGCGGTAGTCGCCGCGCCGCTCCCGGGAGACCGCGCCGGACAGGCGAGTGCCGGCGGTGGGGTGCCAGTGGCTCAGTCCGTAGGCGACGTGCGCCGAGTCGGCCTCGGTCCAGTCGCCCATCGCCGCTGTGACCAGCAGGTCGCCCAGACCGCCGAAGAAGGCCATCGCCGGGACGATGAGCGCTCCCGCTTCGCGCGCCCGGTCGGCGAAGTGCGCGAACGTGTCGAGGTTGGCCTCGATCTCGGCCGCGACATCCAGATACGGAATCCCCGCCCGCAAGGCGGCCTCGATGACGGGTGCCGTCGTGGACGCGAACGGCCCCGCGCAGTTGATCACGGCAGACGTACCGGCCAGGGCGCGGTCGAGTGAGGCCGGGTCGCCGGCCGACGCCACACGGGCGTCCAGGCCGGCCTCGTGCGCCAGCGCCTTCAGCTTGTCGGCGTCACGGCCGCACAGCACAGGGACGTACCCGCGCTCGAGCAGTTCCGCCACGACGAACCGTCCGGTGTGCCCGTACGCGCCGAAAACCGCCACCTGCTGGCCCGATCCCATGAGTTGCTCCCTGCATCCGACTGATCCGCGGTAGCTCCGCTGTGATCCGTTATGGACATCCTGACGACGAACAGCACCTCCCACGAGCGTCTGGAACGACATGCGTCATACACTTTCGGACATGCATACCGTCGCGCTGGCCGTCACCGACGGCATGCTGCATTTCGAGCTGTCCCTGGCGATAGAGGTGTTCGGCTCGGACCTGACCCACATCGTGGACCCCTGGTACGGCTTCTCCCTCTGCGGACCGGGCGCCGTGCGGATCGACCGCTACCGCTTGGAAATGGACCACGGACTCGACCACCTTCCGTACGCCGACACCGTGATCGTCCCCGCCTGGGCCGACCCGGATGTGGACCCGCCCGTGGAACTCCTCGACGCGGTGCGCGCGGCCCACGCGGCGGGCGCACGCGTGGTCTCCCTGTGCACAGGGGCATTCGTCCTGGCCGCCGCCGGCCTGCTGAACGGCAAACGCGCCACCACGCACTGGGCGCACACCGGGGAACTCGCCCGACGCCATCCCCACGTCACGGTGGACCCGGACGTCCTCTACGTCGACAACGGCGACGTGCTCACCTCCGCCGGCAAGGCCGCAGCCTTGGACCTGTGCCTACACCTCATCCGCCTCGACCACGGCTCGGCGAACGCCAACAAGATCGCCCGTCGGTTGGTCGTTCCACCACACCGCGACGGCGGGCAGGCCCAGTTCATCTCCACCCCGGTTCCCGACCCCGGCAACCACCCCCTCGCCGATCTCTTCCCCTGGGTCCTCCAACGCCTGGACGAGCCGCTCACCGTGGAAGACCTGGCCCGGCAGGCACGGATGAGCTCGCGCCACCTGGGCCGCCACTTCAAAGCACTTACCGGCACCACGCCGCTGCAGTGGCTCCACACCCAACGCATCCGCCACGCCCAGGAACTCCTGGAGACCACGGACGACACCATCGACGCCATCGCCACCGCCACCGGCATGGGCACCTCCACCACCCTGCGCCGACACTTCCACCGGACCGTCGGCGTCCCCCCGGACACCTACCGCCGCACCTTCCGCTCCCCCACCCACCCCGGCCCCGAACGCGACAACAGCAGGTGACACCACCCCGCCACGGACACGGGGAGCAGCAGGCGCCATGCCCGCAAGCACACTCTGCGAGTACGGCGCTCAGCGGCAGCTCAGATTCACTGACCGGCGACAGAAACCCTCGCCGACCTCGCAATGGACCGGGCCGGCTCGTGTTTCTTTTGCCCGGCAATCCTGCTCGAAGCCGGCACCCACTGCGCTGCGCGCCGGCCGGCGCGCAGCCGGCCGAGGAGTTCGGCCGGAGCCCCGGGGGCGGGAGACGGCGCCGTCCGGCGCTCCATCACCGGCCCCGGCTGCGCTGTCGCATCCGGGAGGGACGGACCCCGCCCGTCACGGTGCGGTGTGCGCGGTCAGCGGGCGATCGAGAACGCGAACGGCGCGAATCCGCTGGAGCGGATCACATGGGGCACGAACAGGATCGCGGCCTCCGTGGCGCGGGCGGTCTGGATTCCGCCGAGGTCGGTGATCCACTCCTTGCGCCAGCCCAGGTCGGTGAGCAGTTCGCGGACGGTCTGCTTGGCCTGCGGGTCCTCGCCGGAGAGGAACGCGGTCGGCGGCTGGGTGAGCATGGCCGGCGCGGTCATCACCGGGAAGAGCATGGTGTTGAGTGTCTTGACGACGCGGGTTTCGGGGAGCGCTTCCTGCAGCTGTTCGGCGAGGCTGGAGCCGGGATAGAGCAGGGCGGCGGGCAGCCCGTCCGGGCCGTCGACGGTGGCGTTGGAGACGTCGACGAGGATTTTGCCCCGCAGTTCCTCGCGCAGGGCGGCGAGACGTTCCAGTGAGCCGGCACCCGGTGTGGCGTTGATGGCGATCCGGGCGGTGCGGCCGGCGTCGGCGGCAGCGCCCTGCGCGCGGTCCGCCACGGTGACCTGGTGCCCTGCCCGGGTGAGGGCGGCGGCCAGGTTGCCGCCGACGCGGCCGTTTCCGAGTACTGCGATCTCGTTCATACAGATTCGTTCCTTGGTCTTTCTGGTTCTCGTAAGGGGTCAGTTCTCGTAAGGGGTCAGCGGGAGAGCGTCGCGACGGCTTCCGCGTGGACGCCGGGTGCGGCGGCCAGGAAGCTGTTGCTCTCAGGGGTCCAGGGGCGGCCCTCGGCGTCGGAAATCCGTCCGCCGGCCTCCTGGACGAGCAGCGCCCCGGGGAGCAGATCCGCACGGGCCCCGGCGAACTGCCAGAAGACGTCGGCCCTGCCGGCGGCCACGTTCGCCAGGTGCAAGGTCGCGGGCACGGCGGCTCGGACGACGAGTGCGTCGAAGAGCATCGCCGTGATCGAGGAGCCGACGCGCCGCACGACCTTCTCGTCCTCGTCCGGCCGGGCCTGGCTGGTGGCGACGATGCTCAGGTCGAGGCTCGCGGTCTGGGAGACGTGCAGGGGCCGGCCGTCGAGGTGCGCGCCCGCACCGGTGAGCGCGGAGTAGGTCTCGCCGGTCAACGGCAGGTGGACCACGGCGAGTACCGGCTGGTTCTCGCGTACGAGGGTGGCGGTGACCGCCCATTCCGGCAGGGCGTGAAGGTGGTTGACGTTGCCTTCGGCCGGATCCACGACCCACCATTCGCCGGGCGGCAGCGCCCCGCCGTCGAGTTCGTCCTCCACCCAGCCGGCGTCGGGGCGCAGGTATGTGAGGCGGGGGCGCAGGATGTCGAGGGCCGTGTCGTCGTTGGCGGCAAGCGCGTGCATGAGCTCTTCGCGGGTCTGGTAGCGGACCACCTCGCCGAAGCGCTCGCGCAGCGCCGAGCCGGCCGTCTGCACGGCGATCACGGTCTGGGTGAGCAGGTCGGCGTCGGAGCCGGTGATGGCCGTGGTCTGAAGCGTTTCGGACATGGTGGTGCTCCTGTCTGAGGAGGGGTTGGTGAAGTCGGTCGGGCCGAGCCGCGCGTTCCGTGGTGCGCTTCGCCTCAACGGTATGGAGCCCCAGCGTTAACTTCAAATGCATGTCAAGCACGGCTAGGATTACTCAGATGCAATTGGATCTGAACCTGCTCACCGCGCTCGACGCGCTGCTGGAGGAGGGAAGTGTGGCCGGGGCGGCCGCCCGCCTCCATGTCACCGCCCCCGCGATGAGCCGGAGTCTGGGCCGCATTCGGCGCACGACCGGGGATCAGATCCTGGTGCGCACCGGCCGCATGATGACCCCGACGCCGTATGCGATCGCCGTCCGGGCACAGGTGCACGAGCTCCTGCACCAGGTCCACGGGGTACTCGCACCGAGCCGTGAACTCGATCTGGCGACGTTGGAGCGCACTTTCACGCTTCGCTGGCACGATTCCCTGGTCGCCCTGAGCGGACCCGCGCTGCTCGCGTCCGTACGCGGGCAGGCGCCGGGCGTGCGATTGCGCTTCATCGCGGAATCGAGCGTCGACACACCCGAGTTGCGGCGCGGCGAGGTCGACTTGGAGGCGAACGCCAACCACCCGAGCGCGCCGGATATCCGTGCCGAGCACGTGGGCGAGACCCGCCTCGTCATCGTCGTGAGGCGGGGGCACCCCCTCGCCCGCGAAAAAGCCCTCACCGCGCAGCGGTACGCCGCAGCTGAGCACGTCACCGTCTCGCGACGTGGAAACCTCGGCAACGCCCTCGACGACGCCCTCGCGCGGCTCAGCCTCAGCCGCCGCGTCGTGGCGACCGCGCCCACAGAAGGGGCCGCGTTCGCGTTCGCGCGCGACTCCGATCTGGTGATCAGCGTCCCCGAGACAACCACGCGCTCCGCGGTCGCCGACCTCGGCCTGGTCGTGCTCCCCCTGCCGCTCGAACTGCCGTCGGCACCCATATACCTGTCATGGCATCAGCGCTATGACACCGACAGCGCCCATGCCTGGCTGCGCGGGCTGGCACGAAACGCGCTGACATCGTGCGGAACGTCGTAGGCGGCGTGGTGCGGCAGCTTCACCCGCACGTCCCCACGACCTCCTTGATGCCGCGCGGACGGTCGCCGCGCGGACCCGCGCCAGATCACCAGGCCCGAGCGGGCCCGTCGTCGCCGCAAGGCCGCCCGCCGTGCAACCCGGCCGGCAGACACGTCCAATGCGTCGGCCGGCGCAGCCCCATGATGGCGGCGCTGTCATGGAGTGCCCCATGACAGCGCCGGTTGTCCGGCTGCGGGCCCTGCCGCTGGACGTGCTGGCGCGGGCATTGCCGTCCGGGGGCCAAGTTGCCGACTGACAGCGGGCGCAGACGCTCGCGGGGAAGACCCGCATCGCCGGAACCGGCCCGGCTTGGCGTTCCGCTGGAGTAGTCGGCTGCGTTCCTTCTCCGGGGGTGAACCGGCCGGTGTCAGGTCCGCACCGCTACGGCTGCTTCATGGGCATCGCCCACGGCTACGTCGCGGATGATCCAGCCCGGCAGCCTGGCGCCGGCAGCGTCGCCGGAGCCCACGTAGTCGAGGGAGAGCCCCCGCACCAGCCCCGTGCCCAGCCCTTTCAGGTACGCCTCCTTGCGTGCCCAGGTCCGGGCGAAAACGCGGGGCCGTTCGGCTTCCCGTACTGCTGCCAGCTCCTGGGCCTCTCGAGGGTGAAGCATCGGAATGATTTCCTCGGCCACACCGGGGCTCGGGACTCTCTCCACGTCTGCTCCGATGGGTACGGAGGCGAAGGCCAGCAGACCCACACCGGCGCTGTGCGAGACGGAGAAATGCAGGGGTTGCCCCTCAACCACCGGTCGGCCGTGGGGGCCTTGGCACGACTGGCAGGGCAACCGCCTCAGTGGTACGTCGCCGGGACCGATCCCGAGATGCCTTCCGAGCAGCAGACGCAGCGCGACATGGACAGCAAGGTATGTGTCCCTGTCGCCGGCATGACGGAAGGAGGCCGCACGGGTCAACTCTGCGATGTCCAGCGAAGCGGTGTGCAGTGCCACCACCGGACGGAGCTCGGCCGCTCGCACAAGCAGCAGACGGGGTGATGCGCCTGTCAAGGCAAGCGCCGCCGGTTCCTCCCAGGGCTCAGGGCCCAGTTCGATGGGGACCACCCTTGTCTCCGTCTTCATGAGCGCAGGATAGGGACGGGAGGCGGCGCATCCCGCGGGTCTATCCGGAATCAGGCGTGCTTCGTCTGTTTGACCTGCGGGTCTTTCGTGCTAGCCGGTCAGGCAGGCCCTCAGCTCCTGCGTGAACCCCGAGTGGCTGTCCAGGTTGAAGAAGTGATCGCCGGGCATCGCCGTGTGCGCGAACGCGCCCGTGGTGTTGGCCCCCCAGCCGGCCATGGCCACCACCGGCAGTTCCGGGTCCGTCTCGCCGGCATAGGCACTGATCGGGCAGGAGAGCAGCGGCATGGCGCGGAAGGTGTAGGTGTCGGTCACCTCGAAGTCCGCCCTCAGGGAGGGCAGCAGCAGCTGCCGCATCGAGTCGTCGGCCATGATCTCGGGAGGGATGCCGCCCATCTCGCCGACCACCTGCCACAGCTCGCTGTCGCCGAGGAGGTGGCGGGCCTGGCCGGTGGGGCTGTCCTGGGGGGCTTCCATCCCGGAGACGATGAGGCGGCGGGGAGGCATGTTGTACGCCAGGGAGAACAGTCTCGCCGTCTCGAAGGCGATCAGTGCCCCCATGCTGTGGCCGTAGAGCACGTAGTTGCCGCCCAGGTGCGGGCACAGTGCCGGGGCGAGTGCGCGTACCAGGGGCCGGATGTCGGTGAACCGGGGTTCTTGGGCTCTGCTCTCGCGGCCGGGCAGGCGCACGATGAGACAGCGGGCGAAATCGCGCTGCGACTGTGCCAGGCGCCAGTAGGCCGCGGCGCCGGCCCCGGCGTGGGGGAACAGGATCAGCGTCGGCAGTGAGGCGGGGGCATCGACGGCGAGGAACCATTCGTCGTCGGCCGCGTGCGCGGCGCGTGGTTCTGGGGGCGTGGCGCGGGAGGGGTTCGCAGGCTGCATGCCGGCCTACTTCGTCGCGAGTGTGCTGGCTCGTACAGTGAGCTGGTTGGTCTCGTACTGAGTGCGGCACTGGCTGCGCTGGCGCTTTCCGGAGGTTGTCTTGGGCAGCGTTTTCGGGGACACCAGCACCACGTCGTGGGGCGCGTAGGAGAGCTCTTGGGAGAGGGTCTCGCGGACCGTGTGGGCGAGTTCGATGGCGGGTGTGCCGACGAGACTGGTCTCGGCCACGACGACCATGTTTTCGCTGGCCGGGAGCGAGAAGGCCATGACGTTGCCCAGCCGGATGCCCTGGATCCGTTCGGTGGTGAACTCGAAGTCCTCGGGGTAGAGGTTGCGGCCCGCCACGATGATCATGTCTTTCTGCCGTCCGCAGACGTAGAGGCGTCCGTCCAGAAGGAAGCCGAGGTCTCCCGTGACGAGCCGCTGGGAGCCGTCCAGCAGCGGGATGGGGTGAGGACTGTCGTCGGCTGTCCAGTACTGGCCGACCACGCCCGGTCCGTGGACCCGGATCGAGCCGATGCGGCCGTCGGCCAGCGGCACACCGTCGTCGTCGGTGATGGTGACGTCGGTGTGTTCGATCGCGGTGCCGCAGTCCACGAAGGTCCGCCCGGGTGCACCTTCCTGGACTTGTTGGGCGGTGCCTTCTTCGAGCACAGTCCGGTCGACGGTGACGCTGCGGTAGGTCTCGTCATGGCGTCCCACGGTGACCCCCAAGGTGGCCTCGGCCAGCCCGTAGGAGGGGGCCATCGCCGTGGGTGGCAACCCGTAGTCGGCCGCGGACGTGGTGAAGCGCCGCAGGGCTTCGGCGTCGATGGGTTCGGCACCGTTCACGGCAAACCTCAGGGAGGACAGGTCGTAACGGTTGCGGCGGAAGGTGAGGTAGCGGTGGGCCAGTCCGTAGGCGAAGTTGGGGGCGACGGTGGCCGCCGCCCGGTATGTCGTCAGCGCGTCGAGCCAGGCGCCGGGCCGGGAGCTGAACGTCTGGGTGGCCATCGTGCAGGCGTGGTAGCCGTGCACGATGGCGCCGGTCAGGAAGATGATGCCCATGTCGTGAAAGAGCGGGAGCCAGGAGACGAAGGCATCACCCGGTGTCATGCCTCCTGCGGCAAAGCACTGGGCGGAGTTGGCGACGATCTGTCCCTGGGTGACGGCGACCGCGCGCGGCAGAGCCGTCGTGCCGGAGGTGAACTGCAGCAGGGCCGTGTCGTGCGCACCCGGCAGCGGCAGCGGCCTGCCGGCAACGTTCACGGCCAGGGACGGGAAGTCGGCCACGGGGACGGAGACCTTGCCCTGCAGGGCGGTGGCCGTGGGCAGGTCGGTCACGACCAGCGAGCCGTGTGCCGCCGTCACCCGGCGTTGAGCCAGGTCGTGCAGGTCGGTGAGGTCTGCGGTACGCGGTGCGGGCAGGACGGTGACCGCCGCACCGGCCCGCCAGATCCCGAACAGTGTGGTGATCAGGTCGAGCGACGTGCGGCCGAGCACACACACGCGGTGCCCAGGTCCGACGCCGTACGTGTGGCGCAGCGCCCCTGCGACGACCTCGGCACGGGCCCGCAGTTCTCCCAGGGAGATCGAGGTGGGACGCAGCTCGTCGTCCAGGACGGTCAGCGGCCGGTCGTGGGGCTGGGCGGCCAGGCTTGCGACGATCGACTGGTCTGTCATGGGGTTGGTCTCCTGTGTCAGTGGGCGAGCCAGTGCCGCAGTACGTCGAGATCGTCCGGAACGCTCAGGGGCGCGGGGTGGCCCAGGAGCCCGACGGTGAGGTCGCTGCCGATCTCGTGGAGAAGGCCGGGCGCCCCGGACAGGCAGGCCAGGACGAGCCGGCCCGAGAAGAAGCCGGCGATGAACTCCAGACAGCGGCTTTGCGGGTCGGGATCGGGCAGTACGCCCGGGTGATCCGGGCTGAGCGACAGGCCCAGTCGTTCCCACAACGCGTCCGAGTGACCGAGGTAGTTGAAGAGCACGGACGCCGGCGTGACTCGCAGTGCGGGCTCGTTGCCGAACATGGCGAGCAGTTCGTAGTGGTTCCCGGCGGCCGGGGCCTGGCAACGTGTCCGGCCGACGGCGGCGGCCGCCTCCTTGAGCGGCAGAGTGGTCAGGGCCGGTGCGTCCAGGGGCCACCGGGTGGCGAGTCGGCCGACGATACGGGCCGGGTTCAGCGCGCCGGAGGGCACATCGCGGCCGTGCGAGTCGACGTCGACGCGTATGGCAGCCGTGCCGGTGCGCCGGCCGATCGCGCGGGCGATGGCGGCAAGCAGGGTGTCGGGAACGGCTGTCGTGGCGACGAGTGCCGCGCTGGCTTGTGGGTCGAGTGCGATGAGAGCGGGTCCGGCCGGCAGGTTCTCGTCCATCGCCGGCGGGGCGGGGGCGGGTTCCAGACCCAGCCAGTGGGTGAGTTCGCCTTGGACCTGGGGGTCGTCGGCCTGGGAGCGCACGAGTTCGGACCAGGCGGCAAGTGAGTCCGCCGGTGCGAGGGCGGCCTCACCTCTCTCGCCGACCTGGCGGTAGGCGGAGATGAGGTCCTCGCACAGGATCCGGCAGGAGTAGTTGTCGCAGATGAGTCGGTTGATGACGATGAGCAGCTGCTGGCGCCCCTGGTGCTGCAGGGCGGCGACGCGCAGGAGCGGAGGGGCTGTGATGTCGATGGAGGACTGCAGGCGCAGGCTGACATCCTTGACGGTCTGTGCGACTGCCTCCGGTGCGACGTCGGTGAGGTCCACCCACGTCAGGGGGGTCTCGAGTTGGTCGATCGGCGTGATGTGGCCGGTGTGGCCGCACTCCCCCGCCGTGAACGACAGGCGCAGTGCTTCGTGGTGCCGCAGCAAGGTGCGCAGAGCCACCCTCAGGGCGGTCCGGTCCAGGGGTTCGGCGATGTCGAAGAGCAGGACGTAGTTGTGCTCCTGCGGGTGTTTCCACTGTTCGAGCAGGACCTGTTGCCGGGGCAGAAGGATCATGTCGCCCTCGTGGGGCGGGCGGACATCGGGCGCGGCCGGGCGTGCGATGGAGGCGAGAGCGGCGATGGTCTGGTGGGCGAAGAAGTCCCGGGGAGAGATCACGAGTCCCTCTGCGGCGGCTCGGGCGATCACCTGCATGGCCAGCAGGGAGTCGCCTCCCAGGCGGGTGAATTCCGTGGTGTCGGGCACCGTTTCGATGCCCAGCACTTCGGCCCAGATCCGGCGGAGTGTCTGTCGGGCGGTGTCCGTCGCGGCTGCGGCCGGGATGGTGTCGGGGGCGGCGGGCGGCAGGGGGCGGGTGCCGGCGGGTGCGGATCCGCGGGGCTGGGCTCGGTGCGGGGCTTCGCTCTGCCAGGCGGAGTCCTCTGCGGCCAGGCGACCCACCAGGTCCACGTAAAGCTGGAACATCCGGTCGATGTCGTCCGCTGGGAAGAGTTCGTCGAGCGAGTCCCAGTTCAGGACGAGCTCTCCGTCGTACTCGAACACCTGGTGGTCGATATGGACCTGGGGGGTGTGCACGATGCTGTTGACCATCGTGCCCAGGCCGCCGACCGCCTGTCCGAAGTCGGCGCCCGCGGAGTCGAGGGCGCTGGTGAAGACCACCGGCATGGTGGCCCGTTCGGGGCCGTGCAGCCGTGCGAGTTCCCGAAGCATTTTGATGCCGGTGAACTCGTTGTGGTCGAGGTCTCGGGCCAGCTGGGTCTGGAGCGTCCTGGCGCGTTCGGCGAAGGGTGCGACCGGGTCGGTGGTCACGGCCAGGAGGCTGGTGGCGGTGAAGTCACCGATGATGTCGGCTATCTGGGCGTGGAGCGGAAGGCGCTTGTTCACGGTGACGTTCAAGGTGAACGGGTCCCCGTCGGACCAGGCGTTCAGCGTGTCGGCGTAGGCGGTGGCGAGGGCGGCGGAGGGGGTGATCCCGTGCTGGGTGGCACGGTGTCGCAGGGCCTGCCAGGAGGGGGCAGGCAGCCGGTGGGTACGCCGTGTGAAGTGGGGTTCGTCAATGTCTGCGGGTTCGGCGGCCAGAGGCAGGCGGGGGGCCGGCGGCAGGTCGGCGGCCCGTGCCGTCCAGTAGTCGCGGGCGCGCTGGTAGCGGGGGCTGTTCTCCGCCTCGTCCATCGCGCGCTGGTAGTCCCGGAATGTCAGCTCGAGTTCCGGCCAGCACCGGTGGGGGTCGGCGTAGCGGGCGGCGAGTTCGGTGAGGAACACGGCGACGGTCCCACCGTCCGCGATCAGCAGGTCCAGGCTGATGTGGAGCCGGCTGGACGAGTTCAGTTGGCTGACGCGGACGTCGAACAGCGGCGAGGTGCCCGGGTCGAAAATCTTCGTGCTGCACTCGCGGCGGACGCGTGCGAGTTCGGCTTCCGTCTCGGCCTGGCCGAGCGCGCGCAGGTCGGTCACGGCCACGGGGTAGGGCGCTGCCTCCTGCCGTACGTGCCACTGGCCGTCCGGCCCGATGACGGCACGCAGCATGTCGTGGCGTTGCACCATCGCATCGATGGCGGCGGACAGGCGCTGGGGATCGAGGTCGTGCGCGCTCAGTTCGACGTAGAAGGAGGCTGCGACGTTGCCCAGTTCGAAGAAGCCGTTGCGCCCCAGCAGGTAGGCCTGCTGCAGGTCGGTGAGGCGGAAGGGGGTGAAGCGGTCTTCGGGAGCAGGGGTGATGTGGTCGAGTTCTGCCGGCTCGGGGCTGGTGCCGTGCTCCGGCTGCCGCCCGCGTACGAGGGCGGCGAGCGCCGCGATCGTGGGGTGGGCGAACACCTCGGCGACGGTGACCTCGATGCCCGCGTGACCAGCGGTTCTGACCAGGTGGACGGCGAGCAGGGAGTCGCCGCCGATGCGGAAGAAGTCATCGTGCACGGACACCCCGGTCAGGCCCAGGGTCTGCTGCCAGGCGTTGGCCAGTGCCTGCTCGATGCTGTCGGCGGGTTGCGCGTCCTGCGGTGCGTGAGGGTGTGCGCGGTCTCGGCCGGCCGTGTCACGCAGCCGGGCCATGTCGACTTTGCCGTTCGCGGTGAGCGGGAGTTCGGGCAGGACGAACACGTCGCTGGGCGCCATGTAGGAGGGAAGGGCCGCGCGGGCGTGCTGGGTGACCCGGGCCGGGAGGGAGGCGATCTGCCGTGCGCGCAGCGGAGTGTTGGACAGTGGCCTGGCCCCGGTGGGGTCCTTGAGGGTGAACGCGTAGGAACGGAAGGCGGTTTCGGCGTCGTGCGGGGTCAGGGCGAAGACGGCGTCGAAAGTGCCCGGAGCTGACTGCGGGCGGTAGAAGAACTCGCAGAGGTATCCGTGCCGGTCGGCCAGGTCGAGAAGGTGCGCGGGGGTGAGACATCGGTCGCTCTGCGCCTGCGGCCACGCCACGTTGTCGAACTCCGCGAGCGGCAGGCCGGCCGACGCCGGGTCGCGCAGATGTGCTGCCCACGCGCCGTCGTACTGGAGACGCTCGTTGGATACGCCGTGCAGGCACACCGAGGGGATGCGGCGGCCGAGGGTCTGTTCGAGCTCGGGCAAGGTGCGCGTTTTGCTGGTCCACCGCAGTTCGGGGGAAAGGTCGCGGACGGTGCCCGGTTCGTTGAACACCACCACGTCGTAGCGGTAGTCGGCCATTTCGGTGTTCGCGTTTCCGGGACGCGGCAGGATGGTGGCGGGGCTGCCCAGTCGCGTCCAGAACAGGTCGGGGTCCACGACCAGTTCACTCTCGGTCAGCTCCCGCTGCTCCACACGCCACAGCAGGTCCCTGGCCACGTCCTGCGGGCCGGCCTGTGCGCGTTCGACCGCCACGTGGAAGCGATGCAGGAGCCGCAGGTCCCGGACGTCGCCCAGGTAGACCACTCCTCCGGGACGGAGCGTGGACAGTGCCGCGCGGACGACGTCCAGCAGGTAGTCGGCGGAGGGGAAGTACTGCGCGACCGAGTTGATGACGACGCAGTCGAAGTGGTTGCGCGGGACACCGGCGAGGTCCGTCGCCTCGCGGTGCAGCAGGGTTGCTCTGGCGGCCGTACCGTCCTGTTCCAGGCGCAGGGTCAGGTCCTGGAGCGTGCGTGCCGACAGGTCGGTCCCCACGTATTGCACGCACTCGGGCAGCAGGCGGGTGGCGATGAGCCCGGTTCCGCATCCGATCTCCAGGACACGGCGGGGGCGGTGGGCGAGGACGCGGCGTGCTGTGATGTCGGCCCAGTCGTCCATGTCCTGGGCGGAGATCATTTTGCCGGTGAAGCTGTCGGCCCATCCTGCGGTCTGCGCTGAGGTGTCGCTCCTGAGGGAGTCGAAGACCTCCTGCCAGTCGGCGACCTGCGCGCGTGCGTCCTCGTCGCCGTCCGGGGAGATTTCACCGCGTGTCGTGACGAACGCGAGGAGCCGGTTGTTCTCCGCGACGGCCACCGCCTGCCGCACCTCGTTGTGCGCGGCGAGGGTGTGCTCTATCTCTCCGAGCTCGATGCGGTACCCGTTCACCTTGACCTGGCCGTCGTCACGGCCCATGAACTCGATGGTCCCGTCGGGGTGATAGCGGCCGCGGTCACCGGTGTCGTAGAGGCGCTCGCCGGTGTGCGGGTTCGTGACGAATCGCTCGCCGGTGCGCTCGGGGTCGCGCCAGTAGCCGCGGGCGAGTCCGACACCGCCGATGAAGAGCCGGCCCATCACCCAGTTGGGACACGGCCTCATGTGGTCGTCCAGGACGTGGAAGGACTGATTGGCCAGAGGTTTGCCGTAAGGGACTGACTTCCAGCCGGGGGCAGGCGCACCGATGGGGTGCCAGATGGACCAGATGGACGCTTCCGTCGCGCCGCCCAGGCTGATGATGTCGATGGGGGTGGCCTTGTGTGCCCGGATACGGTCCGCCAGGCCGACCTCGATCCAGTCACCGGACATGAGGGCGAGGCGCAGGGGCTTGAGCGCGTTGGATGCGGGCTGTGCCTCGGCGTAGGTGGTGTACATCTGCATGAGCGCGGGGACCGTGTTCCAGATGGTCACCTGGTGCTGGGTGACCAGCTCCGCCCAGCGCTCAGGGTCCCGGCCGGCGTCCTGCTCGGGCAGAACGAGTGCTCCTCCGGCAGCGAAGACGCCGAAGAGGTCCCAGACGGACAGGTCGAAGCTGAGCGATGACAGGCCCAGCACCCGGTCGTCGGGACCGGCTCCGAACCTGGTGTTGATGTCCCAGCAGGTGTTGGCAGCTCCGCGGTGGTCGATCATCACGCCCTTGGGTTCGCCGGTCGATCCCGAGGTGAAGATGACGTAGGCGAGGTCCGTGGCGCTCTGCACATCGTCCAGGTGGCCGTCCATCTCGTGCGACCAGCGGCTGGGGTCGGAGACGTCGAGCACGGTGAGCCCGGGGGGCCATTCCAGGCGGTCGCGTACGGGCGTCTGGGTCAGGGCGATGTCGACTTCGCCCAGGGCCAGGAGGCGGCGTATGCGATCGGGGGGGAGGGAGGCGTCGATGGGGAGGTAGGCGGCGCCGGAGTAGAGGACTGCCAGGGCGGCGACGGCCTGCTCCCAGCCTTTGTCCATCACGATGGCCACCAGCTGGTTCGGGCGGGCTCCCTCGCGGCGCAGTCCGCGGCCGATGCGGCAGGCCATCCGGTCCAGAGCGCCGTAACTGAGGGTGCGGTCCTTGGTGATCACGGCCGGTTCGCCGCCGCGGCGTTCCAGGGCGGGTCCCAGCCGGTGCAGGAGCACGTCAGGAACCGGCGTTGCGGTCTGGTTGACCCGCCGGCGCTCGTCCAGTTGCCGGTCGGGCAGGTGGACGGTTGCCTGCTGGTCCCAGGCGGTCTCGCTGGAGGCCAGCTGGTGGACGAGGTCCCAGTAGGCCGTGAACATGTCGTCGAGCAGTCCGGGAGCAAACGCGTCGTCGACGGAGTCCCAGGTGATGTTCAGTTCGCCGCGGTATTCGAGGGTGAGGCATTCCAGGGTGAGCTGGGGTGCCTGCGCGAGCGTGTAGTTGATGCCGCGCAACCAGTCGGGGTCGAAGCCGTCGCTGAATCCGGAGCCGACGAAGGTCGAGAAGACCACGGGGGCGATCGCGGTCGCGGGCCCCGACCGTCGCGCGAGTTCACGCATGACGCGGATCCCGCTGTATTCACTGTGGTCCAGGTCTTCCCACAGCTGGGTCTGCAGAGCCGCGACGCGTTCGGCGAACGGCCTGCCGGCGTCCGAGTGGACCTCCAGAAGCGTGAGCGTGGTGAAGTCCCCGATGACCTGCCTGACCTGCTCGTGCACGGGCTTGCGGTTGTTCACGGTCAGGTTGACGGTGAAATCGGGAGACTGCGACCAGCGGGCCAGGACGTCGGAGTAGGCGCCGGCGAGAGCTGCGGAGGAGGTCAGACCGCGGGCAGTGGCGTGATCCCTGAAGCTCTGCCACAGCGGCGCGGACAGGGCCCGGTGCCGACGGTGGAAGCGTGGGGTGTCGATGGCGGCCAGCGGGCGTGCCAACGGCAGCAGGGGTGCCGCGGGCAGACTGTCCATGCGGCTCGTCCAGTAGGTGCGCGCGGCTTCCACTTTGCCCGCGTGCTCCGGGCCGGTGACGGCGCGCTGGTAGTCCCGGAAGGTGAGCCCGGCGACCGGCCACTGGCGTTCCGGGTCGTCGTACCGGCCGGCGAGTTCCTCGACGAGCAGCGCGAACGAGGCTCCGTCGCAGATCAGCAGGTCTATGCCGAAGCGCAGCAGGATCCGTTGCGGGTCGAGTCGTGTGGCGTGGACGTCGAACAGGGGCCACTGGTGCACGTCGCGTCGCTTCGCCGTCGCTTCGGTGCGCAGCGCTTCCAGACGTTCGTGCTGGTCCCGGGTGGACAGCGCGGAAAGATCTTCTCTGACGATGGTGAAGTCGGGTACTTCGGGCAGGACCTGCTGGCGCCCGTCCTCGAGGATGACCACGCGGAGCATGTCGTGGCCGGCGACCGCTGCGCGCAGCACCCGCTCGAAGCGGTCGACGTCCAGATCCGTGGTGTCCAGTTCGACGTAGAAGGAGGCGTCGACGTTGCCGAGTTCGTGGCCGGATTCCCGGCCGTGGAGGTAGGCCTGCTGTACGTCGGTGAGGTCGAACGGATCACAGCTGCCCGCAGGGTCGGCGAGGGCCTCCAGCGTGCGCGGTGCGGTTGCGCTCGGTGCGGCGGCGTCGAAGAGGAGCTCGGCGAGGTCCGGGACGCAGACGCCGGCGGTGAGGGCGGTCAGGGGCACCTGCACGTCGAAGGCGGCGTCGAGGACCGCGGCTATCAGCGTCGCCTGGAGCGACTCGACCTGCAGAGGTGTCTCCTCGGGTACGTCGGAGGTCGGCAGTCCTGTGACCGCTGCGAGCAGATCGATGAGACCGACGCTGATGTACGCCCGTCGGTCTTCCGCGGGACCGCTCGAATCGATGCCCAGGGTCATCGTCGCGACGGCGCGCTCAATCGAAGACTCCGAAGAATCGCCCATTTCCATTCCCCCTCCGCGGCCAGCCCGAGGGGCCGAACCTGCTGAATGAACGTCACCGGTGAAGGTGCGAGACGACGTAGGTGATCGGCGCTGCCGCGTACGGCGGGTACCAGGGCTGCTGCGGCCAGGACGCGGCGCGAGTCTTTCCGTTGAACCCGGCTTTAAGTCAACCCTGTTCCGCGCCGGCTGGGGCGGGCGGCGGGCGGGCAGATGCCGTGGCTCAGAAAGTTGGTGCGCCAAAGGGCTTGACTTTGGAGTCGACTCCAAACTTTACGCTCCTCCAGTTAGCACAAGTTTCCCACTGACAGGCAGGTGACCAAGGGTGAACGAGTTCGCCGCCTCGGCGGGCGGCAACATGACTGTCCCGCCCGAAGCCGATGTCGAGTCCCGTCGCTACCGCGTGATATCCGGTTGTGTCGAATGCGCCAGTGACCTGACAGCGCTGCGCCGTGTTCCCGGCGTGCGTGATGTACGTGTGCTGTCTGCCACGGGCACCCTCGTGGTCGAGGCACCGACCGCGTTGGATGACGCCGTGCTGCTCAGGACGGCGAACGCGTCCGGGCTGGTTCTTGAGCCCGCTCACACCAGCGCCGGCGCGGACAAGAATGCCGAGCAGGCCACGAAACGGACTCGGTGGTGGCTGCGCCCTGAGATGATCATGCTGGAGATCGCCGCCGCGCTGATGGTGGTGGTCGAGATCATGGGCTGCTACACCGAGACGCAGTCGGCCGCGACCATCCTCGCGTACGTCTGTGTGGCGGTCGGCATTGTTTATCCCGCACGCACCGCCCTGATGATGCTCAAGGCCAAGCGGGTGTCCATCAACGTCCTGCTCGTCGTCGCGGTGGCGGGGGCGCTGGCGCTGGGCAAGGTACTGGAAGCCGCCTGCGTCGTTGTGATCTTCTCGCTCGGCGTCGTGCTGGAAAGCTACGTCGCCGACCGGGCACGCAAGTCCATCCAGAAGCTGATGGACCTCAGCCCGGCCATGGCGGAACGGTTCTCGTCCAACGGCACCGTCGAGCAGATCGAAGTGGAACGGCTCGAGGTCGGCGACATCGTGCTGGTCCGTCCGAGCTCGCGGCTGCCTACCGACGGCACCGTCGTCCAGGGAGCCTCCTGGATCGACGCGTCCGCGATCACGGGTGAGTCGATGCCCGTGGAGGTCGAGCCCGGCGCGGACGTGTACGGCGGAACCCTGAACGGGCACGCGGCCCTGCGGATCAAGGTCGCCAAGCCGTTCGAGGACACGGTGCTGGCCCGGGTCATCAAGGAGGTGGAGGAGGCTCAGCAGAACCGGGGGCAGGCGCAGCGGTTCGCCGACAAGTTCGGCACGATCTACACGCCGATCATGATTGTTCTGGCGGTCCTGATGGCCGCGTTCGGCCCGCAGGTGTTCGACATCTCCTACACCGACGCTCTCTACCGGGCGCTGGTCGTGCTCATCGTGTCCTGCTCGTGCTCCCTGGTGCTGTCCGTGCCGGTCAGTGTCGTGTCCGCGGTGGCGCGAGCAGCCCGGGACGGAGTCCTGATCAAGGGCGGTGCGTATCTGGAGCAGCTGGCCAAGCTGCGCTCCGTCGCCTTCGACAAGACCGGAACGCTGACGCTGGGCCGGCCGACGCTTCTCCAGGCGCACCCGCTCGACGGCTACGGCGAGACCGAGCTGCTGACGCTGTCGGCAGCTGTGGAGGCCGGTGCGACCCACCCGATCGCCGAGGCGATCGTGCGGGCGGCACGGGAGCGGGGGATCGTGGTCACCCCTGCGGACGATGTCGAGGTCATTCCCGGTGTGGGTGCCCAGTCCGTCATCGGCGGGGCGATGGTCGTGGTCGGCAGGGTCGGGGATCTGCGCGGCAATCCCGCGGCGCAGGCGGCACTGGATGCTGTCGAGGACGCCGGCGGAACTCCCGTCGCCGTCAGCGTGGACGGCCGTCTGATCGGTCTGCTGGGTGTTGCCGACGAGCTGCGTCCGGAAGCGGTCACCGCGCTGAAGTCTCTGCGTCGGGTGGGCGTCACGCACACGACGATGCTCACCGGCGACCGGGAGCGGGTCGCCAAGGCGATCGCCGGCCGGCTGGGCATCGAGAGCGTTCGCGCCGAGCTCATGCCCAATGAGAAGAGCACGGCTGTCGCCTCCATCAAGGAGTCCGGTATCACCGCGATGGTCGGCGATGGCGTCAACGACGCCCCGGCGCTGGCCACCGCCGACGTCGCCATCGTCATGGGCGCTGCCGGTACCGATGTTGCGCTGGAAATGGCCGACGTCGCGCTGATGGCCGATGATCTCAACAAGCTCCCCTACGCGGTCGCGCTTGCCCGCAGGGCGAACCGGATCATCGCGCAGAACATCGCCCTGTCGCTGGCGGTCATCCTGTTCCTGGTGATCTTCGCGGTCGGCGGCAGGTTCACCCTCACCGCGGGTGTGCTGATCAACGAGGCCTGGGCCCTGGTGATCATCGCGAACGGGCTGAGGCTCCTGCGGTTGCACTCGGCCCTGCGGGAAGCCGGCGCCATCACCGTGACGTCCACATCGCCACCCGCCGTCCGAACCTCGTCCGACGACGGCTGCGGGTGCGGCGACAGCTGCGGAACGCCGACCTCGGTGACCCCGCTCCCCCAGGTGAACGCGCTGACAGTGACAAGCACCGCCGGATCGGACGACGGCTGCGGGTGCGGCGACAGCTGCGGAACGCCGACCTCGGTGACCCCGCTCCCCCAGGTGAACGCGCTGACAGTGACAAGCACCGCCGG
>NZ_JBVJYZ010000017.1:124705-154844 GCF_055600045.1 Streptomyces sp. NPDC038280
ATCGGACGACGGCTGCGGGTGCGGCGACAGCTGCGGAACACCAAGCTCGGTGACCGCCGTGCCGGCCGAGACGGCCGCCACTGAGAACAGTTGCGCCGCCGGTGAATGCGGCTGCTCCCCGACGCCGGTGAACGGCACGTTCACGTCGAACCGCCGTACGTGATCCTCTCTTGACCAGGAGCCCGGCTGTCATCCCCCGCCAGCCGGGCTCCTCCCCTTTGCACCGGGCGTTGACTTGAAGCCAGGTTCAACGAGAACACTCCCGTGGACGGCCGCATGACAAGGAGACAACAGATGTCGGCTGATGCGATCCGCCACCGGGACGTAGGACCCGAGGGGAAGGACGCCCCCTCACATGTCCGCGGATGGACCTTGGTTGTCGTGTGTGTCACCACCTTCATGCTGCTGCTCGACGTCACGGTCGTGAACGTCGCGCTGCCCAGCCTGAGGGATGCCCTGAACGCGAGCTTCGCCGAACAGCAGTGGGTGATCGCCGCCTATACGCTGGCCATGGCCGCGTTTCTCCTCTCCAGCGGATCACTGGCGGACCGGATCGGACGCAAGCGCGTCTTTACTCTGGGGCTGCTGGTCTTCACCCTCTCCTCGCTCGCTGTCGGCCTGGCTGTGAACCCGTTCGTGCTCAGCGTCGCCCGCGGCGTCCAGGGCATCGGCGCCGCGATGCTCTTCTCCGTCGGACTCGCGCTCATCGGGCAGGAGTTCCGCGGCGCACGGGCACGCGGCACCGCGTTCGGAGTGTGGGGCGGGGTCGGCGGTCTGGCCTTCGCGTTCGGCCCGCTGATCGGCGGCTGGCTGACCACATCGCTGAGCTGGCGGTGGATCTTCCTTGTCAATGTGCCGATCGGCATCCTCGCGCTTCTCCCGACGATGGGGCGGCTGCGCGAGTCCCGGGACCCTCATGCCCACGGCGTCGACCACGCCGGCATGGTCACCTTCGGGCTGGGACTGGCGTTGCTGCTCTTCGGTCTCATGGCCGGCAACTCAATGGGATGGGACTGCCCGCCGGTCCTTTTCGCCTTCGGGATCGGTGCGGCTCTGCTGGGGATCTTCGCCGTCATCCAGCAGAACAAGGGCACGACAGCCATGCTGGATCTGTCGCTGTTCCGGATCCGCTCATTCAACGGCGTCGCCTGGGGGACCTTCCTCAACAACGCGGCGAGCCTGGCCGCGGTCTTCCTCCTCATCTCCTACATGCAGAACGTCCTCGGCTACTCGGCATGGCAGACGGGGCTCCGCTTCCTGCCCCTGACCCTGACCCTGTTCGTGGTGGCCATCCTGACGGGGCGCTTCGGCAGTACCCTCTCCCCCGGCCTCCTCCTGGGCACGGCCATCGCGCTGATCGCCGTCGGGCTGGGACTGGCCACCCTGGTGAAGCCCACCAGCGACTGGACCGTGCTGCTGCCGAGCCTGCTCGTGATGGGCGTCGGGATGGGCATGTTCAATCCGCCGCGGGCGGCGGTGACCGTCGGTGTCGTTGGTCCCGCGCGGGCCGGCATGGCTTCCGGGGTGGGCCAGACCTTCCAGCAGGCCGGTGTCGCGATTGGCGTGTCGGGCTTCGGTGCCCTCTTCCAGAGCTGCGTCGAATCGGCCTTCACTCAGTCAGCCGTCGGTCAACAGCTGGGTGACCGGGCCGGCTCCGTCGCGCACGAGGTGGCAACCGGCGCCTTGAGCGATCTCGGCGGACTGGTGCCGCCGTCGATGGTGGAGGCGGCGACCGCGGCCGCCCGCGTCGCGTATGTGGACAGCCTGACTGAAGTGGTCCGCCTCTGCGCCCTGGTCGCGGCGGTCGGCGCGGTCCTCGTCTTCACCCTCATCCGGCGCAGCGATCTGCACGAGAGCGCGCTGGACAGCCCGTCCTAGCCACGGAGAAGGTGCACGCTCGTGCTGTGGTGGCGGCCGGCGCCCCCGGGCCGGCCGCCACCACAGTCACGCTGACTCGGCCGTCTGCGGCTTCCATACGCCGGGGATCGGGTCCGGGCACTCCTGGCTGGGAAGTTGTCCGACCATCGCGGCCAGCTCATCGAAGAGGGCCGTGAGCCGTTGGACCTCGGTGCGGACCTCGTCCATGCGCTTGCGCAGGATCACGGCTGCGTCGCCGCACGGGCACGTGCCCGTGTCCCGGATGCTCAGCAGGTCGCCTATGTCGCTCAGGCTCAAGCCGAGTCGCTGAGTGCCCTGGATGAACTTCATGCGGTCTATGGCGTCGGCGCCGTAGCGGCGGTAGCCGGCGCCGTTCCTCGGGGCCTTGGGCAGCAGGCCGAGCCGCTCGTAGTAGCGGATGGTGTCCGACGTGGTCCCCGCCAGACGGGCCAACACTGCGACGGACATGCCTTGTTGGGCAGGCATCGTCGATTCCACCTTCTTCGTCAACTTTCGATCTCCCCCATGAGTCCGATACCGGTCAACAGCGCAGGGCCGACCAGGAGGAAGTCCTCCGGGCCGGCCCTGCCGCGTGACGTCAGTAGCGATAGAGCTCGGACTTGAACGGCCCCTGGACGTCCACGCCGATGTACTCCGCCTGCTCCTTGGTGAGCGTGGTCAGCTCGCCACCGAGCGCCTCCAGGTGGATCGTGGCGACCTTCTCGTCCAGGTGCTTGGCGAGCCGGTGGACGCCTCGTTCGTACTCGGCGTGCTTGGTGAACAACTCGACTTGTGCGATCACCTGGTTGGAGAAGCTGTTGGACATAACAAAGCTCGGATGGCCCGTGGCATTCCCGAGATTGAGCAGACGTCCCTCGGACAACACTATGACCGAGTGTCCGTCCGGGAAAACCCACTCGTCGACCTGTGGCTTGATCGGGTTCTTGCGGACGCCCGGGTAGCGGGCGAGTCCGGCCATGTCCAGCTCGTTGTCGAAGTGCCCGATGTTGCCGAGGATGGCCTGGTGCTTCATCTGAGCCATGTCCTCGGCCATGACGACGTCCTTGTTGCCCGTCGTCGTGATCACGATGTCGGCGATCGGCAGCACGGACTGCAGCCGGGCCACCTGGTAGCCGTCCATCGCCGCCTGGAGGGCGCAGATGGGGTCGATCTCGGTCACCACCACGCGGGCACCCTGGCCGGACAGCGATTCCGCCGCGCCCTTGCCGACGTCGCCGTAGCCGCAGACGACGGCGACCTTGCCGCCGATCAGGACGTCGGTTCCGCGGTTGATGCCGTCGATGAGGGAGTGGCGGATGCCGTACTTGTTGTCGAATTTCGACTTGGTCACAGAGTCGTTGACGTTGATGGCCGGCCAGAGCAGCTCGCCGTCGGCCGCCATCCTCTCCAGGCGCATGACGCCCGTGGTGGTCTCTTCCGTCACGCCCAGGATCCGTGAGCCGAGGACCGACCACTTGTCCGGCGAGGTCGTGAGCGAGGCCCGCAGCAGGTCCAGGACAACGGACCACTCCTCGGAGTCCGTCTCCTGAGTGTCGGGGACGTGTCCGAGGCGCTCGTACTCGGCACCCTTGTGGACCAGCATCGTCGCGTCGCCGCCGTCGTCCAGGAGCAGGTTGGCGCTCTGCCCGCCGGGCCAGGTCATCATCCTCTCGGTGCACCACCAGTACTCCTGGAGGGTCTCTCCCTTCCAGGCGAACACAGGCACGCCCTTCGGCGCCTCCGGGGTGCCGTCGGGTCCCACCACGACGGCAGCGGCCGCGTGGTCCTGGGTGGAGAAGATGTTGCACGAGGCCCAGCGCACCTTGGCGCCCAGGGCGACGAGGGTTTCGATGAGGACGGCGGTCTGAATGGTCATGTGCAGGGAGCCCGAGACGCGGGCCCCCTGCAGCGGCTGGGTATCGGCGTATTCAGCACGCAGGGTCATCAGGCCCGGCATCTCGTGCTCGGCGAGCTGGATCTCCTTGCGGCCGAACTCGGCCAGCGTCAGGTCGGCGACAGCGAAGTCGATCCCGTTGAGGGACTGCAGGCGGGCGTCGCCGGGGGCCTGGGTGGGTTGGGTGGACACGATGGATCTCCAGTGGTCGTCGAAGTCAGCGCCGGTTGGAGGGCGCAGGTCGGTCGCATGTGCGGGTGGAGGCCCGCTCCGCAGCCGGGCCCTGAATGCTGCGGGGAGGCAGGGGCCTGAGCCCCGGCCGGGGAGCGGGTCCGCGGTCCGGGGTCAGTGGCTCGCTGTCGCCAGCAGGGGTCCGAACTCTGTCTGCGCGATGGCCAGTGCCTGATCCTGGGTAAGCACCCGGCCCTGTCGTTGCGGATGCCCGGTCAGGTGGCGCTCGCCCAGTTCGGGTGCTGCGTGGAACTCGGTGTGCCGGCAGGCGTTGGCGATCGGGCCGGAGCATTCGGCGGTGGCGAGCACCACGACCGTGGTGGCCGGTTCCCAGGTCCAGCTGCCGTCGTGTTCCCGCGTGACGCGGATCTGCTGACCGGTGCCGGGGTCGTTGGAGATGATCGTGGCGGCGGCGTTGGCCATGAGCGGGATGCCTAGGGCGTCGATCGCGCACATGGCGGCCAGCGGCCGTCCGTCATGGACGGTCACCCGGTGCGGGGAGGGCACGCCGGACAGGGGGTAGGCGATCTCGACCCGCTCGCAAGCGGAGTTGAAGTGCACGAGGTCCGCGTCGGCCAGCGCCCTGATGGCAGGGCCGGGGTCGAGTCCGTGCCGCAGGGTGAGGCGGCGCACCCACGCGATCCTCGGCCCGCGGCCGGTGGTGAGGAATTCCCGCAGGAGGGCTTGATGGACGGTACGCAGGGCCGGGGACAGATGCGCCTGGCTGCGAGCGATCCCTCCTCGGGCGACCGCGTCGATGCCCTGAGGCAGAAAGGCGCTGAAGCAGAAGTCGCGGTCGGACATGGGACCCTCCTGTCGGGGGCTCGGCCCGTGGTCAGGAGGCAAGCTCGGGCTCCTGCGGTGCGGACGGTGCGGTCTTGGCGCGCCGCCGGCGGGTGAAGTAGGAGATCGGCAGGATCACGAGGCTCACGCACAGGCCGATCAGCATGACCGATCCGCCCCACTGGGTTCCCCCGAAGACCAGGAGCACCACGTTCACGGCGCACAGAGCCACGGCCAGCGGCCTGGCGTATCCGCCCAGACGGAAGCTTCCGGGCCGGCCGGCCGGATGCTTGCGCAGCATCAGGTAGGCGATGGGCATGAGGACGAACACCGCCATGTAGCCGAAGTTGGCAGCGGCCACGACATCCACCACGTTGGTGCCGAAGACGATCAGCAGCAGCGCGATGACCACCGCGTCCCAGGCGATGGAGCCGACCGGCGCTCCACGCTTGTTGATCTTGCCGAAGGCGGGGGGCAGGTGGCCGTCCTGTGCCATCTGGTAGATGGTCCGGGAGGAGCCGATGATGAAGGTCTCGGCTCCGAGGATGAGGACGGCGGTCAGGCCCAGCTGAACGAGGATGTCGCCCGTGGGGCCCAGCAGTACGTGTCCCGCGTTGGCGAAGACCTCGAAGGGGTCCTTCTGGATGCCGTCGACGCCGGAGAGCGCGAACATCGCTATCGGTACGGCGGCGAAGGCGATGAAGCAGATGATGGCGGATGTCGACATCACCCGCTTCATGGTGCGTTCGGGGTGCCGGATCTCCGCGCACACCGTGGAGGCCATCTCCGCGGCGTAGGAGGACCAGGTGGCGACGAAGCTCCACTTCGCGATGAGGGCCAGTTGCGCCCACAGCCCGTCCTTGGCGCCGGTGTCGGCCGGCAGCGCGGAGGGGAACGCCTGCGAGATGTCGCTGGAGTGGGGGCGTGCCACCGGACAGAGGACGACCACCAGGACGACGGCCACCGCGACGAGGGCCAGCACGGCGTTGATCATTGTGGACAGCTTCAGTCCGAGCGCGGTGATGAAGTAGAGGACCGCGGCGATCGCGAGCGCCAGCACGACGGGAGAAACGCCCGGCAGCCACTGGTTCCTGAGGAATGTCGCGGCGAGGATCAGGTTGACCGCGATGCCCGGGGTCCAGGCGAACCAGTAGCACCAGGCGGACAGGGCGCCCATCGTGGGAGAGCCCTGTGCGCGGACGCGGTAGGCGAACTGCGCTGTTCCGCCGGCCCGTTCGGGGAAGCGGGACGCGAGCTCCGCGATCAGCAGGCACTGCGCGCCGCCTACGGCGGCAGTGATGATCCACACCCAGATCGACACGTTGCCGAGCTCCGCGGCCATCGCCCCCAGGGAGACGACGACCATGAGTGAGCCGCCCGTGGCGACCAGGACCGCCGTTATCCACGATGAAGTGATGGGGAGGCCGCTGCGGCCCGGAAACAGGGAAGTTTCCGCTCCTGCAGCAGATACGCCCGATTTGGGCAGCACTGATTCAGATTTGTTCCCGGGCAATTCGTGCTCCAGCCGGACTGGACGGTAATAAACCGTCAACTGTTGGGCGGCGATGTTCTGGAACAGGCACGGAAGAAAGCAGCGCGCTCACTCTGCACGGCAACGGCAACGAGTGATTCAAGGCAGCAGAAAGATGACCTTGATAATCTGTGACACTTCACAGCGGCAGCGCTCGACGGTCCAGAAAGTTAGACCACGACGATCGGCTGCGCAACCATTTCGCCGCCTGGCCGAAACAGGATGGCTGAAAAGAATCGCGCCACACGGGAGCACCCCGGGCCACAACGGGAATCCAGCATTCCGGTTTTATTGAATGAAAGGCAAAAGCCGCTGGAAGGCCACCTTACTCATGCGGAACGGCAGCGGGCCCCGGGCCCGGCGCTCCCGAGGCAGGAGTGCCGGGCGCGGGCGCTGTCACAGGCCCGACACCTGAGAGGGCCAGGAATCCAGTTGGCTGCAGTCGTCCTGCCCGGCGCCCTGGGAGCCGGCCGCGAACGGGCCGTCGGGCCCCATGTGCGGGCAGTCGCACAGGGTCCGGCAGTCGCAGTCCAGGGTCTTGTCGATGAGCCGGAGCAGGTCCTTCAGGGCTGCGATCTCGCGCTCGACCTGTGCTCGACGGGCACTGGCCACGTGACGCCACACGCCGCCGCCGACCCCGCCGCCCTGCAGCAGGTCGGAGATCTCCGCAAGGCTGAACCCGATCCTCTGACAGATCTTGATCGCCGACAGACGGTGCAGGACAGCGGGCGGATAGTGCCTGCGGCCGGCCACCTTCGCGCCCTCCGGGATCAAGCTGCATCGCTCGTAATACCGCAAGGCGGAAGTGGCTATACCCGCTCTTCGCGCAACCTCGCTTATCGACAGCAACGTGTCGTCCATGAACTCCCCCGACAGTGTTGACTTGAAGCTGGCTTCAACGGCAACACTACCGTCCGAGAGATCAGCCATCCAGGCCTCAGCTCCAGACAGAAAGGGCATGAGCTGCCTGCCTCGCTCGCGGGCAAAGGGCGTTCCGCGCGGCTTGTGCGGAGCGTTGACTTCCGCGGTATCCACCATATGGACATGGTCTCTTGAGGCACTCGGCTAGGCCCTCGAAAGTGCGCACGGCAACGCATCGACAAGCACTCGGTTTAAGAGCTCCTCAAATGGGGGAGCAATAGTGACTGCTCTGAGGGAGTGACGTGGCTAATCTTCTGAAGAAGGCCTACAACGCAACGTGGGGGAAGTACGTCTTCGCTGGGATGTACGACAAGTTCCTGTCCCACGTGGAGAAGCACGGCCTGGCGGAGAAGCGCGCCCAGATGCTGGCACCGGCCTACGGACGCACGATCGAGCTGGGTACCGGCACCGGCCTGAACCTGCCGCACTACCCGGACACCGTCAGCGAGCTGATTCTCACGGAGCCGTACGCGCCGATGGTGTCGAAGCTGGAGGAGAAGGTCCGCGACGACCCGCGGCGCATCCAGCTGACGGTGGCCGGCGCGGAGCGCCTGCCGTTTCCCGATGACAGCTTCGACACCGTTGCGGCGGCAATGATCCTTTGCACGGTGCCCGACCCCGATGTGGCTCTGCGCGAGATCGAGCGGGTCCTCAAGCCGGGTGGTCAGTACCTGTTCCTGGAGCACGTGCGCAACCGCGACCCGCGGATCGCGCGCAAGCAGGACATCGTGCAGCTCGGCTGGTACTGGTTCGGCAACGAGTGCCACTGCAACCGGCCCACGCTCGACACGCTGGCGGACTCCTCGCTGGAGATCACCGACCTCGACGAGACCAAGATGCCGGGAGCGTGGCAGTTCATCGAGGCGATGGCCATCGGCCGCGCCGTCAAGCCGCCGGAGGGCGCCGCCAAGGCCAGGCAGAAGGTGAACGCGAAAGTGAGCGTGGGCAAGTCCGCGGCCAAGGACTCCGACTGCGGCTGCTGACGCGGCACTTGGGACGTCCCGCGCGCAGACCGCCCATGCCCGGCCCCGCGTGGGTCACAGCCCTCGCGGGCCTGCCTCTCCCGCACCGGCCTGCGGAGGAAGCAGTTCTGGCCTCGGGCCGGCCCGTCTGCAAGAGCGGTGAAAACGTCGTGCCCGGCGGACGCGGACCTCACCCTTCGCGTCCGCCGCCTTCCCTCTGATCGACTTCAGCCGGTTGAAGAAGGACAACCCATGACCTACATCATCGCTCAGCCCTGCGTCGACGTGAAGGACCGGGCGTGCATCGAGGAATGCCCCGTGGACTGCATCTACGAGGGGGAAAGGATGCTGTACATCCACCCCGACGAGTGTGTCGACTGCGGCGCGTGCGAGCCGGTGTGCCCGGTCGAAGCCATCTTCTACGAGGACGACGTACCGGAAATGTGGAAGGACTACATCCGGGCGAATGAGGAGTTCTTCGTGACCATCGGCTCGCCCGGTGGTGCCTCTCAGATGGGTCAGGTTGATGCGGACCCCCAGTGGATCAAGGACCTGCCTCCTCAAGGGGAGTGAGCGACAAGCCGTGACACACCTCCTGACGGTCGCCGACGTCGCCGCCCGATCCGGACTGAGCGCCAGTGCCGTGCGCTACTACCACCGCCTGGGCCTCCTCACCGCGCACAGCAGAGCGCGCGGAAGCCACCGCCGCTTCGACGAAGCCGTTCTCGATCGACTGCGCTTCATTCGCTCCGCTCAGCGGCTGGGCCTGAGCCTGGCGGAGATCACGGAGCTCCTGTCCGTGCGCGACGGCGCACCCGGTTCCACGACGGAGAGCCTGCTGCGCCGGCACCTCGGCACGCTGGAGGACGAGATGGCCCTGCTCCGAGAGCTCCGGCAGGAGATCACCGCGCTGCTGGTGCGTTACGCGCCGGGTTCGGCAAGCGCCGTCCGCGTCCGCGGTCCGGACTGAGGGCCTCACGCGCACCCGCGGCGCGCAGCGATACCCGCCTGCCCGCCGCGCAGACCCAGCCCGCCCCAGCACACCCGGCCAAAGGCGGAACATCGTGTCCAGTCACCACGCGCAGCCCAGCGTCGGCGTCATCGTCATCCTGCTCGCCGCCGCCGCGGCCAGCGCGGTCCTCGCCGGCACGGCGACGACCGAGGACGATGCCGTCGCCCGCATTCTTTTCACCATCGCTCTGCTCACTCTCGCCGCGTCCTCCATGTTCGTCCGGTACCGCGACAGGCGGACGCATCGGGCGCAGGCAGGCCCCTCCCATGCGAACCCTCCGAGCGACGGCTGAGTAAAGCGGCGGGCGAGGCCGGCAGCGTGGATGCCGCACGTGGTGGCGGGGTGGAGCTCACCCGTCGGCGCAGCCGGATTTGACCTTCGAGACGACTTGAAGGTCTACCGTTCCTCTCATGAGCACCATGCTGATCTCCCAGCTGGCTGAGCGCACGGGGGTGCGCGCCAGCACTCTGCGGTTCTACGAGAACATCGGTCTCCTCCAGGCCGGCCGGAGCCCGAGCGGATACCGGATCTATGACGAGGATGCGGTGGAGCGGCTCTCCTTCATCGCCACGGCCAAGCAACTCGGCCTTCCCCTCGAGGAGATCGCCGAGTTGCTGAGGGTCCGGGAAGCCGGAGACTGCGCGGAGGTCAAGACAGAACTGCGCTCGCGCCTTCGCGCGCGCATCGCCGATGCCGAGCAGCACGTCGCCGGCCTGGGCACCTTCATCACGACTCTGCGCAGAGTGGTCGAGCATCTCGACGGGCTCCCCTCCCGCCCGGGCCCGTGCGACCCCGCTTGCGACGTGCGTACCAGCGTGGAACAGGGCCACTCCGAGCATGCCGGGAGCGATACCGCTCCCGCCGAGGACACTGAACGCTGGCGCTCCTCCCCCGTGGCCTGCAGCCTGACCACTTCCTCGCTCAAGGAGCGCACCGAGCGCTGGCATCGGGTGCTCTCCGGAAGCACCTCCGAACCCCTGACCGACGGGCTGCGCCTGACCCTGCCCATCGACCGCGCCCGCGGCTTCGCCGAACTCGCGGTCGCCGAGCAGCAGTGCTGCCCCTTCTACGACTTCCGCATCCACCTCGACGGCGATGCGATGCATGCGGAGGTCCGCGCGCCCGAGGAAGGCGCGACAATACTGGCCGAGCTTTTCGCACCGACGTCCTGACCTCCCACCCGTCCCAGAGAAGAGAAACGTCCCACCATGCTGGTAGCCCGTTCCGTCGTCTTGTTCGTCCTCGCCGCCCTCTTCGAGATCGGCGGTGCCTGGCTGGTGTGGCAGGGCATCCGGGAACACAAAGGCGTGGTCTGGGTCGGTCTGGGCGTCATCGCCCTGGGTGTCTACGGTCTGGTGGCCACCCTCCAGTCCGACGCGAACTTCGGCCGCATCCTCGCCGCGTACGGCGGTGTGTTCGTGGCCGGCTCGCTGGCCTGGGGAATGATCGCCGACGGGTACCGTCCCGATCGCTGGGACGTGGGCGGGGCGGCCATCTGCCTCGTCGGCATGGCCGTCATCATGTACGCGCCCCGGCACCATTGACACCCTCGCCCACCTGAAGAAGGGCGATTCCCGCCCGCCACGCCATGGACGGGCGCTGCTTCGGGTGGGTTCCTGCTTCATTGCGCTGTGCGGGCACCAGTGCCCGGCTTGCCTCGCCCCACAGGCTGACACCGCAGCCGCGCGGCCCTGGGCGACATCGGTAGGGCAGCTCGCTGCGCAGGGCGTCACCGGGACCCGTGCACTTGACACCGCAGACTCGGCGGGAAACCGCAGATAGACAGGGAACCGCCAGCCGGTAACCGGCGGGCCGGCCGGTCGTTGAGCTCCGCGATCCGAAACGGAATCCGAAAACGGCGGAAAGGTCACCCTGTGAGCGGCGCGGAGCGTAGGGACCCGGCGGAGCGGAACGGCGGGCGGCGGGCGTACATCGGCTCGTTCACCTCGGGGGGCGGGCGCGGAATCACCGTCGCCGCCGTTGACCCGGCGACCGGAGCGCTCACCACGCTCACGGAGGTCGATCCGTTCCCGAACCCCTCGTGTCTCGTCCTCGCACCGAACACGGGCGTGCTGTACGCGGTGAGCGAGGCGGAGGAGGGCGCGGCGGGTGCTTTCCTGCCCGGCGCGGAGGGTCTGACCGCCCTCGGCCCCGCTGTCGCGGTGGACGCCTGCGGCCCCACCCATCTCAGCGTGGTCGGGCGCCGTCTGCTGACCGCCAACTACGCCTCGGGCACTGTCAGCAGTCTGGCCGTCGCCGCGGACGGCAGCCTCTCGGGGCCGGCGGCCGTCTTCACCCACGAGGGCCACGGCCCCGACACCGACAGGCAGGCGGGGCCACACGCCCACCAGGTGCTGCCCGACCCCACCGGCCGGTGGGTTCTCAGCGTGGACCTCGGTACCGATTCGGTCCGGGTCTGCGCACTGGACGAGACGACCGGCCACCTGCGGGCGCACGACGAGACCGCGCTGCGTGCCGGGTCGGGTCCTCGCCACCTCGCCTTCCACCCGGAGGGCGGCGTGATCTACGTGCTCCACGAGCTGGAACCCCAACTGACCGTCTGCCGTTGGGACTCGGAGCCCGGTCGTCTTGAGGTGCTCTCTGAGATCCCGATCGGCACCGACGACGTTCCGGAGGGTGCGCGGGCCTACCCCTCGGTCGTCGCGGTCTCCTCCGACGGGCGCTTCCTGTGGGCGGCGGTCCGCGGCAGCAACACGCTCCTGACCTACGACCTCGCCGACGGAGCCGAGAAGCCGCAGCTGACGGGAACCGTCGCATGCGGTGGCAGCTGGCCGCGTGACCTCGTGGCCGACCCCACCGGGCGCAGACTCTACGTCGCCAACGAGTGGTCCGGAGACATCACCTGGTTCGACGTCGACGAGGACGCCGGACACCTGCGTCGCGCCGGCTCCCTGACGGTGCCGGCCGCCGCCTGCGTGGTCTTCGGCTGACCCAGGAGCGGCCCCGGCCTCTTCCCGAAGGGCCTTGATGGGAGGAGTTGGCGTACCAACAGAAACCCGCGCACGGAGGGCAGTTGTCGCGTGGAACAGTGCACGTCATGTGGCGGCAAAGTGATCACCTTCGACCATCTGCAGACAGCCCGGATTCCCGTCGTCCTGTTCGCCCGGCCCACGCGCCCCCTGTCCGTCAGCTACGTCGACCTGGGCCACTACGAAGGGGGCCGGCTGGCCGCCGGGCATCTCCTGGCACGGGGCTGCCGACACATCGCGACGATCTGCGCTCCGCGGGGCATTCCGGCGGGACGCGACCGGCTCGCCGGGTTGCGTGACGCGCTGAGCGACGCCGGCCGGCCAACGCCGCCTACTGCACCGCCCGTTCCCGCAGAGTCGTCCGCCACGCCGGGCTCGGGTCCTCGGGCTCGGCCCGCTCCCGGCGGCCCCCGCGTGCGAAGAAGTCGGCGAGCGGAAGGATCGCCGCTCCGACCGTGACCGCGTCCGGTCCCAGGGTGCCGAGGTCGATCCGTACATGGGCGGCCGGATAGGACAGCGCGTAGGACGTGGCGTACGCCCGTACGGAGTCCAGGAAGCGCGGTCCGAGCTGCAGGCCCGCCCAGCCGCCGACCAGGATGCGCTCCGGCTGGAAGAGGTTGATCAGGTCCGAGAAGCCGGCGCCGAGATATTCGGCGGTCTCCTCCAGGACATCCAGGGCCGCCACGTCGGCCTCGGGCAGGCTGCCGTCGTCGCCGGGGGCGGGGTAGGCGGCGGCCAGCATCGCGGTCAGCGCGGTCTCCTCGGACGCGCCCGCGGGCGGCTGTCCGCCCGCCTCGCGCCACCGGTCGAGGAGTGCCTCGGCCCCCGCGTACGCCTCGAGGCAGCCGAGCGCGCCGCAGCGGCAGCGCCGCCCCCGCACCCGTACGGTCAGGTGCCCCCACTCGACGGCTCGGCCGGGACCCATCTCGTCGGTGACGACGCAGGCGCCGACGCCCGAGCCGAAGAGGACGACCACGGCGCTCTGGGCGCCGCGGCCGGCGCCGAACCACATCTCGGCCTGGCCGAGGGTCTTCGCGCCGTTGTCGATGAAGTACGGCACGGTGTCGGGGAGTCGCACGGCCTCGCGCAGCAGGTGCTCGAGCGGGACGGCGTCCCAGCCGATGGTCTGGCCGTGCACCACGGCGCCGCCCTCACCGCGCGCGACGATGCCGGGGACGCCGATCCCGACGCCGAGCAGCTGCTCCGGGGGGATGCCGCCGCGGTCCAGGACCTCGGCGATGCCGTCGCGGAGATGGCCGACGACGACGCCGACCTCATAGCGGTCGACGCGCCGCGGCCCCTCGACGACCAGGGGCTTCTCGACCCGGGCGAGCTCAGTGAGGGCGAGGTCGAAGAGTTCGATCCGCACCCTGGTCTCGCCGACGTCGACGCCGATCATGTAGCCGCTGGTGGGGTTGATGCGGACCAGGATGCGGGGCCGTCCACCCGCGGAGTCGACGCTGCCGGCCTCCTCCACGAGTCCCTCGCCGACGAGCTCGGCCACCACATTGCTGACCGACCCGGAGCTGAGGCCGGTGGCGGGGCCGAGCGAGAAGCGGCTCAGGGGTCCGTCGAAGTACAACCGCCGCAAGACCGCCGTGCGGTTCTCGCGTCGCAGGTCATGCACTGTACGGCCGCTGCGCACTCTCACGCTGCCCCTCTTCCCTCAGTCCTGATACGCAACATACCCCTGCGGCACCTCTTGACGCGACCTTCGCTTGGGGTTTAACTCACATCCTAAATTAAGCCGTGAGGTTCTTCGGGGTCCGAACGCGGGGTGTCTGTCCCGACCCTTCCCCTCCTCGGCGATTCCATCACTCCACGAAAGGCCTCTGGAGTCATGCGCAGAATCAGAGCCGCAGCCATCGGCGCCGCCACCCTCTCCCTCGTCCTGACCGCGGCCGCCTGTGGCGGCGGCTCCGCGTCCGGCGGTGGCGGGTCGAACTCCCAGCCGAAGACCCTCACGTACTGGGCCTCCAACCAGGGCGCCAGTATCGAAGTCGACAAGAAGGTCCTCCAGCCCGAACTCGACACGTTCGAGAAGGAGACCGGCATCAAGGTGAAGCTGGAGGTCGTTCCCTGGTCGGACCTCCTCAATCGCATCCTCACCGCCACCACGTCGGGCCAGGGCCCGGACGTCCTGAACATGGGCAACACCTGGAGCGCCTCCCTCCAGGCCACCGGCGCCCTGCTGCCCTGGGACCACGGGAACTTCGAAAAGATCGGTGGCAGGGACCGCTTCGTCGCCTCCGCGCTCGGCTCCACCGGTGTCCAGGGCCAGGACCCGGCCGCCGTGCCGCTCTACTCGATGGCGTACGCCCTCTACTACAACAAGAAGCTCTTCGCCGAGGCCGGCGTCCAGAAGCCCCCGGCCACATGGGACGAACTCGTCGCGACGGGCAAGAAGCTCACGAAGGACGGCACGTCCGCGATCGGCGTCGAGGGCTCCAACCTGTCCAACAACATCCACCAGGTCTTCGTCCTCGGCAAGCAGCACGGCGCCGACTTCTTCACCGAGGACGGCAGGGCGGACTTCACCTCCGACGGCGCCGTCGCGGCGGTCAAGCAGTACGTCGACCTCATGGCCGAGCACCGGATCGTCGCCAAGGGCAACGCCGAGTACGCACAGAACCAGTCCCTAAGCGATTTCGCCAAGGACAAGACCGCCATGGTCCTGTGGCAGACCGCCTCCACCACGTTCAAGGCCCAGGGCATGAACGAGGACGAGTGGGGCGTCGCGCCGGCCCCCGTGCCGTCCGGCGTGCCGGGCACCGGCAAGGCCACGAACTCCATGGTCGCCGGCATCAACATGGGTGTCTTCAAGAACACCAAGAACATCGACGGCGCCTTGAAGTTCGTGAAGTTCATGACCGGTGACGAGGAGCAGAAGATCCTCAACACGGCGTACGGATCCATCCCTCCGGTGACGTCCGCCCAGCAGGATCCCGCGTTCAACTCCCCCGCCCTCGCGGTCCTGCGCACCACCCTCGCCACCAGCGCCTCGCCCCTTCCGCAGGTCCCCGAGGAGTCACAGTTCGAGACGGTCGTCGGCACCGCGGTCAAGGAACTGTTCGCCGACGCCGCCGCCGGCCGCCCGGTGACCACCGCTTCGGTGAAGGCGAAGCTCGAGAAGGCCCAGCAGCAGATGCCCAAGAAGTGAGCACGGACACTCCCATGACCACCACCACCACCACCGGCAGGGCCGGCGGGCGGACCGAGCGGCGGGAGGACCCCAAGGCGGCGCGCGGCCCCCGCCGCCCCGGGCGGCTGCGCGCTCTCGGCCTGCCGTATCTGTTGCTGCTTCCCGCTCTGATACTGGAACTCCTGATCCACCTGGTACCGATGCTGATCGGCATCACGATGAGCTTCAAGGAGCTCACCCAGTTCTCCATCCGCGACTGGGGCAGCGCGCCCTGGGCCGGCGTGGACAACTACGCCGTCGCGTTCGACGTGAACGCCCCCGTGGGTGAGGCGCTGCTCCGGTCCTTCGTCACCACCTGTCTGTTCACCGTGGTGTCCGTCGGACTGTGCTGGCTGCTCGGCACCGCGGCCGCGGTCTTCATGCAGGAGACGTTCCGGGGCCGGGGCGTCCTGCGGGCGCTCTTCCTCGTGCCGTACGCACTGCCCGTCTACGCCGCGGTCATCACCTGGGCGTTCATGTTCCAGCGGGACAACGGCCTGATCAACCACGTCCTGCACGACCAGCTCGGACTCACCGACAGCCCGCCGTTCTGGCTGATCGGCGACAACAGTTTCATCACCCTGCTCGTGGTCTCGGTGTGGAAGGGCTGGCCGTTCGCCTTTCTGGTCATGATGGCCGGGCTGCAGAACATCCCCCGGGACCTGTACGAGGCGGCCGCCCTGGACGGCGCGGGGATCTGGCAGCAGATCCGGCGCATCACCCTCCCGTCGCTGCGTCCGGTCAACCAGGTCCTGGTGCTGGTGCTGTTCCTGTGGACGTTCAACGACTTCAACACGCCGTTCGTCCTTTTCGGCAAGTCGGCGCCGGAGGCGGCGGACCTGATCTCACTCCACATCTACCAGTCCTCCTTCCAGACCTGGAACTTCGGGACCGGTTCGGCGATGTCGGTGCTGCTGCTCCTGTTCCTGCTCGTCGTCACGGGCGTCTACCTGCTGATCACCTCCCGGGGAAGAAGGGCCTCCGATGTCTAGGCACTCCGAGCGGCTCCCCCGCTCGCCCATGGCGGCCCCGCGCTCCTTCCTCTGGAGCCGGCGGATCTTCCTGACGCTGCTCATCGCGTTCGTCCTGCTGCCCGTCTTCGTCATGGTATCCAGCTCGCTCAAGCCACTGGAGGACGTCACGGGGAAGTTCCAGTGGATCCCCTCGGCACTGACCGTCCGCCCGTACCTCGACATCTGGGAAACCGTCCCGCTCGCCGACTACTTCGTGAACTCGCTGATCGTGGCCGGCGCGGCGACCGTCTGCTCCGTCGCCATCGCGGTGTTCGCGGCCTACGCCGTGAGCCGCTACGCCTTCCGCGGCGAGCGGGTCTTCACCGTGACGGTGCTGTCGACCCAGATGTTCCCCGGCATCCTCTTCCTGCTGCCGCTGTTCCTCATCTACGTCAACATCGGCAACGCCACCGGCGTCGCGCTCTTCGGCTCGCGCGGCGGGCTGATCCTCACGTATCTCACCTTCTCCCTGCCGTTCTCGATCTGGATGCTCATCGGGTACTTCGATTCCGTTCCCCGGGATCTCGATGAGGCGGCCAAGGTCGACGGCTGCGGCCCGCTCGGCGCGCTGTTCCGGGTCATCGTGCCGGCGGCCGTCCCCGGGATCGTCGCCGTCGCCGTCTACGCCTTCATGACCGCCTGGGGCGAGGTCCTCTTCGCCTCCGTCATGACCACCGACACCACGCGCACGCTCGCCGTCGGTCTGCAGGGCTACGCAACCCAGAACGACGTGTACTGGAACCAGGTCATGGCCGCCTCACTCGTGGTGAGCGTCCCGGTCGTCGCCGGATTCCTGCTGCTCCAGCGCTACCTCGTCACCGGCCTCACCGCGGGCGCGGTCAAGTAACTCCCTTCCCAGAGGCTCCTTCCCGAGAGGTTCTCCGTGTCCGAATCACCAGACCTGGCCGCCTTCCCCCACGACTTCGCCTGGGGCACCGCCACCTCCGCCTATCAGATCGAGGGAGCCGTCGCGGAGGGCGGCCGGGCGCCCTCGATCTGGGACACCTTCTCCCACACCCCCGGCAAGGTCGACAACGACGACCACGGCGACGAGGCCTGCGACCACTACCACCGCTGGCCCGAGGACATCTCCCTGATGCGGCGCCTGGGAACCAACGCCTACCGCATGTCGGTCGCCTGGCCCCGAGTGGTTCCGGGCGGCGACGGACCGGTCAACGCCCCGGGCCTCGACTTCTACGACCGGCTGGTGGACGGTCTGCTCGCCGCCGGAATCACCCCGAGCGTGACCGTCTACCACTGGGACCTCCCCCAGGCCCTCCAGGACAGAGGCGGCTGGACCGCGCGCGACACCGCCGAGCACCTCGCCGCCTACGCCTCCGTCGTGGCCGGGCGCCTCGGCGACCGCGTCACCCAGTGGGCCACCCTCAACGAACCGCTGTGCTCCGGATGGATCGGCCACCTCGAAGGCCGGATGGCCCCCGGTCTGACCCACTTGACCGCCGCCGTCCAGGCCTCGTACCACCTGCTTCTGGCCCACGGACTCGCCACACAGGCGATCCGCGCGGCCGCGCCCGGCGCGCAGGTCGGTCTCGTGACCAACCACTCCACCGTCGAGGCCGCCTCGACCCGGGCCGAGGACCGGGCGGCAGCCGTCCGCATGGACGGCCACATCAACCGCTGGTGGCTGGACCCCGTCCACGGCAGGGGCTTCCCCGCCGACATGCGGGAGCTCTACGGTGTGGAACTCCCGGAAAAGCCGGGCGACCTGGCAGTCATCGCCGCCCCCCTGGACTGGCACGGTCTCAACTACTACTTCCCCGCCACCGTCGCCGACGACCCGGAGGGTCCCGTCCCCCACGCCCGGGAGGTCCGTCTCCCGGACGCGCCGCGCACGGGCATGGACTGGCAGATCGACGCCGACGGCCTGGAGGCACTGTTGATCCGCCTCACCGACGACTACGGCGTACGTCGGCTCTACGTCACCGAGAACGGCTCCGCGTTCCCCGACACGGTGGGCGCCGACGGGGCCGTCCACGATCCCGAGCGCGCCGGCTACCTCGAGCAGCACGTGGCGGCCTGCGCCCGCGCCCTGCGCAAGGGGGTGCCGCTGGCGGGCTACTACGCGTGGTCGCTGCTCGACAACTTCGAGTGGGCCTACGGCTACGACAAGCGCTTCGGTCTGGTCCATGTCGACTACGCGACCCAGACCCGCACCATCAAGACCAGCGGACACCGGTACGCGGACATCATCCGCGCCCACCGCCGGAGCGCCGTCGCCGACTGACCCACCGCCGGGGCCCGACGTCGACCGATGTTCACGTCTCCCGCATCCCCATACGGGCACGTCGGGGCATCGTTCGCGGTTGGACCAACAAGGACACGCTCAACGGTGGCGGCGGTGGAGCTTCAGGGTGGTGACGAGCGCCACTCCGAGGGTGACGTGCATGAGGGACAGGGCTGCGACGGTGCCGCCGTCGGCGCCGGACGACAGCGGGCCGGCAACCGACAACAGTGCCAGCCCACCGCCCACGTACTGCGCGATCCGCAGGAACACCGGCTTCCACAGGGCCATCAAGAGGGCAGCGCCCGTCCCGACGACCAACGGGACGACGGAGGCGCCGATGACACCCGCGACCGTGATCGGATGCTCTTCGCTGCCGTCGACGACGATCAGTGAGGCACCGGCCAGCTTGGCGACGGCAAGAACGATCAGATTGACTACGGTCGCGCCGACCGCGCCGGCGACCAGCGCCTTCCACCAGGTGAGGCCGGAACGGTGGACCGAGGGCGCGGCGGGCCCAGCGGGGCCGGGGTTGGGAACGGCACTGCTCGACATGAGACTTCCTCCAATGTGTGAAGTGCTGCGCTGCCCTGCGGCCCGCGGCATGCCGAGAAGCCTCCAACCTGAACCTCGATTGAGGTCAAGCCCGCAGCGGGTGGCCGGGCGCGAGGGTCCGGTCATCGGACTGGACATCACGCTCGGGGAGCAACGGCTCTCGCTGCGGATGGACCGGGGCCGGGTGGCCGGGGAGATCTGCCACGAGGTGCGGGGCATCGTGCTCTCGCGGCACCAGGTCGACCTGGACGAATGGATCAATGCTCTGGCCCGCCACCTGGCAGACGCCGCGGCCTCGAACGCCCGCGCCCGCGAGGCCGTCGAACGCTTCCTCGCCTGACCGTTCCACGACCCGCCACACGGACCACGGAAGGGCGCCCCGCCCTGTGGCCAGGCCACATACCGGGCCCGCTGTTGGTCCCTGCGCGGCTACGACAACCGCATTTTCCGGCCTGGGACAGCTGCTCATGTCGCCCATCAGCGGAACCGGTCGGGCGAAGTAATCCTGTCCGGCGCCGCTGTCACGGGATGGGCAATGATTCCCTCGGTCTTCGACCAGGCCCTGTTTCCCCGGTCAAGGTCTGCCGCTTGCTAGCGGTGGCTAGACCTCGTACGAGCGCACAAGGCGGGCGAGTTGCCGGCCCGCCACGCGCAGCGGTTCCTCGCTGCGGTTGACCTGGGCGGTGACTTCGGCACCTTCCAGGGCGGAGATGATGGTGATCGCCAGTTCCCGGGCGCTCTGGGAGGGGAAGCCGCAGCGCAGCCCTTCGTCGGGCACCGTGTCGTCGTCGGGAGTCATGGTGATGTCCTTCGTCCGGCCGGGTTCTGGAGGGGGCCCGGTCAGCGGTAGTCGTCGGGGTTGGGTGCCTGTCCGGTCCGCATGTAGTCCTGGAAGTAGCGGACGGAGTCGGGGGCAGATCCGTCGGCGTCGGTGAAGCCGTACTGCTCGGCCAGTGTGCCGACGGACAGGGAGCCGCCGGTGAAGCGGGCCATGTCCGGGTCGGTGGCGAGCGCGGTGACGGCGCGGGCGGTGAAGACGGGAGTCTCGGAGATTGCGAACGTGGGGTCCACCTTGCAGCCGTCGCGCCAGTTCTCCTCTGTGATGTGGAACGCGTCGAGCATCGCCTCGGTGCGCATCCAGCCCGGGGCCAGACCCAGTGCCGTACAGCCGTACTCCTTCAGCTCCTCGGACATCGCCCACGTCATCCGGAAGGGGGCGAACTTGGCGAGGTCGAAGGCGAACGGGGCGCGGTAGTGCGCGTGGTTGAACTCCTCGGTGCCGTCGGTGAGCTCCACCACCAGTCCGCCTGGCCGGCGGATCAGCAGGGGCAGGAGGTAGTGGCTGGTGACGTAGTAGGTCTCGATGCCGAGCCGGAGCATGCGCAGGCCGTTGTCGAGGTCGCAGTCCCACATCTTCTTGCCGCGCTCGACGAGGTGCTCCGCGCCCCAGATGGCGTTGACGAGGATGTCCAGTCGGCCTTGTTCCCGGTCGATGCGCTCGGCCAGCGCCTGCACCTGCTCTGCCTGGAGGTGATCGACCACGGCGGGGATACCCTCGCCGCCGGCTGCGGTGACCAGCTCGGCGGTGTCCTCGACGGTCTCAGCCGGGCGGCCCGACTCGCCCGCCTTGCCGCGGGTGGTGCGGCCGGTCACGCAGACGGTGGCCCCGGCCCGGCCGAGCTCGACGGCGATCGCCCTCGCTCCACCGCGGCTCGCCCCGGTGACCAGCGCCACCTTCCCCGCCAGCGGCTTACCTTCGTCGTGGTTCATGCGGGTCGTTCCTCATTCGCTCAAAGTTGATGACGGGAGCAGGGTCCGTACCCCGATGTGTCGATCCCCGTCTGGATCCGCTGCCGCTGCGGCCTGCGCGGAGCCGGTAGCGGACCGGATGGGTGTGTCACCCGTTCTTGCCGGCGGCGCTGATGCAGAAGGGCTGGCCGGAGGGGTCGAGCAGCACCGTCCAGTGCTTGCCGCCGGGCTGGTGGGCGGGCTTGGTGGCGCCGAGGCCGATGAGTCGCCGTTCGGCGGCCTCCACGTCGGCGAAGGCCAGATCGAGGTGGAAGACGAGCTCGTCCGCGGGCCAGTCCGGTGCCTTGAAGGACTCGGCGGTGTAGAAGACGTACGTGGTGGTGCCATCGCTGATCATGGCGGCGGTGTCACCGAAGGTCTGGGTGACCTTCCAGCCCAGGGCGGCGGCGTAGAAGGCGGCGAGGGCCTTTCCGTCGTGTCCCCAGAAGGCTGCGCACTTCACGACACCTGCAGCGGTGCTGGTCTCCTCCCCCATGGCGGTCACCAGGTCTGCCTCTGGGTGACGGCGATGACGTAGCCGTTGGGGTCGGTGAAGTAGAAGAGCTTCTGCCCCTGGTGCTCCATGACGTCCTTCTGGACGGTGACCAGGGGGCGGATGCGCTCGACGTAGGCGTCGAAGTCGTCCACGGCGAGGTAGAACATGCCGAACGCACCGACCGGGGTGTCCTTGAGGACGGGCAGCCAGCCGCGCAGGTGCTCGTCGCGGTAGACCATCAGCGCGAACTCACCCTCGAAGAGCAGGATGCGCAGGTCGTCGTCCGGGTCGTTGCCGGCAGGCAGGGCGGTGAAGCCGAGCTTCTCGTAGAAGTCGACGGTCGCCTGGGTGTCGGAGACTCCCAGGCACGGAGAGATGGCAGGAGGCTTCATCAGGGATCACTCCTTGAAGAGGGGATGCGAACAGAGGGCTGGAACTCCTCAGGGGCACACAGCCCGCCGCGAGAAGTCCTAGCGGAAGCATGCCCTCCATATAGGACGGAGGCCGTCCTATATGGAGTGACCTGCGGAGTTTTCACACGGGTGAGCGGTGACTCTGGTCGCGGCATCGGAGGATTACCCGTCCGCCCAACTGCTCGGGCATTGGCACGGCCGAGGCGCGCTCGCCTACCAGCTTCGGGACCCAGCCTGTACAGGATCGAAGAAAGGCTCCGCGAAGCAACCAAGCGGAGGAGAAACCGGCGAACCGACCGCCCCGACAGACGGCCCAGACCGCCGGTGAGGCAGGTTCACCTCGCGAGGGGTGACAGGGCCGAACGGGCGGGGCGCGCCCGTCGTCACGTGGCTGGTCCAAAGCCCATTCCCCGCGGCTCTGGTTCCCATGGGGGACCCCGCCCGGCGAGTCCCGCCGGGTTGCCCAGTGCGTTCAGTGTTCTTGCCTAGTTTGGCCGCCATGCCCAGACTCGGAGTCCTCACGGCAGCGGCAGCAGCAGCAGCCGTCGCGACGGCCGTCGCCCTCCCCAGCCCCGCCCACGCCCAGCAGTTCGTCGCCTGTAGCCCCACAGCTCTCCGCAACGCCATCACACAGGCCAACACGACCCCCGGCCCGGCGATCCTCTTCCTCTCCGTCGGCTGCACGTACACCCTGACTGCCCCCGACAACCCCGGCAACGGCCTCCCGATCGTCACCAGCGAGATCATCGTCTTCGGCAACAACAGCACCATCCGCCGCCAGTCCGCGGCCACCTTCCGCATCCTCGAGGTGGCCGGCCCCAACGGCCGCCTCACCCTGAACAACCTCACGGTTCGCGACGGCCGATCCGACTCCGCCGGCGGCGGAGCCATCCGCAACGGCGCTGGCACGCTGACCCTGAACACCGTCGAGTTGACCCGGAACGTCTCAGGTGCGGCAGGAATCGGCGGGGCCGTCAACAACGCGGGTGGCACGCTCACCGTCCGCAACAGCACCGTGAGCTTCAACATCTCCACGACCAATGGGGGTGGCATCGCCTCGTTCGGCACCGCGAACATCTCCAACACCACCATCACGGGCAACACCGCCCGCGACAGCGGCGGCGGGATGGACGCCCGCGTCGGTCTGACTCTCAGCAGTAGCCGGGTCACCGACAACGCGTCGGGCGACGACGGCGGCGGCCTTCTCGCTTTCGACCTCACGGGCACGGTCACGGACACCCTCGTCCGCGGTAACACCAGCGCCGACTCGGGCCAGGCGGGCGGCGGCATCAACAGCAGGGGCAGCACGCTGACCCTCGAGCGGACCACCGTCTTCGCCAACCGTGCGGTGCACGGGCAGGGCGGCGGCATCGCCGCCGACGCCGCGTCGTCCTTCACGATCCGGAACAGCTCGGTGACCAACAACTTCGCCGACAGTGCGCCGGGCGGCATCTTCAACGACGGTGGCACCGTCTCGCTGACAGCAACGCCCGTCGTGGACAACGTCCCGACCAACTGCGCTCCCAGCGTGGTCGCCGGCTGCACGGACTGACCGCCGGGTCAGGGGGTTCAGGGGGTCAGGGGTACGAGGCGACGGTGGAGGGGGTCGTCGACGTACCCGAGGTGGGTGATCCGGTGTCGTTGACGACGTGGTCGTAGTGGCCGTTGCCGCCGAGGGAGACCACGAGGAGGCTGTGCAGCTTCACCTCGGGCTTCACCGGCACCTTGAAGCCGTGGGCCTGCCGGATGGCCGGGTCCACGTTGTAGTAGCAGTAACTGCCCAGGCCCCAGGCCTCGTGGACGTTCACCGAGTCGTCGACCCGGTAGGCGGCGTACCCCTTGGTGGTCCCGTTCTGGATGGCTGCCTGGTCGGGCGCGTCGTAGGCCTTCTCATTCTGGAAGAAGACCGTCCGGCCGCGCTCGCCGTACCACTCGACGTCGTACTTGTTGAAGTGCTCGACGAACAGGCCGGTGGCGAGGACGTCGTCACCGTTGACCCGCACGCCGTAGTCGGCGCGGTTGGTCTCCCATCCGACGCCCTCGCCGTGGTCGGCGCGCCACACCCAGGTGTGGTCGACGATGGTGTCGTCGCTGTTGACGACCATGCTCGTGGTGGCCTTGCCGGCGCCCGCGCCGCCGATCCGGAGGTAGACGTCCTGGACGGTGGTCGGGTTGGCGGCGTGGTCGGCGGAGGCGCCCTCGGGACCGATCTCCAGTAGAGCCGTCGAGTTCACCGGACCCGCGTCGATGAGCAGTCCGGCGAGCTTGACGCCGTCGACGTCGGCGACCTTCAGGGCCGTCACCCCGTTGTCCGGAACGATGGTCGCGAGACCCAGGCCGAGCACGATCGTGTTCGCCCTCTCGACGGTGATCGTCCGGTCGACGTGATAGACGCCCGGCGTGAACAGCAGGTGCAGGCCCTGGGCGAGCGCGGCGTTGATGGTGGCCGCGGTGGCGCCCGGCTTCACGACGTAGAACCTGCTCAGTGGGACCGTCTCGCCCTGCGGGGTGCCGTTCGCCCATGTCGTGCCGCGTGCGTTCGTGCGCTTGGCGGGAGTGAAGACGTTGTACTCGTTGCCGTCGAGGTAGAGGAAGGGCTTCTCGCGGGAGATCGGGGTGGTGGCGAGCGTGGTGTAGGGCGGCTCGGGGAAGCTGCCGGCCGGAGCGCCCTCGACGCCCGAGAAGGTCATGTTCCACACGCCGTTGGTCCAGCCGCCGACGCTGCTGTCGCGGGTGTACCACTGCTGCTGCGAGTACGGTCCGACCGTGCCGTCGATCTTGCTGTCGGCGATGTACCCGCCGCTGGCCCAGCCGTAGCCCGTCGGCGCGAGGTTCAGCCCGCCCTTGACGTGCATACGGCGGAAGGAGGCCGCCTGGGAGACCGCCCAACGGTTGGTTCCGCTCACCGGGTTGAGCGCCAGGTTCTCCGCGGACCGCCAGAAGTTCTGCGTCGCGTTGCCGTTGAACCAGCCGGCGTCCACGGTCACGTCCCCGTTGAACATGGTGTCGTCGGGCCTGAGGCCCAGACCCGCGATCTGCGTGTAGAAGCCGATCTGTGCGTTGATGTTGTTGTACGTGCCCGGCTTGAAGAGAAGCGCGTGCCGCCCCGAGCCGAACTGCGCCGACTCCTGCTGCTTGAACACCTCGTCGAGCTTGCCCTGGATGTCGGGTGTGGACGGGTCGAAGACGTGGACGTTCGGGCCGAGATCGCCGCCGCCGGGCAGCGGTGTGCCTCCGTCGCCGGTGGTGCCGTACACCTGGAACTCCCAGAGCGAGTAGCCGTATCCGGTGGCACGGGCGGTGCCGTAGACGCGAACGTAGCGGGCGGTGCCGGAGATGTTCAGCGTCTCCGTGCCGCCGGCCCCGGTGGTGGTCGCGTACGCCGTCGTCCAGTCGGTGCCGTTCGCCGACAGTTCGATGCGGTACGCCTTGGCGTGGGCGGTCTCCCAGCGCAGCACGACCTGACTGAGCGCGGCGGGGGCACCGAGGTCCACCCGCAGCCACTGCGGGTCGGATGCGGCGCTCGACCAGCGGGTGCCGGTGTTGCCGTCGACCGCGTCGGCCGCGGGCGTGCCGTAGTGCTCCTGACTGGACGCCGTCACCGGCTTGCCCTGCGAGAGGAGCACGGGCGCGGCCTGTGCCGCGGGGGCTTGGACCAGTGACAGCAGGGCGGCGACCAGGGCCGTGACCACCGCCCCTGCGAGGCCGCGAAGGGTGGCTCCGGATCGTCTGCGTGGCGGTGGCGCCGGGGGTACGGCGAGTGCGGGCATGGCGAAGTCCCCTCGAAGACGGGTGGGAGAGCCAGGTCGGGAGAGCGCTCTCCGAACCTTGCCCGCCTCGCCCTCCAAGGGTCAACAGCCCTGACACGACTTTTCTTTGAGCTTGCCTTAAGCCCCGATCCTCGCCTGGACCCCGCAATCCGGCGCCGAGCGGTCCCGGCTGGAGCACACCGCGCTGTAGCAGCTTCGGCACGTAACGTAACGACTCGGAATCAGCCGTCACCTTCGGCCCGCTGACCGGATTGACTGTCTCGGCGAGTCGACACGGCCTCAGGAGCGACCTCATGGGCAAGCACAGGCAGCAACACCGCGCGACCGGTGGTCGTTTCACCCTGATGTACGCCACCACCGCCATGGGCGTCGTCGGCGCCCTGGCCCTCGTCCTCCAGTCGGCGGACGAGGGTCCCGCGACCCGGGTGCGGGCGGTGCCGGAGATCCGGCACACTCCGCTGCCCGACGCCACGAACGCCTCGGCCCCCGCGACGGGACGGGGTCAACGCGCCGACAGCGGACCCGGATACACCGCCTTGCCCCCGACCGCGTCCCCGCGGCCGGCGCCCCTGCTCGGCGCCGATCCACGCCCGGGCGTCGCCGATCCACGCACGGGGGTCGCCGGCCCCGTCCGGCTCGCGCCCGCCCCGCCCGGAGCCGGCGCACAGCAGACCGCGCCGCCCCACCTCTCCGGAGAGCCGGCGCCGGCGCACTCGCCCGGACCAGCGGCCCCAGGGGGCGACGGTGGAGGCACGGCCGGCGGGGGGTCCGCCCCGTCCTCGCCGTCCCGCCCGTCGCCGGCCCCGTCTCCGTCGACCTCGCCGTCCCCGTCGGCCTCGCCGTCACCGGCCCCGTCTTACGGTCTCATCGGCGGCCTGCTGGACAGGCTCGACCGGCTTCCCCTTCTCGGCTGACGCGCCGCCGGGAGCCGAGAGGAACGGGTTCACCGTCGCTGCGGGGCCCTCTGACCCGCGGCGATCACCGGACGTGACGGTCGTCACTTCCCGTCACCATTTTGGAATGCTGCCGGAAATGAGGGGCAGGCCCCAGGAGCCCAGTCCCGACATCACCGGAGGATCCGAACCATGCCCGAGCTATTCATCGGCGGCCAGTGGATCGCCGCCGTCGACGGGCGGACCCGTGAGATCCGGTGCCCTGCCGACAGTTCTCTCGTGGCCACCGTCGACGAAGCCGGCCCGCAGGACACCGTCGCCGCGATCACCGCCGCCCGTGAGGCCTTCGACCACGGCCCCTGGCCGCGGACCGGCCCGGCCGAGCGCGGCGCGCTGCTGCTGCGCGTCGCCGACCTGCTCGTACGCGACAAGGACCTGCTCGCGCGCGCCGAGTCGCTCGACACCGGCAAGCGCCTGGTCGAGTCCGCGTACGACATGGACGACATCGCCAACTGCTTCCGCTACTTCGGCACGCTCGTCGCCGCCCAGGAGAGCGGGCGGGTCGTCGACACCGGCAACCCCGCCGTCGACAGCCGCGTGGTGCGCGAGCCGGTCGGCGTCTGCGGACTCATCACGCCGTGGAACTACCCCCTGCTCCAGACCGCGTGGAAGGTCGCCCCGGCGATCGGCGCGGGAAACACCTTCGTTCTCAAGCCCAGCGAGCTGACCCCGCACACCGCCATCCATCTGATGAAGCTGCTCCAGGAGGCCGGCCTGCCCGACGGGGTCGCCAACCTGGTCCTGGGCGCGGGCCCGGAGGCCGGCGCGCCGCTCTCCGAGCACCCCGGCGTCGATCTGGTCTCCTTCACCGGCGGGCTGCGGACGGGCCGGGGCATCATGGCCGCGGCCGCTCCCACGGTGAAGAAGGTCGCGCTGGAGCTCGGGGGCAAGAACCCCAACATCGTCTTCGCGGACGCCGACTTCGACACGGCCGTCGACATGGCGCTCACCGCTGTCTTCCTGCACTCCGGTCAGGTCTGTTCGGCGGGTGCCCGGCTGCTCGTCGAGGACCCGCTGCACGACCGGTTCGTCGACGAGGTGGTCCGGCGTGCCCAACTCATCCGGCTGGGCGGCCCGTTCGACGAGAAGGCCGAGACCGGGCCGCTGATCTCGGCCGCGCACCTCGGCAAGGTCGAGTCCTATGTCGCGGCCGGTGTCGCCGAGGGCGCCGTCCTGCGCTGCGGCGGCGCGCGCCCCGACGACCCCGCACTCGCGAACGGTCACTTCTACCCGCCGACCGTCCTGGACGAGTGCCGCCACGACATGACAGTCGTACGGGAGGAGTCCTTCGGCCCGGTGCTCACCGTGGAGCGCTTCGCCGACGAGGACGAGGCCGTGAGGCTGGCGAACGACACCGTCTACGGGCTGGCCGGAGCCGTCTGGACCACTGACGAGGCGAGGGCCCGGCGGGTCGCCGCCGGGTTGCGCCTGGGCACCGTGTGGATCAACGACTTCCACCCGTACGTCCCCCAAGCCGAATGGGGTGGCTACAAGCAGTCCGGTACGGGCCGCGAACTCGGGCCCGCGGGGCTGGCCGAGTACCAGGAGACGAAGCACGTCTGGCGGAACACCGCCCCCGAGCCCCAGCACTGGTTCGCGGGCTGACCCTCGGCCCACTCGGCCGCCCGCCTGCCCCGCCGCACTGCCCCGCGTCCTTGCCCACCTGATCGGCGCACCGCGCGCCCCGCCTTCCTTCCCGCACACCCGGAGGCTAGTCATGACCATGACAAAAGATGATGCCGAGCTCCATGAGTTCGGTTACAGACCTGAGCTGAAACGCACCCTCGGCAACTTCCACACCTTCGCCGCGGGCATCAGCTACATCTCGATCCTCACCGGCACCTTCCAGCTCTTCTATTTCGGCTTCGGCTTCGGTGGGCCCGCCTACTGGTGGTCCTGGCCCCTCGTGTTCGTCGGCCAGCTGATGGTCGCGCTCTGCTTCGCCGAACTCGCCGCCCGCTACCCGGTCGCCGGATCGGTCTACAACTGGGCCAAGAAGCTCGGCGGACCGCATGTCGGCTGGCTGGCCGGCTGGATGATGCTGATCGCCTCGATCGTGTCGATCGCGGCCGTGGCCCTCGCCTACCAGGCGACCCTGCCGCAGATCTCCAAGGCCTTCCAGATCGTCGGCGACGGCACCGGCACCTACGACGTGGCGACCAACGCGGTCGTCCTGGCCGCGGTGCTGATCCTGTTCACCACGCTGGTCAACGCGTTCGGTGTGAAGCTCATGGCGAGGATCAACACCGCCGGTGTCTTCCTCGAACTGATCGCCACCGTCGTCCTCATCGTGCTCTTCGCGGTGAACGTGGTCCGCGGGCCCGATGTCGTACTCGACACCCACGGCCATGGCGGCGGCGGGCAGTTCGGCTACATGGGCGCGTTCCTCACCGCGGCCCTGGCCTCCGCGTACGTCATGTACGGCTTCGACACCGCGGCGTCCCTCGGCGAGGAGTCCGTCGACCCGTCCCGGAACGCGCCGCGCGCCATCCTGCGGGCGCTCCTCGCCTCGTTCGTCCTCGGCGGCCTCATCCTCATCCTCGCGCTGATGAGCGTCAGCAGCCTCGACGGCAAGGGCATCACCAGCGACGGACTGCAGTACGTGGTCCTCGACGTGCTCGGCGACACCGGCGGCAAGCTGATGCTGTGGTGCGTGCTGATCGCGGTGACCGTGTGTGCGCTGGCCGTGCACACCGCCGCCATCCGGCTCGCGTTCGCGATGTCCCGCGACAACAACCTGCCGGCCGCGTCCCTGATGGCGAAGGTCAGCCCGCGCTTCCACACCCCGGTGCTGCCCGCCGTCATCGTCGGCGTACTCGCCCTGGGCATCCTGCTGGTGAACATCCGTCAGCCCCAGATCTTCTCCGTCGTCACCAGCATCGGCATCATCATGATCTACGTCGCCTATCTGCTGGTGACCCTGCCGATGCTCGTCGCCCGCGTGCGCGGCACATGGAAGCCGGCCGGGGACGGCAAGTTCTCGCTGGGCCGCTGGGGTCTGCCCGTCAACATCGTCGCCGTGGTGTGGGGCGGCTTCATGACCTTCAACCTCGCCTGGCCGCGCGCCGAGGTGTACAACGCCGCCGCCCCCTACCACTGGTACCTGCGCTGGGGAGCCTTCCTCTTCGTGGGCGTCGTGATGCTCGGCGGCTTCGCCTACTACTGGTTCGTCCAGCGCCACCGCACGGGTGTCCTGGCCGACCACGCCGCCACCGACACCGCCCCCCTGTCCACCCCCAGCACCGTCACCGTCACCGGAACGGACAACGAGAGTGAGCCGGAGACCCATGTCCACGCACAGCACTGAGACCACCCCGACCGTGTCGACGACCGCTGCCGCCGGCGCCACGGAGGAGTTCGACTATGTCGTTGTCGGCGGCGGGACGGCCGGGAATGTGGTGGCCGCGCGGCTCAGCGAGGACCCGTCCGTCACCGTCTGCGTCCTGGAAGCCGGCCCGTCCGACGTCGGTGACGACAACATCCTGCGCCTGGACCGCTGGATGGGCCTGCTGGACTCCGGCTACGA